>CAJFVK010000027.1 GCA_904420435.1 uncultured Oscillospiraceae bacterium
CCCCGACAATGACATTGAAAAACTATCCCGGTACCGTGCGGTGCTGTCGCCGGATTTCAGTATGTACCTGGAAATGGCGCCTGTTATGCAGCTTTACAATGTATTTCGTAATCGCTGGTGCGGCGCTTACTGGGCATCCAAAGGACTCCGGGTCATTCCCACCGTCAACTGGGGCGATAAATCCACGTTCGATTTCTGCTTTGACGGGATCGAAAAAGGCAGTGTGGTGGCTGTTTCCACCTACATGGCGTCCGAACACGACAACCGCCAGGGTCAAAAAGAGTGGTTCATGGCAGGATACAACGAAATGCTGCGGCGCATTGAGCCGGAGAAAATCATCTGTTACAATACACCGTTTCCCGAAATGCAGGGAAATATTATTGATGTGGACTATGAACGCAGTTCCTGGCGGTATATGAATTACGAACGAGGATTTCAGAAAGAAGATTTGGAATCTTTCAAAATTGGTGGCTCTTTCTATACAAATTATGATACAATAGAGCCGTTCCTGATTGGCAAGGGCGGCGGAAGTGCCTACGGTGGAGAAATCAAACCGTCAAAACCAGAGGATAATCGATTCTGGGGAGAGCCGGGCGAAATAAAATATACCTATACAGCAAAAGGAGAACTTATTGAAACGCTGATTGATTCTGACGGAAAAGCATATTTGGAAATTCACCATACAGACCACGGCTTCCCCAAGTATCATGAAGTTCCACACCAACATAGCATCATATGGGATCAGTCAGGCTTTCACTTCGGCAAGGAACAGACTACTAAGCACTTTTTGTACGGGAGGAACATCAACATGGCAACAAGAGTCGGCACAAACAGTTTTGAAGATAATCGTTTTAAAACGATCAGTGATTTCAAGCAGTGTATGCGACGCGGCGGCGAAGTCCAGTTCGAGTGGAATGGCGTGCTGTACTGCTGCTTTGGCTGTATTTCTCCTGCAGCAGATGCAGCGCCTAAAATGGTGATTTGTCAGGCCGGCTCCGCGGAAGTAAACGCTCGGACCGAGAAATGGTGCGATACCGCCGACGAAATTCTGGAGTATATAGTTGGCGGTGATCGTCTGCGCGATGTAATCACGCAAGTAAAAGTGTGGGAGCGTACAATTTGAGATAAGAACCTCTTGCTGACGACCTGCAAACCATTGATTTGACTGGATTTCCACAGATCCTTTCATACTACTTGGGCCATAAAAAATAACCACACCTGGCGGTGTGGTTATTTTGACGGTAAAGCTGTGCAAATCGCATGGATTTGCGCGGCTTTTTCATTTCCAAGCAGTTGATCTTCCGGTTTTCGTTCCAAGCCGCAGCTCATACGGTGAAAGCTCCGGAAAGTACCGGATCACATCGGCCGGGAAGGAATATGCTCCCCCTCTATAAAAAGTAGGGAAACCTGCTGACCATGAGGGCCGGTTTTGAACACCGTCCCGGAATTTTACAGGTACGAAAGCTTCAGCGATGCAGTTTGCGGCGGCCTCACAGGGCCGGGCCAGCGCGGCGGATGGCCTGGTGCAGGCCGATCGTTCCCTGGAAATCGAGCCTGTGCATCCTGGCCGGTCTGTTCTTGAGGGAAGATGGCTGTACCGGGCCCGGTTACGGCGTTCAAAGCGGCTCCGCCCCATGCTCCGAGGGCCTTTTGGACCGCAGCCAGCGGGGAGAGAGGGAGGGGGAGAAGATCATGAAAATAGGGAAGATCTCCAGGCGGCCGATGAGCATGACCAGCGACAGCAGGATCATTGCCCAGTCGGAGTAGATGCCGAAGTTTGCCATCGGGCCCACCAGCGCCAGGCCGGGTCCGATGTTGTTGATACAGGAGAGGACCGCCGTCAGGTTGGTAATCAGGTCGTAGCCATCCAGGGAGAGGAGCCAGGTGGATAAGCACACCAGGATCATATAGGCAGCCGCGTAGGTGCGCGTGGAATTTAAGGTCGCCTTATCCACATATTTGTGCTCGAGCCGCACCGACTGCACGGACTTTGGGCTCACGATATACCGGATCTCCGCAAAGAAGGATTTGACCAGGATGATGATGCGGGAGACCTTCAGGCCGCCGCCTGTGGAGCCGGCGCAGGCGCCGATCACCATCAGCAGCACCAGGGTGTGCTTGGAAAATTCCGGCCACAGGTTGAAATCCACGGTGGCAAAGCCGGTGGTGGTGATGATGCTGGATACCTGAAAAAAGGCGTGCCGCAGGGACTCGCCCAGGGAAGCCAGCGAGGTGCAGATGTTGACGGTGATGGCAATGGTGGCCACCGTGATGATCCCGAGATAACAGCGCACCTCCTCCGAGCGCACGGCGTCCCGGATGCGTCCCAGGAGGATCAGGTAGTAGATATTGAAATTGACGCCGAACAGAACCATAAAGACGGCCAGCACGATTTCCACATAGTCACTGCCATACCCTGCGATGCCGGCAGAGCTCAGGGAAAAGCCGCCGGTTCCGGCGGTGCCGAAGGACAGGCACAGGCTATCAAAAAGGGAAACGCCGCCCAGCAGGAGCAGGATGACCAAGACGGCTGTCATTGTGGTGTAGATCCCGTACAGGATGGTGGAGGTGTGCTTCATGCGGGGGACCAGCTTCCCGGCGGTGGGGCCGGGGACCTCCGCGCGGACCAGGTGCATGGAGCTGTCGTTGTTCATTGGGATGATCATCAGCACGAACACCAGCACGCCCATACCGCCGATCCAATGGGTGAAGCTGCGCCAAAAGAGGACCCCGTGGGGGAGCAGCTCCGGCTTGGCCAGCACAGAGGACCCTGTGGTGGTGAAGCCGGAAACAACCTCAAACAGCGCGTACCAGAAGGAGGGGAATTGGCCGGTGCAGTACAGGGGGACAGCGCCGATGAAGGAGATCAGGAGCCAGCCGTAAGCCACAATGCGGTATCCGTCCCGGCTGGACAGCCGGGGATCCCGAGGCTGGACCGCGCTGAGGACCGCGCCCAGCAGGCCCGCCGGGATCATGGTCCAGACAAAGAATTTGGCGTCTCCGTCGCCGTAGATCAGCGATACGATCAGGGACGGGAGCATCAGCAGGGCTTCTGTCAGGATGATTTTCCCGAGGATGTTGAGCACTTTGCGACTGTTCATAGAGCGTTTTCCGCCTCCCAGGAAATATCGAAGATGTCCTCCAGATGGACGATCTGCTTCTGTGTGGTGACGACCAAAATGCGGTCACCTGGGCGGATCATATCGTCGCCGCGGGGGATGATGGTCTTTGCCTCCCGCATAATGCAGGCCAGCAGCGTATTGGAGCGGATGCGCCACTGGCGGATAGGCTGGTTCAGATGGGACGACTGCTCGGTAATGCGGAATTCGATAAATTCGATCTGCCCGTCCATGATCCGGTACAGAGATTCGACCGCGTCGTGGCCCTCTGCGTTCATCAGGGAGCGCGCGTACCCGAGGATCAGATCGACCGCGGTGTCCGCCTGGGAGATCGTGGAGATCCTGTCGCTTTTCTGGAGGAGCTTCAGCCGGTTGTTGCTGCTCTTCCGGGAGATCACCTTGGGAATCCGCAGGGAGGCCGCGTACATGGCCGCCACCACATTGTACTCGTCATTGGACGTCAGGGCGACAAAGGCGTCTGTATGCTGGATGTCCGAGCCGGGCATGGAGTCAAAGTAGTTGATGGCGTTGTCGTTCATGACGGAGCACTGGGGATTGCCGCGGCAGAAGCCCACGGCGCGATCATGGTCCTCCTCCACCACCGTGACGTGGACGCCCTCTTTGCACAGCTGCGAGGCCAAATAGTAGGAGATCCGCCCGGCACCGGCGACCAGGGCCGTTCGGATAGGCTTTACCGGCAGGCCCAGCTTGGAAAACGCCTTGTAGAAGGCGGAGGCCGTACCGCTGAGATAGATCGTATCCCCGCCCTCCAGTACGAAGTGCCCCGTTGGGATGTAGATCTCCTCTCCGCGGATCACGGCGCAGATCAGCAGGCCGCTGCCGAAGTCCCGGCCAAACTCCGCCAGCGACCGGCCGCAGAGCGGACTGGCGGCGTCCAGGTCGATCTCTACCAGTTCCGCGCGGCCATTTGCCAGGACCTCGACCCGGGTGGCAGAGGGGAAGCGCAGGACGCGGCTGATTTCCAGTGCGGTAGCCAGCTCCGGATTGATCGTCATGGACAGCCCAAGCTGGTCCCGGTAAAAGCTGGCATGCCGGGCGTACTCGACATTGCGGACACGGGCCACCGTGTGCTTCGCCCCCATCATATGGGCAGTCAGGCAGGCGAGGACGTTCAGCTCGTCGGAGTCCGTTACTGCGATAAAAATATCGGAATCAGCAGCTCCCGCCTCCTGCAGGGTTTCATAGGATGCGCCGTTCCCCTGATAACAGATCACGTCCAGTGTGTTGCTCAGGTCCTTGACCACCATGGCGTTGATATCCACAATGGTCACAGCGCAGTCATCTTGGACAAGTTGTTTCGCCAATGCGATCCCGATCTCCCCAGCGCCGATGATATGGACTCTGATTTTTTTCTTTTTGGCCATAACACACCTCACACCGCCTGTGATTTGCCCCCATTATAATGTTTTTCCTGTCAGGTTACTACTGTTCGGAATAAAAATTTTAGCCCTGCTCCCCATTTTGATCCGTTGCCTGCAGGGGATGGCAGCGGCTCCGCCAACTCCGATGGTTGATCGGTTCTGCCCGGCCCGAAAGCTGCCCCGGCCTGTAGGAGGGAAGTTTTTAACAAAAAGCAAACGAAATCCATATATCGCGTAAATATTCCTCCTTTATGATAGCACCATCAAACAGCTAAGGAGGATATGACATGAGCGTTTTAGTAGGAGCGATTGCTGTCGCCGCTGTTGTAGCCACCGGGCGGCTGATCTATGGGGATATGCTCCGGGATGCGGACCAATAGAACCGCGCCGCAGATCGGAGAACCAAATACATCCGCAATCCGGCAAACAAGAACCTAAGAAAGACAGAAAGGGTACTTAACCATGTTTCCAATGATGAACAAAGCCCAGGGGGCCGCCCTGGAGCTGGCCATGAACTATGTGCTGAAGGATCCGGCCCACAACCTCTCCCGGCTGGTGGATGTGGTGGAGAAGCTGGATATCACCGGCGAGCACGCCAGCCAGATCGCCGTGGTCCGGCCCATGGCCGCCGACCCGGAAAACAACTGGAACAAATTCGTCGTCAAGCTCTGCCAGGAGATCGACCCGGAGGTGCTGAAAGCAACGGTGCGCAACTTCTTCCTCAACGCCAGCGTCCTGGGCATGCGCAAGCAGGAGGAGAGCCGGCAGAAGTACGGCTGCAACATCCCCTGGGCCATCCTCATGGACCCCACCAGCGCCTGCAATCTCCACTGCACCGGCTGCTGGGCCGCCGAGTACGGCAACAAGCTGAACATGTCCTATGAGGAGCTGGACTCCATCATCAACCAGGCCAATGAGCTGGGCACCTACTTTTTCCTCTACTCCGGCGGGGAGCCCCTGGTGCGGAAGAAGGACATCATCCAGCTCTGCGAGGCCCATCCCGACTGCCAGTTCACCGCCTTCACCAACGGCACCCTCATCGACGAGCAGTTTGCCGACGACATGCTCCGGGTGAAGAACTTCATCCCCGCCATCTCCGTGGAGGGGTTCGAGGAGGACACGGACTTCCGCCGGGGCAGCGGCACCTTCGCCCAGGTGGAGCGGGCCATGAAGCTCCTGCGGGAGAAGAAGCTGCCCTTTGGCATCTCCTGCTGCTACACCAGCAAGAACGTGGAGATGATCGGCTCGGAGGAATACTTCGACCAGATGGTGGCCTGGGGCGCCCGGTTCTGCTGGTTCTTCACCTACATGCCCGTGGGCAGCGAGGCGGTGCCGGAGCTGATGGTCAGCGCTACGCAGCGCAAATTCATGTATGAGCAGGTCCGGAAATTCCGGGACACCAAGCCCCTCTTTACCCTGGACTTCTGGAACGACGGGGAGTACGCCGGTGGCTGCCTGGCCGGCGGGCGGACCTATCTCCACATCAACGCCAATGGGGACTATGAGCCCTGCGCCTTCATCCACTATTCCGATACCAACGTCCGCACCCACACCCTGCTCCAGGCCCTCCAGGCGCCGCTCTTCACCACCTATAGGGAGGGCCAGCCCTGGAACGGCAACCACCTGCGGCCCTGTCCCCTGCTGGACAACCCCCAGGCGCTGGTGGATGCGGTGGAGCGGTCCGGCGCCCACTCCACGGATCTCCGTCCCCGGAGGATGTGCGGGACCTGGCGGCCAAGTGCGAAGGGGCGGCGGCCAACTGGGCCCCGGTGGCGGACGAGCTGTGGGCGCGCTCCCACGGCTGTGCCGCCTGCGCCGGGTGCGGAAAGGGCGAGAGCGCATAAGCCGGCGCTCCGCCCAAAGTCTGGTCCCCGATAGCGGGACGCACTCTGAGGGAGGACGTCCGGCAGACGTGGGCCGACTCCTGCGGGCGCTGCCCTCTGTCGGCAAGGCGCTTCACTCCCCCCGCCGCTGCCGGACCGCAAAGCAGACCGCGCAGCACAGCGCCGCGAACGCCGCCCCCAGGCAGGGAAAATAGATGTCCCCGGGCAGCTGCGCCACCGCCGGATGGCTCAATACGCACAGAAGGACAAATCCGCCGCAGGCCAGCCCGCTGAGCAGGATGTAGAAGGGCCTCCGGTTCTCTCTCAGCTCCGGGGCGCTGTCCCACCCCTCCCGCCGCTCCAGCTGGCGAAGCAGCAGCTCCCGGTCCTCCATATCTCCCGCGAGAAAATAGGTGCGCCGGATCACCAGCTGGTTGGGCCGGCGCACCTGACAGACCAGGGCGCAGTGGGAGCGGTTCTCCTTTATCCGCTCCACCTTCAAAATCTCGTCTGCTCCGGCGGGCAGATAGGGGGCCTGGGCGACTCTCCGCAGGAGCTGCTGGACTTTCATCGCGGCGGCGGCCTGGGACAGGATGTCCCGGCCCTGGCCGACCAGCTGGCGCGCGTCCATGGCAAAGAGCCGGTCCCCCTCCAGCAGGAAGAAAACGGTGGCGTCCCCGACGGAACGCCGCCCCAGACACGCCGCCAGCAGCAGGATTAGGGCCGTAACCCCCAGGCAGAGAACCAGGGCGGTCTGTTCCACCGGCCATCCCAGCTGAAGCGCCAGCGCCGTCCCGCCCCAGAGGAGCAGCATCGCCAGCGCCACAATGCCGGCGATCCCGCCCAAGGCGCGCTGCCCATACCGGCTCTTCCTCCCGGTATCCGGCGACATCCAGATGTGCGTGATCTCTCCCACCATCATTCCCTCCCCGTTCTGCTCGTGCTGTTTTGACCCCATTATAGCATGCCGGCCCGGCCGCGGCAATCGCACAGTTCCGGGACTTCATGCTTCCCTGCGCCGCCAGTGCGGCGCAGGCGCTTCTCGCAGGGAGCTGTCCGGAGCCCTCCGGACGGCTCCCTCCTTTTTACATTTCACAAAACGCTGACACAGCTCTGACAAAGCCCAAACAAAGGCGGCGTATGCTCAGTTCAGATGCAGAAAGCAATCCTTTCCGGATAAAACATTCAGGAGGTTTCCATTCATGAACAGAATCTATCTTTTGACCGGCGCCGCCGGCCTGCTGGGCAGCAATATTTCCCGCCAGCTTGTGGATGCCGGCAAAACGGTGCGGGCCCTGGTGCTGAAGGGCGACCTGGCTGCGCGGTATATTCCCGACGCGGTGCAGGTGGTCTATGGTGACCTGCTGGACCGCAGCTCCCTGGAAAATCTGTTTACGGTGCCGGCGGACAGCGAGGTTGTGGTGATCCACAGCGCCAGCATTGTGACGCTGGACCCCAGCCCTAGCCCCAAGGTCCACGCGGTCAATGTGGACGGCACCCGGAACATCGTGGAGATGTGCCTCCGGCACAAGGTCAAAAAACTGGTCTACATCAGCTCCACCGGCGCCATAGCGGAGCTGCCCCACGGCCAGAAGATCCGGGAGGTGGACCACTTCCTCCCCGCCGACGGCCTGGAGGGCTACTACTCCGTCACCAAGGCGGAGGCCACCCAGCTGGTGCTGGACGCGGTGCGGGAACACCCGGAGCTGGACGCCTCCGTCGTCCACCCCTCCGGTATCTGCGGCCCCAACGACTACTCCTACGGTCCGGTGGCCAAATTCATCCTACAGTACGCCGCCGGGGAGATGAAGGCCGGCATCGCCGGCACCTTCAACAGCGTGGACGTCCGGGATCTGGCCGCCGGGGTCATCGCCTGCTGCGAGAGGGGCCGCCGGGGCGAGTGCTATATCATGAGCAACGAGATGGTGACCATGGAGGAGATGTTTGCGCTGATCAACGATGCGGCGGGGCTGGATTACCACCCCAATGTTCTGAGCGCGAGAACGGCCCGCATCGCAGCCAAGCTTCTCTCCCTGGGCAGCCGCCTCACCGGCAAGCCCGCCCTGCTCACCGACTTCGCCGTCTACAATCTGACCCGCAACAACGGCTTTGACTGCTCCAAAGCCAAGCGGGAGCTAGGCTTCACCTGCCGCCCCTTTGCCGACACCATTCGGGACGAGGTTCGCTGGCTCCAGGCGGAGGGAAAGATCCCGGAGCCGGTCTGCCAGGCGGGATAACGGGACGCGTCATCCGGAGGGAGATTTTCTCCCTTCCCCGTCGATACGGCAAAAAGCTTTTGACAAAACCGGGGAAATGGTCTATTGTCAAACCAGAAGCGGCGCCGTCGGCGCCGGTTCCCTTCCCCGCTGACAGACCGGCGGGGCAGGAAGATTCATCCGCCGGAGGAAACCATCATGCAGACATCCACAGACCTGAAGTCCCTGCTGTCCAGGATCGACCGGCGGGGCTATCCCGCCTATAAGGACACCCGGGGGACCTACCAGTTCCCCGGCTACGTCCTGTCCATCGACCACGTCCAGGGGGATCCCTTCGCCGCCCCCTCCAAGCTGAGCGTCCGCGTCAGCGGCAGGACGGCGGCATTCCCGCCCGCCCTCTACCGCCTGCCCTGCCAGCGCGTCGCCCTCCAGGACGAGCTGACCCGCCGGTTCGGCCGGCAGGCGTCCCAGCTCTCCTTCCAGGCCAAGGGCTCAGGCCAGAGCGGGCTGATCGCCCTGAGCCGCTGTGGCCAGGAGGTGCTGGAGCGCACCGCCTGCACCCTGGACGGCAAAACCGGGGACATCCTCCTGCGGCTGGAGGTGGGCTTCCCCGCCAACGGGCGGACCATCAACGCCCGGGAGCTGGAGAAGATCCTCTTCGACTTTCTGCCCCGGTGCGTCCAGTCCTCCCTGTTCTTCCGGAACCTGGATCTCCGGGCCCTGGAGGCTGTGGCCAACCTGGCGGAGGATCAGCAGTTCATCCGGGAGAGGCTGCCGGAGCTGGGCCTGTGCGCCTTTGTGGCCGACGGCAGCGTCCTGCCCCGGGAGAGCGGCGTTTCCCAGCGTCCCATGAAGGGGGCGGTGGCCTTCCGTGCGCCGGAGGAGCTGGCGGTGGAGCTGGACCTCCCCCACCGGGGGAAGCTCCGGGGTATGGGGATCCCCCGGGGGGTCACCCTGATTGTGGGCGGCGGCTACCACGGCAAGTCCACCCTGCTGAAGGCCCTGGAGCTGGGGGTGTATAACCACATTGCCGGGGACGGCCGGGAGTATGTGATCACCGACGACACCGCCGTCAAAATCCGCTCGGAGGACGGCCGGAGCATCCGCCAGGCCGATATCTCCCTGTTTATCAACAACCTGCCCAACGGCAGGGATACCGCCCGCTTCACCACCGAGGACGCCAGCGGCTCCACCTCCCAGGCGGCCAATGTGGTGGAGGCCATGGAGGCGGGGACCGCCCTCCTCCTGATCGACGAGGACACCAGCGCCACCAACTTCATGGTCCGGGACGAGCTGATGCAGCGGGTGGTCCACCGGGACATGGAGCCCATCACCCCCTTCCTGGACCGGGTCCGGGAGCTCTATGAGCGCCACGGCGTGTCCACCATCCTGGTGGCCGGGAGCTCCGGGGCCTTCTTCCACGCAGCGGACCACATCATCCAGATGGACCGGTATGTGCCCCGGGACATCACCGCCCTGGCCAAGAAAGAGGCGGCGGCCTTTCCGTTGAAGGGCGCCCCCCTGCCCCCGACGGCGGAGCCCCGGTTCGACCGCTGCCCCAAGGCCTCCCCGGCCCTCCGGGAGGGGGAACGGGTGAAGCTCAAGAGCCTGGGCCGGGACGGGGTGTCCCTGAACCGGGAGACCATCGACCTGAGGTATGTGGAGCAGCTCATCGACGGCGAGCAGTCCGCCGCCCTGGGGTACTGCCTCCTCTACGCCCAGCGGCACCTGCTGGACGGAAAGCGGTCCCTCCGGCAGGTGGCGGACGCCCTGGAGGAGGTGCTAGAGCGGCAGGGACTGGAGGCCCTGTGCGAGAGCCGCTCCGCCGTCCCCTTCCTGGCCCGGCCCCGGCGGCAGGAGATCCTGGCCTGCTTCAACCGCTGCCGGGGGTTGGCGCTGTAGGCGGCCGTTTTCTCCGGGAAAGCGGTTGTAGAAGGAACGCCGATCGGATACAATAGAGGCAGCGCCGGAGAGCTTCGCCGCGGCGAAGCGGAAACCGGCGGATCTGACGGGGAGGTACGCCTATGAAACGAGGATTCTGTTTTCTGATGCTTTTGCCCCTCTGCCTGCTGCTGTCCGGCTGCTCATCGCCGGCGGCGGAGAGCCCCTCCAAGCGGGATCAGATTCCCTTTGCGGGCGACCAGCTCTACGCCGTGGCCCACCTGGGCTACCTGGAGATGACGGACTACGACTTCTATCGGGAGGCCTATCTGGACAGCGATCCCCCCGTCCACTACTTCTCCGCCGGGGACTACTACCTGGTGATTCCCCGGTATGACGGCATGGGGCTGGCTCTGTATCGAAACGACCTGGAGACCTCCGCGGCCGCCCTTGTCTATGAGGACGGGGACTGCCGCCCCTTTATCCTCCAGTGCAACGAGAGCGACATTTTCCCCGACGCCACCATCCGCCTGACCTGGGAGGGGGAGAGCGCGGAATTCTCCCCCTTTCTCTCCCTGATGGACGGCTCCCTGGACATCGGGGAGCGGGGGCTCCTCCTGACAAAGGAGGAGGGCTGAGGGGAAATGAAAAAGGCCGCCCAAGCCTGTTGGCTTGGGCGGCCTTTTGGCAGTTTACCGGCCAAAGTAGGCACGGATCTCCTCCATCCGGTCGGTCTGCACCACGTGGAAGGGACAGCGGCTGTCGCAGTGGCCGCACTGGACGCAGTCCTCCGCATGCTTCTCCAGCTGCTCGTAGTGATCCCTGGCCAGGGCGTCTCCCGCCCGGGACAGATCGTAGTACTTGTTGATGAGGCCCACATCCAGTCCCGCCGGGCAGGGCTGGCAGTGGTTGCAGTAGACGCAGATCCCGGCGGCGTCCTTTGGGGTGAAGGTGCCCAGGACCGCGTAGTCCCGCTCCTCCGGGGAGGCGGTCAGGAAGCCCAGAATTCGCCGGAGATCGTCCCTGTTTCGGACGCCGGGCAGCACCGTGAGGACACCGGGCTTATCCAGGGCGTACTGGATGCACTGGTACTCGGTGAGGGCCCGGCCGAAGGGGGAGGTCTTGGCGCTGAGCAGCTGGCCGCCGCTGAAGGCCTTCATCACCGAGATGCCCACCCTCTCCTTCTCACAGCGGCGGTAGAGGTCCATGCGCTCCCCCGCGCCGCCGATGGCGTAGTCCCCGTGGTGGTAGTCGTAGCCGGGGTTGATGCTGAACATCAGAAGGTCGATGACCCCCAGGTCCAGCACCCGGTTCACCACGCCTGGGGTATGGGAGCTGAGGCCCATGTGCCGCACCACGCCCTGGCGCTGGAGCTGCCGGATATAGTCCAGCACGCCGCCGTCCACCGCCCGGCGCAGGTCCGCCTCCTCGTCCAGGCAGTGGAGGAAGCCAAAGTCGATATAGTCCGTCTGCAGGGCTTTCAGCTGCCAGTCAACCGACTGCTTGATGGCGTCCAGATCGGTGGTCCAGCCGTATTTGCCGCTCCGGTAGTCGGCGCCGAAGTGGATCTGGAAGTACATCTTGTCCCGCGCGCCGGCCATAGCCCTGCCGTAGACAGCAAAGGGGGCCGCGTCCGACGAGGCCATATCAAAGAAGTTGACCCCATTTTCCAGGGCCAGCTCCGCCGTGGCTTGGATCTCCTTCTCCCCGGCCATGCCGATGGAACTGGCGCCCAGGCCCAAAATGCTGATTTGTTCCTCCCCGCGGGGGAGCTTCCGGTATTCCATAAGCAGATCTCCTTCTCTCGCAATCTGACAAACCGTCCCGGCGCTTGCTCCGCCAGGCTTTTTCCCTATTGTACAGCCTGGAGCGGAAAAAGTAAAATGCTTCTGCCGGATGGCGCACCATGCCTGGGCTGAATGGCGCCCGCCGGGGAAATATTGACTTTTCCGCCTGCATCCCGGATAATATGGGCCAAGAGGCCGGCGGGATTGGAGGAATGCCAGATGGACTTGCGGCTATTGGAATATTTTCTGGCGGTGGCCAGGACAGGAAACATCACCAGGGCGGCGGAGCAGCTCCATGTGACCCAGCCCACCGTCAGCCGTCAGCTGGCGGAGCTGGAGGAGATGCTGGGGTCCCCTCTGCTGATCCGCGGCAAGCGGCAGGTGACGCTGACCGAGGCCGGGGTTTTGTTCCAGCAGCGCGCGGAGGAGATCATCACCCTTCTGGACAAAACCCGCCGGGACCTGGCGGACCAGCGGGATCTGGTGGGCGGCACGGTGGCGCTGGGCTGTGTGGAGTCCTGCGCCTCCCGGCTGCTGCCGGATCGGCTGGGTGCCTTCTCCCGGCTCTATCCCCAGGTGCGCTATGAGATCTACAGCGCCGACGGGGACGATATCCGGGAGAAGCTGGACCGGGGCGAGCTGGATTTCGGCGTCCTGCTGGAGCCGGTGGAGGCGGCCAAGTACGACTGCATCCGCCTCCCCTACCGGGAAACCTGGGGGCTTCTCCTCCGGAGGGACGACCCGCTGGCCAGCAAGGAGGCCATCGGCGGGGAGGACATCCTGTCCGTTCCCCTGAGCATGCCGCGGCGGGAGATCGTGCAGGACAACATCGCCAGCTGGTTCGGCGTAAGCCGCGGCCAGCTGAAGATCTTCGCCGGGCACACCCTGCTCAACAACGCCGCCCTTCTGGTGGAGGCCGGGCTGTGCTGCGCGGTGTGCGTGAGCGGTGCCTTCGCCCTTCGGGGCGGCGGCGATCTGTGCTTCCGTCCCTTTGCGCCGGAGCGCACCACCGGCCACATGCTGGCATGGAAGCGAAACCGGGTGTTCCACCCGGCGGCCAGCCGCTTCCGGGATTATATACGGGACGCCCTGGCCGACTAAGCCGCGCCGGCCCCCCGCGAAGAGAGCGGGAGGCCGGCAGAGAGGGGTTCCACACAGAGGGAGGTTTCAAATATGGAGAGCAGGCAATTTTTCATTGGGGACATCCCCGCCCTTCTGTACGGCGCCCCATCGGACCGGGTGTGGCTGTTCCTCCACGGGCAGCAGGGCCGCAAGGAGGAGGCGCTGCCCTTTGCCTATGCGGCCTGCCCCCGAGGGGCCCAGGTGCTGGCGGTGGATCTGCCGGGGCACGGGGCCCGGCGGGAGCGGGGCGAGGATCTGACGCCCTGGGCCGCAGAGCCGGAGCTGCGGGCGGTACAGGCGTACCTGGACGCCCGCTGGCGCTCCTTCTCCCTCCGGGCCAACAGCATCGGGGCCTATTTCGCCATGCTGGCGCTGGATGAGCCGGACAGGGCCCTGCTGGTTTCCCCGGTCCTGGACATGGAGGGGCTGATCCGCACCATGATGGGCTGGGCCGGCGTAACAGAGGAGCGGCTGCGGCGGGAGGGCGAGATCCCTACGTCCTTCGGCGAAACCCTGTCCTGGGACTACCTGTGCTATGTCCGATCCCATCCGGTCCGCCCCTGGCGCTGCCCCGTGGAGATCCTCTGGGGCGGGCAGGACCATCTGATTGCCCGCGAAACCGTGGAGGCCTTCGCGGACCGCCAGGGCGCGCGGCTCACCGTTGTGGAGGAGGGGGAGCACTGGTTCCACACACCGGAGCAGCTGGAGGCGCTGCGCAGGTGGGAGTCGGAGCGGGTGTAGCCGCCGCTCAGGCCAGCAGCTCTTCCAGGTCCTTCTCCGGGGTCGTAATGGGTGCGATATGGTAGTGCTCCACCAGGTAGCTCAGCACATTGGGGGAGAGGAAGGCCGGGAGGGTGGGGCCCAGGCGGATGTTTTGAATCCCCAGGTACAAAAGCGTCAGCAGAATGCAGACCGCCTTCTGCTCATACCAGGACAGGACCATGGAGAGGGGCAGGTCGTTGACGCCGCAGCCGAAGGCATCCGCCAGGGCCGTGGCCACCCGGATGGCGCTGTAGGCGTCGTTGCACTGGCCCATGTCCATGAGCCGGGGCAGGCCGCCGATGGCGCCCAGGTCCAGATCGTTGAAGCGGTACTTGCCGCAGGCCAGGGTGAGGACCACCGTGTCCTTTGGGGCCTGCCGGACAAACTCCGTGTAATAGTTCCGGCCCGGCCGGGCGCCGTCGCAGCCGCCCACCAGGAAGAAGTGCCGGATAGCTCCGGACTTCACCGCCGCCACCACCTGGTCCGCCGCGGCCAGAACCGCGTCCCGGCCGAAGCCGGTGGTCACGGAGGTGCCGCCGTTGACGCCGGTAAACTGCCGGTCCTCCGGGTACCCGCCCAGGGCCAGAGCCCTCTCGATCACCGGCGCGAAGTCCCGGTCCCGGCCGATGTGGACCATCCCCGGGTAGGCCACCGCCTCTGTGGTGAAGACCCGGTCGGTGTAGCTGGCCCTGGGGGGCATCAGGCAGTTGGTGGTGAAGAGGACGGGGGCGGGGATGTCCGCGAACTCCTTCTGCTGGTTCTGCCAGGCGGTGCCGAAGTTGCCCTTCAGATGGGGATACTTCTTCAGCTCCGGATAGGCGTGGGCCGGGAGCATCTCCCCGTGGGTGTAGACGTTGATCCCCTTCCCCGCCGTCTGCTCCAGCAGGAGCTTCAGGTCGTAGAGGTCGTGGCCGGAGATGACGATGAAGGGCCCCTTCTCCACGGCGAGGGAAACCTGTGTGGGCACTGGGGCGCCGAAGGTCTCCGTATTGGCCCGGTCCAGCAGCTCCATGCAGGCGAGGTTGTACTTCCCCACCTCCATCACCACCGGCAGGAGCCGCTCCATGTCCCAGTCCTCCCCCACGACGAAAAGGGCCTTGGCGAGGAAGCGGTTCAGCTCCTCATCCGTATAGCCCAGGACCATGGCGTGGTAGGCGTAGGCCGCCACGCCCCGAATGCCGAAGAGGATCAGGGACTTCAGGCTCCGGATGTCCTCGTCGGCACCCCAGACCTGGGAGAGGTCGTAGTCGTCGTTCCGACCGCAGGGGCTGCCGCAGCCGCCGCACTGGGGCACCAGCCGCTCCTTCTCCTGGTGGACCCGGCAGATCAGGGCGCGAAGAGAATCGTCATCAAAGTTTACGTTGGTGAGGGTGGCGAACAGGCCCTCGATCAGCAGCCGCCAGGTGTCGCCGGTGGGACGGGTGTCCCCGGCGGTGGACCGGGCCAGGCCGATCAGCGCCCCGGTCAGCTGGTCCTGGAGCCGGGCCGTCTGGGCGGTTTTTCCGCACACACCGGCCCGGCCGGTGCACCCGGCGCACCCCGCGGTCTGCTCACACTGAAAGCAAAACATCTGCTGTTCCATGGTAGTCCTCCTAAAGTGGTTGTTTTTTCTAAAGGTCGCTCCTGGCGGCACTCAGCATTCCAGGATCTCCCCGTCGACGGAGATGGTGACCACCTGCCAGGGGATCATCTTGCCGCTGTCGGAGAGGGCGGTCTTCACCGCGTGCTCCAGACCGCCGCAGCAGGGGACCTCCATGCGCACCACAGTCACGCTGCGGATGCTGTTGTCCCGGATGATCTCTGTGAGCTTCCCGCTGTAGTCCATGCCGTCCAGCTTGGGGCAGCCGATCAGGGTGATCCTGCCGGCCATAAAGTCCTGGTGCAGGCTGGCGTAGGCGTAGGCGGTGCAGTCGGCGGCGATCAGGAGCTTGGCGCCCTCAAAATAGGGGGCGTTCACCGGCACCAGCTTGATCTGGCAGGGCCACTGGCCCAGCTGGGAGGGGGCCGATCCGCTCCGGGCGAGAGCGGCGGGCTCCGCTTCCCGGTGGAACTGCTTGAGATTGGTGCCCGGGCAGCCGCAGGGCAGGGGCTGGGCCCCGGCGGCCCTGTTCGCCTCCACGGCCGCCGCGTCGTAGGCCGCCGCCTCCCGCTCCACAAAGGTGATGGCCCCGGTGGGGCAGGCGGGCAGGCAGTCCCCCAGGCCGTCGCAGTAGTCGTCCCGCAGGAGCCTCGCCTTGCCGTCCACCATGCCGATGGCGCCCTCGTGACAGGCCGCGGCGCAGGCCCCGCAGCCGTTGCACTTCTCCTGGTCAATAGAAATGATTTTCCGAATCATACCGCAACCTCCTGTTTCTTTTGCCGCTCCTCGGCGGCCCGCCGCTTCTGCAGCGCCGCGATCTCCATCATCTGCTCGTACATCTCGTCCCCCACGCACTTGCGGGCATATTTGCACCACTGGACGCAGGTGAGGGTGTCGTTGTAGGCGACGAAGCCGCAGTTATCGCAGGCCACCTCTGTGTCGGTGGAAAAAATCTCGATGGCGTTCCCGCACTGTGGGCAGATCTTCTCGTGGATCGTCGGGGTTCTGGGCTTGCCCTGGCAGCCCTCCAGAATGGCCATACTCTCACTCCTCCCTGCATGTACGCCCGGCTTTTCATTTTTTGCGCGGGATTTCGCCGGGGTATCTTGACCTTGCAAGCAGAGCATACTATAATCAGGCCAAAGATTCCGTTGTTACAACAACATTTTAGGGGGAATTTTATGGACGAGCGGTTTCTCTCCAACACCATGCTCTTCCGGGGCCTCCGGGAGGAGGAGATCCGCGCCATGCTGTCCTGCCTGGGGGCCAGCGAGAAGGCGTTCCAGAAGGACGAGGTCCTGCTCCGGGCCGGAGAGCCCGTGAGCGCCATGGGGCTGGTTCTCAGCGGCAGCGTCAACATCGTGGTCAACTACTACTGGGGCGGCAGCAACATCTTCGGCCATGTGGGGCCGGGGGAGATCTTCGCGGAAACCTACGCGGCCATCCCGGGGAAGGAGCTGCTGGTGGACGTGGTGGCCGCCGAGCCGGTCCGGGTGCTGTTCCTCCACTCCCTCCGCCTGACGGAAACCTGCTCCCGCTCCTGCCCCTTCCACACCCGGACCATCCACAACCTGCTCCAGATCTTTGCCCGGAAGAATCTGAACCTGTCCGCCCGGATGATGCACACGGCCTCCCGCTCCATCCGGGGCCGGCTGCTGTCCTACCTGTCGGAGCAGGCGATGGAACACGGCAGCAGCCGCTTCTCCATTCCCTTCTCCCGCCAGCAGCTGGCGGACTACCTGGGGGTGGAGCGCAGCGCTCTGTCCAATGAGCTCTCCAAGATGCAGCGGGAGGGGCTGATCTCCTACCACAAGAACCAATTCACCCTGGCGGACCTGCCGCAGGAGCTGTGAGGGCAGAGAGGGAGCGGGGCGCCTTTTTGGGCGCCTCGCTCCCTCTCCTGTCTGCTCCTTCCGGAGAGTAATCTCTCACCGGAAGGCCGGATTTTGTCAGCATGCTTTTGGCTGGTATTTCCTGAAGGATCGGTTCCATGCGACAGTCCTCATAGATCCGTTTATTTCCATCTGCCAAAGTGCAGCTGTTTGTCAAGATCGGCGACATTCTGCTCCAATACCATCTCGTTCGGATCCGCATAGCCGATGCCGATAAAAACGGGGATCATATAGGTTGGCGGCACCTTCAATTTCGCTTTTACGATGTCGTGCTCCTCGTTCAGCGGTATCCGCATGGAGCAGCCCAGCCCTTCCGCGGTGGCCGCCAGGAAGATGTTCTCGATCACGCACCAGATCGTGGAAAACGGATTCAGCTTGGATACCGATTCGCCGTTCAGCTCCTTGCACTTGAAGACTGGAATGACCACATAGGGCGCGTTTTTGAGCATCGTATACTGTCTGGGCATGGCATAAGCGTACATTTTCTGGGCAAGTGTCGTCGGATACGGCCTCGGCGCATTCAGATATTTTTCCGCGTCAAACTTGTCGGCAATCTGCTTCGCATATGCAAAGGCGTATTCCTTTTCCTCCTCTGCTCGCAAGACAATATAGCTCCAGTTGCGGTTGTGGTTCCAGGTAGGCGCCAGATTGCCCGCCTCCAAGATCCGCTTGATCGCTTCAAAATCCACCTCTTGATCCAGAAACTCCCGAACGGTCCTTCTTTTCCGGATCGCTTCATAAAGCTCCATTGATATCTTCCTCCTCTTCCTGATTGACCAGCCTGGTCAGATTCTTTGTGAAGGTCCGGGACAGGTCGATGAGCTGCTTTTGTTCCTCCGGCGTGAATAGGGACATGGCCGTGTCCTCCGCCCAGGTGATATGGCGCACCACCTTTTCACAGTAGGCCCTTCCGGCATCGGTCATCCGGACAATCTTGTTCCGCTTGTCCTCCGGCATTTCCGCAGCGGTGACATAGCCGTCCGCCAGAAGGTTTTTAATGATCAGATTGACGGTCTGTTTGGAGTGAAAGGTCCGCTGGCAGATCTCCTTCTGGGTCATGCCCTCCTTGGCATAGAACAGGACGTTCACCACCAGCAGGGTCTTCATCAGCATCCCGTGGCGTTTGGCGTACTCGTCATAGAGGGCGAACTGCTCGTCCCGGAATTTACAGTACAGGAACGCGTTTTTCCGATCTTCCTTTGTCATCATCCAGACCCTCGCATCCTTTATAGTCAATTTATTGACTAATATATTATCGCATACTTCCAATTTTGTCAAGAGAAATCCCTCCGTGTTTTGGAATCGGGGCCTCTCCGCGGCACAGCTGGAAAGGACGGCGACCGGGTCAGCTCCGGTCGCCGTCCTCATTTCTTTTATGGTATCGCCCTCAGCGCCGCGTCCTGCCGTTCCCTGGCGTTCTCCAGATCCTGGAAATCCCCCAGGGCCCGCAGGTCCACATGGGAGGCGTCCACCCCGGCGTCCGGGTGCTCCGCCTGCTGGGCCAGGGTGGAGGGGAAGGTCCCCTCCAGCTGCCCCCGGGCGCTTTCGGAGCGCAGGCGGCACACCTCCAGCAAAGTGTCCACCGCCAGCAGGTGGTCCTCATAGGAGCAGAAGGCGGTGGGGTCAGCCTCCACATAGGGGGCGATAAGGGCCTGTGTCTCCCGGATGACCGCCTCACACCGGCCGCTCTCCAGATACTCCGTGAGGAACTGGTCGAAATAGGCGTGGTACTGGGCGAAATAGTCGTCGTTTTTCATCAGGTTGTGATAAAGGGGGCGATTCAGCATGGTTTCCCCCCGGGCGGGGGTGTTGATGGGCCAGTTGAGGAGCACGTTGGGATCCCGGATGGGGTCGGTCATCCCCAAAGCGTAGGTGCCGAAGGCCAGGTTATAGTCCCAGGGCAGGATGGAGAGGATGCCGTCCTCCTCGTAGAGGAAGTAGTTGTGGCCCGTGTGGCCCAGGTAGCTGTCCCAGTTCATCACGAACACCTGGACCACAAAGTACCGCAGCACTTCGTCCACATTCACCGCCGTCTCCAGGTCCTCCCCGGAGGCCAGGGTTTTCAGGGCCTGGATGAGCCGGGCCTGATCCGCCCCGTCCACATCGAACTTGGCGTTGTCAAAGATGTTGGGGTAGCTGGCCGGGTCGTCATCCACATACCGCAGGGCCACGTCGGCGTTCTCCGAGCGCAGGGAGGTGTAGTCCGGCTTATAGAGCACCCCGTGATCTGCGCCGAAATTCCGCCGGGCGAAGGCCTCCTCCGGCTCCTCGACGGCCAGGAACAGCCCCCAGGGCTGACCGTTTACCGTCACCCACACGAAGCTCCGCAGGGGCGCGGGCACCTCCATGAAGTCCATCATGTCGTAGACCAGCCAGGACTTCAGACAGCTGTTGTCCTGAAAGGAGGCGTCCAGGGAGAGCTTGTCCAGGCCGTGGTAGTTCCCGCCGTCCACATAGTGGTCAAACTCCAGCTTCAGGCTGTACCGGCTCAGGCCGTACTCCTCCGTCAGCCGCAGGGAGTTGTTCCCCTTGGCCCGGAAACCCACCTGGTGAAATTCCTCCCCGTCGATGACTGCCGTGCAGGGGACGTATTCCTCCTCCGGCGCGTCCGCGATAAACTGCCCCCAGTCCTCCACCTGCAGGTCCACGGTGTGGACCCGGCTGTCATCGAACAGGCGGCGGGAATACTCCGGCGCGGCGGAGGCGGGCCGGATGCCCAGGGCCTCGCCGCAGAAGAGCAGACCGGTGAGCATTAGGGCCAGCGCCATGGCCAGGGCGCAGAGCTTGTCAATGTGCTTGCAGCGGATCATGGCGGCTATCCCATGTAGTCCCCGTTGTAGGAAACCAGCACCACATGATCCACGCCATTCATGGTCCCCAGCTCGTTGACAAAGTCCGTCTGGCCGTTTTGCAGGCGCACCTCGTAGTTGAGCTCGATTTTTCCCGGGCTGACGCTCTTGCTCTTGAGATTCAGACGCCGTACCCGGGCCTCCACCAACGAGCGCACCTGGGCCTCCTCTTCCTGGGAGGCGCAGCGCACCACCAGGATGTAGGGGGACTCCCCGTTCTTCTGCCGGGAAAACACCAGCAGAACGACGCCGATGAAAAGGCTCCCCAGCACCGCCAGGGGGATCAGCCCCGCCGCCAGCACGATGCCCGCCGCGATGGACCAGAACAGGAAGGCGATGTCCATGGGCTCCTTGATGGCGGTGCGGAACCGGACGATGGACAGCGCGCCCACCATGCCCAGGGAGAGGACG
>CAJFVK010000028.1 GCA_904420435.1 uncultured Oscillospiraceae bacterium
CCTGGCCTGGGAAAATCACGGCTTCCGCACCGAGGTATCCGGCACGGACGCCGACGAAGACCACTTCGGCGTCCCCCACCTGGCCGCGGAGATCACCCAAGTGGCCGCCATGCCCAGCTACGCCGCCATGGAGAAGATCATCGCCGCGCTGTCGTAAACGTAAATTTTACCGCAGGGCTGGATAGTTACGCTGTGCAAAGGGAGGCATTTTCACAGATGGATGGGCTCATCGTCTATGGCAGCAAATACGGCACGACCCGCCGGTATGCGGAGGAACTCTCCCGGCTCACCGGCCTGTCCGCCATCCCCTGTGGGGAGTTCCACAGGCTGGCTGAGGGGAGTATCCTCGTCTATCTTGGGGCGCTCTATGCCGGCGGTGTGCTGGGGCTCAAGCAGACAATGAAAGGTCTTTCCCTCCGGGAGGGCCAGCGGCTGATCGTGGCCACTGTGGGTCTGGCCGACCCCGGGGAGCCGCAGAACCGGGCGCATATTCGCGCGGCACTTCAAAAGCAACTGCCCCCGAAGTTCTTGGAGCGGGCCGTTCTCTTCCACCTCCGGGGCGGCATTGACTATGCCGCTCTGTCTCCATGCCATCGGGCCATGATGGCCGCCATGTGTTTCTCTCTGCGGAGAAAGCCGGCGCGGCAGAGATCCGCTGAGGACCAGACGCTGCTGGAGACCTACGGAAAACAGATCGACTTTACCGATCTCTCTGCGCTGGCTCCCATCGCCGGTGAAATCCTGCGCGGATAAGATATGCCGGGAAAGAAGTACCTTCGACCAGAGCGGCCGATGAGCACCGGGGTGCGCACAGGAGCAAAAATACGATTCCCTTTGCGCGGCAAACTGTTATTTGATGTGAAGTGATATTTACCAGCATTTTCTAAGATTATTTGTCGGGCTTTTTTCTGCTGTCAATGGGAGATTTCCGTACAGCCAGCGAAAAATAATTGCCCTTCAGAGCCTGCAAACTCTTGCCGTTCGGAAGAGTGGACGCCTGCAACCGCCGATACGCAGTTCTTCACACGCAGGAGGTCACTGGTTCGAGTCCAGCAGTCTCCACCACAGAAAACCCTGCAGCTTCAACGGCTGCAGGGTTTTTCTTTGCTTTGATGGGTTTAGACTGTCCGCGATTGGCGTGAGAAACTCCTCTCGGCCTTTGGGGCATACAGGTGAGAAATGCTTATTCTTCGACGGTTTCCGCAGCCACAGTCAGTCTGATTCGATCCTTCCGGAAGCTCCGCTCCGGGCTCCGCGGATATCCTTTGTGGCAACTGCTTTCTTGAAAGGGGCGGGACTGGAAACGTCTGCGGTGTAATGGAGATGTTTCATACGGTGCCCTAGTCCGCGGCCGGGCCGTGGCCAGAGGCGCGCCCCGCCCGGCTCCGAAGCGCTCTGCCCAGGTAGTAGAACAGGGCGATCCAGAGGCCCATCATGGCCAGCAGATCCAGAACATAGAGGACGGGCGGCTGCGCATAGTCAAAGAATACAAAGCGGCTCCTTAAAAAGAGGTAGTCGGCAATGTGGTGCTGGATGAAAGCGTACGCGCCATAGGCCGAGATCCCGGCCGCCAATGCGCGGAGGATTGTGGTACGGAGGGCAGACGGCTTTTGATTCCCGCCCGCCTTCCGCACCGTCCCCAGCACGATCCCCCAGTGGAGCCCCAGGTGGGCCGACAGCAGGAGAAAGCCCCAATAGGCGCACAGCAGATGCGCCGTCCTGGCCAGTCCCATGTGTCCCTGGGTGGGGAGAAAGTCGAACACATACCGGCTCATCCAGATCCCGCTGAGCATGGAGCCCAGCATACAGAGAAGGACCAGCAGGGCCAGGGTGGTCAGCAAAATCCGGTAGGGCGTGTACTTCCCCCGGCCCAGGGCCTTGAGCCATTTGAAATTCAGAATGTGGTGAACGATGAACAGCGCCAGCATCCCCGCCCCCAGCCACTCATGGATCTCCTGGTCCGTGAGGAAATAGGCCATCAGCAGGACCAGCACCACGGTCATGAGCAGGTCCACCAGGTGGCGCACGGCTGTCTTGCTTCCCATAGGACGCCTCCTCCGCTGCGATTTACTTCAGGCTCCGGCCCAGTTCATAAGCCTGCCTGAGGTACCGGGAGTGCTTTGTCATGGAAGGGCTTCCGCACCCTTTCCCCCATACCGCGCCCATGTCCCGCAGGTTCAGGTACCGCACCAGGGTCTGGTAGTGGGCCTCCAGGGCCTCGAAGGTCCAGCTGTCGCTGTTCCACGCCGCGGCGAGCATGGCGGATTTCATGTGCTTGCCCTGGATGCTGCTGTTGAAGGCGCAGAACCGGTCGATCAGGGTCTTCAGCTGGGCGGACATGCCGTAGTAGTACAGGGGGGTGACAAATACCACCATGTCCGCGTCCAGAATGATGCCGCGGAACTGCTCCACGTCGTCCTTCTGGACGCAGGGGCCCTCATAGCCGCAGCGGATGCAGCCGGTGCAGGGATGGATATTGCTGTGGGCGGCGTCGATGACCTGGACGGTGTGCCCGGCCTCCCGGGCGCCGCGGATCAACTCATCCGCCAGCAGATTGGAGGAGCCGTTTTTGTTGGGGCTGCCCTCCAGTACCACAATTTTCATACCCGCTCTCCTCCTTTCAGTTTTCGCTGAGCTTCATGCACTTGCCCAGCACCTCGCCGGTCCTGAGGTACTCATAGGTGGGCATCTCAAACAGGACCGGCTTGAGGACATGGTAGTCGATTTTTCCGTCCTCATTCAGCACGCTCTCCTCCGCATAGGTCGCAGCGATCCTGCAGATGAAGCTCTCAAAGCCGGGGGTTTCATAGGTGTCGTCCACCGTGCAGGCCATGGCCACGGGCGCCTCGTCGATGATGGGCGCGCCGCCCTCTCCCACGGTGTAGGCGAACGCCTGGCTCTTGTCCTCCTTGTTCCCGCTGACGCAGCCCACATGGTCGGCCTTTTTCAGCATGGCCTCGTCCACAATGTTGATGGACAGGGCCTTGCTCTCCCGGATGCCCTTGTTGCTGTAGTGGGACGCCGCCATGCTGACCATCACCCGGTCGTGCCCGATGATGCCCAGGTGGCCCACCAGTGTCCAGTTGGGCTTGCCGTCCACCATGGCGCCCACAACCACCAGGGGAGTGGGGTAAAGGGCGATGGCATTGCCGATGTTCTTTTTCATAAGAGTACCTCCTGTATTCAGATCGTTGGAATATGGTTCACAGCAAGCCGTCCAGCCAGGCGGCCACCTCGCTCCGCGCGTCCCCGAGGGTGCGCTCGGTGAAGGAGATCCCCTCCAGGATCGAAGCCCCGGACGCGCTCTCCTCCAGCCCGGACAGGCTCCTGCCAAAGCCGCCGCTGGCGCTGGTGTTGAAGGGAATCAGCGTTTTACCGCTCCAGTTATAGGACTCCAGGAAGGTGTAGACCGCCATGGGCGCATCGCTCCACCAGTTGGGGTAGCCCACAAAAATCGTGTCGTACTGGTCCCAGTTCTCCACCTGGCCCGCCAGCTCCGGCCGGGCGCTGTCCGCCTGTTCCTGCTGGGCGATGTCCAGCAGCTCGTCGTAGTCGTCCGTATAGGGGGCTGCCGGGGCGATCTCAAACAGATCGCCGCCCGTTTCCTGCTGGATGATCTGCGCCACCTGCTCCGTGTTGCCGGACCAGGAGAAGTAGGCGATGAGGACGGAACTGGAATCCCCTGCGGCGGGCGTTTCACTCCCGGCGGGCTCCTCCGCCGGGTCCTCCGCGGGCGTCTCCGTGTCCGCGGGGGCAGGGGTTTCCTCTCCGGCGGGGCCGCTGACGGACGCCGGCGGCTCCGGGGGGTTCTCCTGATTTCCGGAATTGCCGCAGGCGGTCAGGGAGAGGGCCACCGCCAGGGCCAGGAGCAGGGATGTCCATTTTTTCATGGGGAAAACCTCCTTTGTTCAAATGAGTGGGAATGCATGGGGGCCACGCGGATCACGCCTCTTGTCCTCCTGCCTTTTTCCTTAGCGCGTGCCGCAGGTAATCCAGCCGCTCCAGCTGGCGCTCCCGAAAGTGGATCTCGTCCAAGGTGGCGCTCCGCTTCTGGTTCAGCATGCGAAGGCGCGCCATGCCGGAGTCCTCCTGCTCCAGCAGGAGCCGCATATAGGACTCCACTTCCTCCGAGGTAAACCCGATGTCGTGCAGGGTCATGATGGTGCTGAGGCGCTCCAGATCTGTGTCATCATACTGCCACGCGCCCATCACTTTCTTTACCGCGCCGCACAGGCCCCAGCTTTCGTACTCTTTCAAAATTTTGACGGGGATCATATAGCGTTCGCTCGCCTCTTGCATCGTCATGCTGTCACTTCCCAATAAAAAATGCAGGCGCCCCTTTGGGACGCCTACATTCTAAAGCGGACGGCAAGAAATGTAAAATACCTATGCTGTATTCTGATATATGCTCAATCGGCATGTTTTATTTGAGCGAGAAAGGCGGTGGCCGCCTGGGAAAACGCCTGAGCCTTCTTCCACACCAGGACCGTTCCCGTTTCCAAAGGGGGCTCCATGGGGACAAAGCGCAGCTCATCGGACAGGTTGCCGATAAAAAAGCCCAGCGCCGCGCCCATATGATTTCGCACCATGTTTGCCGCGTTGAGGATCAGGTTGTACGTGGCGGCGATCTCCAGTTTTTCATAAGAATCCCCGAACCATGCGGCGAGCTCCTTCTGCACCAGCTCCCGCCGGGACACCAGGAGCGGGACGCCCACCAGATCGCCTGGGCCAACCGTTTCCTTCTGCGCCAGCGGGTCGTCATACCGGACCCAGATGCCCCAGCGGTCCCGCTTCGGCATGCGGATAAACTCATAGCGCCCGATATCCACCGGCTCCGCCAGGAGGCCGATATCCAGCAGGCCCTTTTCCAGACGGTCCTTGATGTCATCGGCTGTCGCGCTGTAGATGCTGAACCGGACCAGGGGATGTTCCCGGCGAAAGGCGGCCATTTTTTGGGACAGGGCCGTCATGCTGTTGGACTCGCCGGCGCCGATGGAGATCTCCCCGGAGAGCTCCTCCTGCCGCTGGAACTCCTGCTCGGTTTTATTCGCCAGATCGACGATCTCCTGGGCGCGCCGGCGCAAGAGGATCCCGTCATCGGTCAGAATGATGCGGCATTTGCTCCTGTGAAACAGCTTGACGCCCAGCTCCTCCTCCAGCTGCATCAGCTGACGGGACAGGGTGGGCTGCGTCACATGGAGGAGGGATGCCGCTCTGGTGATATTTTCTTCCCGGGCAATGACCAGAAAATACTTCAACACCCGCAGTTCCATCTTTCTTCCCCCTTTTGAACTTAACATATCATATTCCGTGTTTCCGCGCAATCTCAAAATGCCCGCCGCCTGTTTCCCGCCATGGGAAAACGGAACGACCAGCCGGATCCTCCTCTCGTTTCTCACAGGCATCTGGATTTTGAAACGGATGAAATCCCTCGCGAAACGGGGCCGGGCCGTATAGTTTATTCGCAGTTTAAGAATGACGGGGGAAACTGTGGTAGGATACCAGGTACGGAGGGAGGCGGTAGGAATGACCATCAAGAAGCGCCTGTTCTGTTCCAATATTCTGATGATCGCGGTCCCGGCAGTCATCGCGGCCCTTGTGGGCCTGCTGTGCCTGGTCCTGCTCTGGGTCACGCTCCGGAGCGGAGGGGGGATGCGCCTGGAGGACGAAGAGGACCTCACATACATCGGCCGGGACATGGCGGACCAGGTCCAGGGCTTTATGGCCGATACCCCGGACACGTGGACCAGCCGGATGGGGAGCCTGGAGACCATGACGGAATCCGGCGCCCTCCGCGTAGTCGTGACGCAAAACGGCGGCCTTGCCTATGCCGCGGGGGAAGAGCAGGCGGTGGACAGTCAGCTGGCGGAGGCGGCGGACAGCATCGACGAAGCGGAGCTTTTCCTCTCCGCCGGGAACCGCAGCGTATACCGGGCCAGCCATACATTTAGCGGCGGTACTTGGTCGCTGTACCTCTTTGGGACCCGGCAGGCGCATCTGGACAGTGGCCTGAAGGTAATCGTCGCCCTGGCTGCCGTGGGCCTGCTCCTGGTCGTATGCTTGACCATTTTGATGACCAACCGCTTTCTCACCCGGTTCGTGGTGCGCAAGATCGAGGAGCCCCTGGACCTGCTGAGCGAGGGGGCCCGCAGGCTGGGGGAGGGCGATCTGGACCACCGGATCGCCTATGCCGGGAAGGACGAGTTCGCGCCGGTATGCGCCGCCTTCAACGAGATGGCCGCCCGGCTGAAGGAGTCGGTGGAGCGCGCCCGCCGGGACGAGGAGAGCCGCAAGGAGCTGCTGGCGGGGATCTCCCACGACCTGCGCTCCCCCCTGACCTCCATCCGCGCCTACGTGGAGGGCTTGCTGGAGGGCGTTGCCCAAACGGAGGAGGCCAAGGGGCGGTATCTCCGCACCATCCACACCAAGGCGGAGGATATCGACCGGCTGGTGTCCCAGCTCTTTCTCTACGCTAAGCTGGATCTGGAGGGCGCGCCCATGGAGCTGCGGCCCCTGCGCCTGGACGAATTCGTTTCCGGCTTTGTGGAGGAGACCGCCCCGGACAGCCGGACCCGCGGCCTGGAACTCACAGCGGAGCGGCTGGCCTCGGTGACCGTTTCCGCCGACCCGGCGCAGCTGCGCTGGGTGCTCTCCAATATTTTAGAGAACAGCATCAAATATAAGGACAGAGAAACGGGGCATCTGCGGATCACCCTGGAGGAGGACGGCCGCCTGACCCTGGCGGACGACGGCCCCGGCGTTCCGGAAGAGACCCTGCCCAAGCTGTTCGACGCCTTTTACCGCAGCGACCCGGCCCGGAAAAACCCGGCCGGTGGCAGCGGCCTGGGGCTGGCCATCGCCGCCAAGGCGGTGGGGGCCATGGGCGGCACCATTCGGGCCTGCCATGGGCCCGCCGGGGGGCTGGCCATCGAGATCCTGCTGCCAAAGGAGGAGAGCGGAGGGGCAGAAGATCCTGACCATCAGGGGTGACGGGGCCGCCGCCGTCGGGCGGATCACCGGATAAATGAGCGGATAGAAGCAAACAAAAAAGCGGCCCGGAGTCTTTGGAATGACTTCGGGCCGGCTTTTGTCGGCTCTACGGGCAGGTGAACTCCGCGTATTGTTTTCCTGCGTTTCGCGGCCGGGGAATGTGCCCCAGGCCGAAGGCGCACAGGCGCTCGGCCAGAATCGAAACAGCGGACACCAGCAGGACCACAGGAACTGTTCCGGGGAGAAGAGACGGCAGGGACAGGAAACCGTGGAACAGCAGGACCGCGCCAAAGAACCCCGCGGAGGCGGTGAGAAACAGGAATCCCCGCAGAGGAGTCAGCGGGAGGCAGGATTTCAGCAGAGCCTCTACTTCCACCGCGCCGATGACCAGATAGAGGGCCAGGGGGATCTGGCCGGCGGGGAGCCCCAGAACTCCGCCGCCCAACAGCAGAACCGCCGACGAGAGCAGAATCGCCACTGCGTTGGGCAGGGAGCGGCGCAAAACAGAGGGCAGGAACCGCCCGGTGAGTTTCCGTCCATCCGGAACAAAGGACTGGAAGAAGGCGGGATAGCCCTCAATAAGCAGGTCAATCAAGGTCACTTGGATAGGAATGAGCGGGAACGGGAGATTGGTCAGCACGCAGAACAGGGAGAGCAGGATGGAGTAGATGGTTTTCACGAAGAACACCCCCGCCGTTCGGGTCATGTTGTTGACCACCCGGCGTCCCTCCAGCAGGATGTGAGGCAATGCCGTAAAATCGGAATCCAGCAGCACTACCTGGGCCGCCTGCCGGGCCGCCTCGCTGCCGTGTGCCATGGCGATGGAGCAGTCGGCCCTCCGCATGGCCAGGATGTCGTTCACGCCGTCACCAGTCATGGCGACCTGATGGCCCTGAGCCTGAAAAGCCTGGACCAGCTGCCGCTTCTGCTCCGGGGAAACCCGGCCAAACACCGTATATTTTAAGGCGGCCCGGAGCAGCCCGTCTTCAGTTTCCAGCTGGCTCATATCCACCCAGGCGGAGGCGTTCTCCAATCCGGCCTGAGCTGCCACGGCGGCGGCCGCGGCCGGGTGGTCACCGGAGATGACTTTTACTGCTACCCCCTCTCGCCGGAAGTAGGACAGAGTATCTGCCGCCCCGGCCCGGATGGGATCGGAGAGCACCAGGGCGGCCAAGGCGGTCATGTCCGGCAGGGGTTGATCCGGCTGGACGGTATCCGTAGTACAGGCAAGGAACAGAACACGCTTGCCCTGCCGGATCTCAGCGCGCAGCTCATCCGGGATCACAGTGCCAGTCATTCGCTCGGGAGCGCCGACAACCAGCGTACCCAGTTCCGGAAAGGTCATGGCGCTCCACTTCCGCTGGGAGGAGAAGGGATCTTCACCGTCGGTTCCAGCGTATTGTCCGCATTGGAGAAATAACTCCGCATGGCCTGGAAGGTGGCGTTATTGTCGTCGCTGTGGGCCAGGAACGCCCCCATCCATTCCTCCAGAGGGATGGGAGGGGTTTCCGCCAGCGGAACCATCCGCTCTACCTGCATATTCCCCTCGGTGAGGGTGCCCGTCTTGTCCAGGCACAGGACATCCACATGGGCCAGGCTCTCCAGTGAGAACAGATTCTGTACCAGTACCCGGGATCGTGCCAGCTTGGCCACTCCCACCGCCAGACTGACGGTGATCAGCAGCACCAGCCCCTTGGGGAGCATCCCCAGCAGGCCGGCGGCGGTAGTGGTCACGGCGTCAAACAGCGGCGTCCCCCGCAGGACGTACGCCTGGAAAAACAGAAGAAGCCCCAGAGGTGGGATCAGAAAACCAGTGAACCGGGTCACCTTGCGCATGGAAGTCAGCAGTTCTGAGTGGTTGGGCGCCGCGGCTTTGGCCTCCTGAGTCAGCCGGGTGGCGTAATTGTCCGCGCCCACACGCTCCACCCGGGCCATGCAGGCTCCGGAGACCACCACGCTCCCGGAGAACAACTCATCCCCCGGTGCCTTCCGAACTGGGATCGACTCCCCGGTGAGCAGGGACTCGTCCGTCTCGATCTCGCCCTCCAGCATCAGAGCGTCTGCGGGGATCTGCATTCCGCTTTCCAGGGAGATCACGTCCCCCAGCACCAGCTCCTCCACCGGGAGATCCCGGAGGCTGCCGTCCCGCAGGGCGCGGGCCTTGGGCGCGGTGAGGACGGCGATCTGCTCCACCAGTTTCTTGGCGTGGAGCTCCTGGACGATCCCGATGACGGTGTTCAGCGCGATGATCAGGATAAACAGAAGGTTGGACCACGCCCCTACCAGGGCCAGGGCGATGGCAATCAGGACGTTGAACAGGGTGAACAGGGTGCATACATGTTCCCGGATAATCTGACCGGTGGACTTTGTGATGGGCGGCGGAGGCGTATTGCCGCCCCCCATCTCCCGCAGCTGTTTGGCCTGCGCCTCCGTCAGACCGCGCATGGGTGAATTGGATTCCATATGGTTTCGCCTCCCATTGGCTTTTACAGGGAAAGCATACCGGAACCCCTTAAACCGTTTATAAACTGGGGATAACAATTCCTGAAAAAGAGGCGCCCGCCCCGGCGGGGGCTTGGGAGAGCGCCATGCGGGGAAGAGCGGGGGAGCCGGCCCATCGCGGCGCCCGGAGTGCGAGGGGCCCTTGATTTCCCGGGGGGCATGGTATAAAATGTTGCCGAAAAATGCGGAGGGCCGCCGCGAACCAAATGCTTCAGACAGCGCTGCCCATGGCCGCGCGCGGCGCCGCTTTCCGCGCTTCCGGCAGGGAGCTCACGGCGGAAGGAGAAAATTTTCCCCTCCGCCTTAAAACCCCGCCCCTCTTTTTTGTGTCTAAAACAGCAGAGGCCAAAAAGGAGGGATTGCACAATATGACCTTTCCAGAATGGATTCGGGAGTGCCTGTATCGCGAGGCGATGCGGACGATCCCGGATAACCCGGATGTCATCCGAAGCATTATGAAGGAGGGAGAACATGGCAAGAATGGAGAGGACGCAGATCGCGGATCTGGTCCGGAAGGCCCAGGCCGGGGACAGCGAGGCCATGAACCAACTGCTGCAGACAGCCCACAAGAACGTGCTGTTCCAGTGCCAGAGGATCATGAAGCACCCGGAGGACGCGGAGGACATGGCCCAGGAGGTCCTCTTCAAGATCTATGAGACCCTGGGGACCCTGCAGGAGCCGGAGCACTTCATCAGCTGGGCCAACACCATCGCCACCCGCCGGTGCCTCAACGAGCGCAGGCGCAACCCCAAGGACCTCCAGTTCCTGGAGGACGAGGAGGGCAACAGCGTCATGGACAATCTGGAGGACCTGGACCAGCAGGCCATGCCGGAGGCGGCCCTGGACAACGAGGAGACCCGGCGCATGATCCGGGAGCTGGTGGACAAGCTGCCGGAGTCCCAGCGCACGGCGATCATGTCCCACTACAACGCGGAGATGAGCATCAAGGATATCGCCGCGGAGCTGGGGGTGTCGGAGAACACCGTCAAGAGCCGCCTGCTCTATGGCCGCAGGGCCATTGAGAAGGGCGTGAAGGACTACGAGAAGGAGGGCATCAAGCTCTACGGCCTCTCCCCGCTGCCCTTCCTGCTCTACTTCCTCCGCTCCGCCGCGGAGGCGGGCAGCGACGCCCAGGCCGCTGCCGCGGCTTCCGCCGTCCTGTCCTCCGCCGGGTTGGCCGCCGGTACGGCGGCTGCCGGGGCTGCCGGTTCCGCTGCGGTTGCCGGGGATGCGGCGGGGGCGGCTGCCGGTACGGCTGAGGCGGCCGCCGGGGAAACAGCCGGGGCCTCCGCCGCATCCGGAACAGCTGCCGGCGCGGCAGGCTCATCCGCGGGAGCGGCCGGGACCGCCGCCGGCGCGTCCGCAGGGGCTGCGGCTGGGTCTGCCGCAGGGGCCGGTGCGGCCGCGGGTAGCGCCGCTGCCGGAGCCGGACTTCTGGGCGGGCTGGGCGCCAAGATCGCGGCCGGCATCCTGGCTGCCGCGGTGGCCGTAGGCGGCGGCGTCACGCTGCTGAGAAGCCAGCAGGCGGCGCAGCCGGCCGGACAGGGGGCGCAGGACCCGTCTGGACAGCTGGCGGGCGAGGCGGACCCGGACACGCCGGTGCCGGAGGCGTCGTACACCATGCGGCGCACCACGGTGGCGGAGGAGGCGGAGTTTGGCTTCCGGGGCATCTACCTGGAGACGCCCCTGTTCGACGAGGTCAACGAGGGCTACCGGCAGATCAACGCCTACTTCGACCAGCTCCATCAGGCCTTCAACGCCGCGGACGACCCCAAGGTGGCCGCCATGCTGTCCCGGTATGAGAGCACCTCGGAGCTTGAGGACGCGGAGTACACGAGGACCTGCCGGGTATCCTACCAGGACGGGTACTACGTATCCGTTTCCTTCACGGAGTCGGTGTGGCCCCAGGGGGAGGTCCCCATGGACGGGCGGATCGACTACACCTTTGACGTGCGCACCGGGAAGCTGCTGGAGCTGTCCGACCTCTATGAGGGCACGGACCAGGAGGTGGCCGAGTGGGTGGCCGAGGCCATCCGGGCCAGCGAATTCGGCAACTATCTCACCAGCGCCAACTACCCCAGCGCCGACGACGGCTTCCGCATTTCCACCAGTACCGTCACCCGGGAGGACATCGAACGGGATCGGGAGTTCACCACCAACAACGCCGGCGGCCCCTACGAGGCGGGGACGCCCATCTACACCTGGCATATGAGCGACACGATCGACGACGTGTACATCCCCCTGCCGGCCCAGCTGACGCCGGCGCCGGAGATCAGTGAAACGGCGGCGCCGGCCGGGGAGGAGGCGCCAGAGCCGGAGGAGCCGGAGATCCCGTCCTATACCGCCCACCACACGGATGTGGACACCGGCGACCGCTCGGTGCGGATCTCCGTGGAAACCCCGGTCTTTGACTCCGACGCGCCGGGCTACCAGGCCATCAACGACTTCTTCGAGGAGGAGCACCGGAGGTTCGTGGAGGAGGAGTACCAGGAGATCCTCCAGCTGATGCAAAACCCGGTGAACGCACTCCTGGGCGCCTCCTGCGACGTGTCCTTCGAGGTCACCGAGCAGACAGCGGAGCAGGTGACGGTGACGCTTCTGGCGGACATCTCCCTGGCGGGCCAGCAGATCGAGGAGGAGTCCCCCTACACCTTCGACGTCCAGACCGGCGAGCTGATCTCCGGGGGCTGAGAGCGGCCCTCCGGGGCGGAGCCGCTCCGGAAAAACCAAACAGAGCGCGGCGGCGCCGGATATCCTGCCCAGCAGGGTGTCCGGCGCCGTTTTTGCGCAGGCGGAAAATATTTTGAAAATTTCAAAGAATTTTCCAAAACTATAAAACCTGCCGGCCTCCGCCTGTGTCTTAATACACAGAAGGCCGAACGGAAGGCTACATAGAAACGGAGGTACAACCTATGAAACAGAACACCTTGACCAAGCTGCTGTCCGGGGCCCTGGCCCTGGCCACCGCCCTGACCGTGACCGCCTGCGGCGGCGGGAACCAGTCCGCCGCCGGGAACGCCGGGAACGACGCCGGGAGCGCCGGCGGGGACAACCAGTCCGCCGCCGGGGACCTGCTCCCGGGCCTGACCGGCACCACCCTGAGCGACTATCTCGAGGGCGGCGAGAGCGTCTGGTACCTGGTGAACGGCTCCGTCGCCAGCGCGGGGAAGGACACGGAGGTGGAGCGGATCTACCTGCTGGAGAGCGACGGCACCGCCTGGGGCGGCGAGGTGGAAGACCTGACCCTGGGGGACCTGGCCCAGATGGAGGAGGCCGACATCGCCGCCCTGGCCCGGGAGGCCCACCGGGAGACCGCCCTCTGGGGCAGCTACTTCTCTGAGCTGTCCGGGGACGACCCGGCGTACAGGGGCGAGGCCCTGGGGGCCATGCTCTTTGGCGACTACTCCATGATGGGGGACCTCTTCTCCACGGCTGTCGGGGCAGGCGGCTCGATAGACGAGCTGATCGCCGCCTACAGCAATCCGGATACCCCCGACATGCCCCAGGAGCTGATCGACCTCGTCCGGGCCTGCCTGGACCCCATCGCCGGCTACTGCGAGTACCTCCAGACCAATCCCATCGACCTGGAGGTCTGGGGGCTGGCGGACGCCCTGACCTTCGGGGACCGGGAGCTGATTGGGGAGTGCGTCTACTCCGACGACCCGGCGGCCCTGGAGCGGACCTACCAGCTCTATGACGAGTACATGGCCGCGGCGGAGGCGGTGAGCGCCTATGTGGACAGCTACGAGCCGGACCCCGGTCAATACGCCCTGTCCCTGAACACCGACCGCACCGGCAACGCCGCCGCCAGCCTCACCTTCGCCGTGGCCGTCCCCCGGGTTTCCGGGACCACGGAGATCACCAGCTTCACCTGCTACGCCACCGCCGGGGAGGCCCAGGTGGTCTATGACACATCCTACGGCGGCATGGACGTGGACGGCGGGGCCTTCCTCACCCGGATGGAGGGCAGCTACGACTTCACCCTGGAGCAGCCCGGGGAGAGCGATCTCCCCGTAGACGCCGCCCCCGAGGAGCTCTTCAACTGAAGCTCCCGGGCGCGTCCCAACAAAATTTTCATCTTCAGAAAGGAGACCGTATCATGAAGCAAAGAAAAAGCAGCCGAAGACCCTCCCGGCTGCTGTCCCTGTGCCTGAGCCTTGTGACGGCCCTGGGGCTCCTGGCGGCGCCGGCGTCCGCCGTCGTCGACTACCCGGAGGGGGTGGAGATCGGGTACTATGAGGGGACCACCCTCCAGAGCCAGTACTTCGGCCAGAACTATCTGGTGATGGGCATCCCTCTCCTGCGCGTGGACTACAGCACCAACGAATACTTCTACGACAACACCCTGGAGGTGTCCGGGGCCCTGATGGTGGACGGCCTGGCGGAGGTCCGGGTGACCTGCGGCGGCGCCTCCGCCACCGTGGCCGCCAGCAGCGGCCGGGAGTTCTCCCTGACGCTGACCCTGACCCACCGGGACACCGAGCCGGTGGAGGTGGCCACCCGCCGCAGCGGAGAAACGTCCTTCCGCAGCGTGACCCACGGCCAGTTCCTCTGCCGGCGGATGGACAACGGGGGCTACGAGTTCCCCACGATCGACTCCTCCGTGGAGACCTATGACAGCCGGGGGGCCGCCAACATCCTGGGCATCAACGACCCGGAGCCGGCCAACCAGCTGGCCCAGCCGGTGCCCCCTGCGGTGAAAACCATGTCCGACGTGATCGTGGGGGACGAGACCGACACCTACGACCAGATGTTCCTGCTCTACAAGTGGGTGGTGGACAACATCGCCCACGACACCGCCGCGGAGAGCGGCGCGGCCCAGGCGGCCACCGACTCCGAGAGCGTCCTGACCCTCCGCCGGGGGGATTCTACCGGGTACGCCAACCTGCTCCGGGACCTGCTCCTGGCCCAGGGCATCCCGGCCATGACCTGCGAAACCGAGTACCTGGCCTACGGCTCCTACGCCACCCCCGGCGTGAAGGGGGTGCCCCACAGCCATGTGGAGGCCTATCTCGGCGAGGATTCCGCCCTCTATGACCGGTGGATCTTCATGGACCCGTCGGTGGACTCCCTGAACACCTACACCGGCGGCACTCTCCACACCGAGAGCGCCAACGGCTACAACACCTTTGATTTGGGCTGGGGCCCGGGCATGATCAACCGGTCCTACAAGTACGTGGACCGGAGCGGCCTGACCCACATCGACAACGGCGACGGCTTCATCCTGGGCGGCGACAACTTCACCGAGGTCTGGGACTACTACGGCCCTGGCGGCGAGGTGACCATCCCCGAGGGCATCACGAAAATCGGCGAGGGGGCCTTCGCTGGCCGGACGGACATCACCGCCGTCCACTTCCCGGAGAACCCCCTGTGGATTGCGGAGAGCGCCTTCCGGGGCTGCACCGGCCTGACAGAGCTGGACTTCCCCGACACCATTGACTTTATCGGCTCCTACGCCTTCGCCGGCTGCACCGGCCTGGAGCACGTCCATCTGGGCCAGGTCGATAGCCGCACCACCATCCAGACATACGCCTTCGCCGGCTGCACCGGCCTGAAGAGCATCTACATCCCCCATATGTACACCTTCGCCCCCTATGTCTTCGCCGGTTCCGGCATCCGGGTGCTGCAGTTCGCCGACGACTACAGCTTCGCCATGTACAACACCCGGAACTCCTTCTCCGGCATCCCCTACCTGATGGCGGTGGAGCTCCCCGCCAGCGGCAACTATGACCGGATCGGCAGCTACGTCTTCGACGGGGCGGACCGGGTGCTGGACGAACCCCTGCGGGTCTACTACAAGGGCAACGGCGAGGACTGGGACAACCTCGTCATCGAGATCGGCAACGAGATCCTCTGGGAGGGGCGGTGGCGCTACAACAGCGGCATCCCGGCGGACATGATGGAGCGGATCCTCTCCGAGGACCTGCCGGACGTGCCCGACCAGATCCCCCTGCCCGGCTACCCCACGGTCAGCGACTGGGCCCGGGAGGAGGTAGTGGAGGCGGCGGAGGCGCTGGACCTTGCGGAGGTCCCCTTCCTCCAGGACACCTTTGACTACACCGAGGACATCACCCGCTCGGACTTCGCGGCCCTGGCGGTCCAGGCCTACGAGGTTCAGACCGGCCGGGAGGTGGCCTATGATCCGGAGGACGCGGTCTTTGCCGACAGTACCGGCGATGAGGCCATGGCCAAGGCCTACAACCTGGGCATCCTCAGCGGCTACAACAGCGCCGGCAGCCGGGGAGAAACCCAGGTGGGCCCCGACGATCTGATCACCCGGGAGCAGGCGGCCACCATGCTGGCGCGCCTGATGGAGGCTGGCGGCAGCGACCTTCCGTCCGGGGAAACGGACCTGCCCTTCACCGACGCCGTGGCCGACTGGGCTTATGAGGGCGTGGCGGCCATGTACCGCTGCGGCATCATGAACGGTACCAGCGACAGCCTGTTCGGCGGCAAGGACAACTACACCATCGAGCAGGCCATCGTCACCATGCTCCGCGTCCTGAATGAATCGGACATGGACTGAGCCAGGCCCCGATTCCCCCTGCGCGCGGAAACCCCCTGCAGCCATTGAGGCTGCAGGGGGTTCTCTCAGCTTGCCGGCTTCATTCTCCGGGCCTAGGCGAAAGCAAAACCGGCGGTTTTCGGGGCGGAGCTGCGCCGGCCGTTAGGCGCAGGCGCTGCCCCGCGCCCTCTGACCGGAAACCACGATCTCGCCCCTGGCCTCCGGGATGTCCCGGATGATCTCCCCCACAGCGGGAACGGTGATCCGGCCGGACAGGAGGTTCTTGATGCTCACCACCGGCGTGATGATGACGGCCTCCACATCGGAGCGCTCGAAGGCCAGGTCGGTTTCGATCATCTCGCAGTTCACCAGCTTCAGACCCTTGCAGTAGCACAGGGGCTGGGTGCCGATGATTTTGCAGTTTTCAAAGGTGACGTTCTCGCAGTACCAGGCCAGGTACTCCCCCTTCACCACGCTGTTCCGCACGATTACATTTTTGGCGTGCCAGAAGGCGTCCTTGGTGTCGAAGGTGCAGTGGTCAAAGACCGCGTCCTCGATGTACTGGAAGGAATATTTGCCCTTCATGCGGACGTTTTGGAAGCGCAGGCCGGTGGAGCGCATCATGAAGTACTCGCTCTCGGCGGTGCAGTCCTCCATCTCCACGCCGTGTACCGACCAGCCGAACTCCGGGGAGATGATGTCGCAGCCGCGGAGCTTCACCTCGCTGCACTCCCGCAGGGCCTTGATGCCGTGCATCTTGGTGCCGGTGATCTCGATGTGGTCGGAATACCACAGGGCCGCCCGGCACAGCTCCGTCATCTCCGAGCCGTTGATCTTCAGGCCGTGGTCATGCCAGAAGGGGTAGCGCAGATTGAAAAAGCAGCGTTCCACCTGGATCTGGGAGCCCTCCTTGAAGGCGCTCTCCCCGTCGGCGGGGCCGTCAAAGGCGCAGTCCTGTACCAAAATGTCATGGCTGCCGTACAGGGCCCGCTCCTCGTCAAAGGTTTGATGTTCAATCACGTTTCGATCCATCATCGGTTTCCTCCTTAACCTGCTGTTTTTGCCTTTTGGATTTGGTACACCAGATAGTCCAGGCAGTCGATCCGGCGCTCATCCCGGTGGAGATCGTCCAGGAGCCGTTTCCGGTGGCGGGACAGCAGCGCCAGCTGCTCCGCGGTGTTATCTCCCTCCAAGAGGGCAAGGAATTGCTCCACCGTTTTCGCGTCACACCCGGCGTCCTCCAGGTTCTGGACCAGGGAGCATAGGGACTGTTTGGGGAACATGGCTCTTATCATCTCTCTTCAAAGAAGGGCTGATCTTCAGAGAACAACGCCGCTGACGGCGCTGATCTTCTGGTTACAGGATAGCCCCTGTACAACATAATAGCAAATACTTAGTTTTTACTATTAACCATAGGCAAAACCTATTGAAAAGCGCCGGCCTTTTTGGTATACTGGCGGCATAGGAAGGAGGGCGGATCTATGGAGTTGCGTGTCCTGCAATATTTTCTCGCTGTGGCCGGGGAGCAGAGCATCTCCGGCGCGGCCAAGTCGCTGCATCTCTCCCAGCCCACGCTGTCCACCCAGCTGCGGGCCATGGAGGAGGAGCTGGGGAAGCAGCTCCTGATCCGCGGCACCCCCGGCTCCCGAAAGGTGACGCTGACAGAGGAGGGGAGGATCCTGCGCAAGCGGGCGGAGGAGATCCTCTCCCTGGTCCGGCGGACGGAGGACGAGATCGCCCTGTCCAGCCAGGTGATCGCCGGGGACGTCTACATCGGGGCAGGGGAAACGGACGGCGTCCGCCTGCTGACGCAGGCGGCGCGGCAGGTCCAGGCGGAGCACCCGCACGTCCATTTCCACATCTCCAGCGGGGACGGGAAGGACGTCCTGGAGGACCTGGACAAGGGCCTGATCGATTTCGGCCTGCTGCTGCAGACCGTGGACATCTCCAAATACGAGCTGCTTGCAATCCCGGTCAAGGAAACCTGGGGCGTCCTGATGCGGAGGGATGCCCCGCTGGCGGAAAAGGAGGCCATCTCCCCGGAGGACCTGCGGGAGGAGCCGCTGATCATCTCCCGGCAGGAAGCTTCGGGGACGCTGCTCTCCGCGTGGATCCAGCGGGACCTGTCGGCGCTCAACATCGCGGCCACCTACAGCCTGCTCTACAACGGCTCCCTGATGGTGGAGGAGGGCATGGGGTACGCCCTCTGCCTGGACAAGATCATCAACACCTCCGGGGACAGCCCCCTGTGCTTCCGCCCCCTTGTCCCGGCGCTGGAGCTGGGGGTCTACCTGGTCTGGAAGAAATATCAGGTCTTCTCCAAAGCCGCGGAAACATTCCTGCGCGCGGTGGAGGACCGCCTGGAGCGATCACCCGAGGAATAAAGGGGCGGCGCACCGGCAACCGGTGCGCCAGAAGTCCCTTTTGCCCGCGGCCGGAGACAGCGGGGAGGGGCGTCCCGGCGTCCCGGCGCGCCGGTTCGCCCGGCTGCCCGGCTTTCCAGGTGCCCACGAGGCTGCGGCCTCTGGGCTCTCATCAGCCGGCGATTTCTACGGTGACGGTTCCGGACATCCGGCCGATCAGCTCCCCGCCGGACACCGCCTGTCCCAGGGCGTACAGGGAACCGTTGGCCCCAAAGCTGTCGTAGAACAGCACTACGTCCCCCCAGGGGGCGTAGTAGGCCAGGACGCCGGCCCCGCCCTCTGCCAGGGGCGCGCCTGCGGTATCCAGCGCCTGGGGCGGGTAGAAGATCTTCTCGTTGGTGCTGTAGTCCTCCACCTCGATGGTGAGGGGGAGCTGCGCCAGAAGGGCGTCCGCCGCGGCGCTGTCGTTGAGTTCATAGACCACCGTGCCGCCGTCAAAGCGCACCTGGATCTGCCGCTCCGCTTGTGTGTTTTCCATGGTATCGCTTCCTCCCAATCCCAATTCATTGACCCAAGCCTTGATGTCCGCCTCCGAGCCGGCGGCCTCCTCCTCGTAGCAGTCGAAGATGCTCTCGGAGATGTCGGCGTCAGGCGCCGCCCCGGTGATGAGCTCCACGCTCCGGGACAGGCCGCCGGTGCCGTGGGAGCAGAACAGGTATACCTCCTTCCCGGAGAGGTTGTTCTCCTCCAGGAAGGTCAGCAGGGCCATGGGCACACCGTACCACCAGTTGGGATAGCCCAGGAACACCGTGTCATACTGGTCCAGGTTCTCCACCCGATCCGTAAGCTCCGGCTGGGCGTCGCTGCCCCGCTCCTCGTTGGCCCGCTCCAAACAGGCGTCCCAGTCGCTGGGATACGGGTCGGCGACCCGGATGGCAAACAGGTCGCCCCCCGTCTCCTCCTGCACCCACCCGGCCAGCTGCTGTACGTTTCCGGGCGGGAGGACGCTGGGGGAGGCCACGGCGTCCACATCGTCCGCCAGGACCGCGTTGTCCGCCCAGGAGAAGTAGGCCACCAGAATATTGGTGCCGCCGGCTTCCTCCGCGGCGGGCGGCTCCGTTTCCCCGTTGGCGTCCGGCGTTTCCGGGGCCTGCTCAGAAACCGCGCCTGGGCTGCCGGTGGAGACGCCGTTCTCCTGGTCCGCTGGCCCGCAGGCAAAAAGAGAGATGGATACCATGGACACCTTCCTCGATTCTTCATGGTATTTTCTCAGATACTGCGACCCTAAGAATGACAAGGCCCCGTTCGACCCTAAAAAGGCTGCCTACTGGATGAATGTGGATCAATATATCGGAGGAGTAGAACACGCCATCCTTCACCTGATGTATTCGAGATTCTTCCAGATGGCCTTCTACGACATGGGCCTGGTAAAGGACGAGGAGCCTTTCCGCAACCTCCTCACTCAGGGCATGGTAAACAAAGACGGCAAGAAGATGTCCAAATCCATCGGCAATGTGGTAAGCCCTGAGGAAATAATCGCCAAATACGGCGCTGATACGGCAAGACTGTTCATCCTGTTTGCGGCTCCGCCTGACAGAGAACTGGACTGGTCCGATGCCGGAGTTGAGGGAAGCTACAGGTTCCTCAACAGAGTATACCGCCTTGTATATGAGATTAAGGCAAAATACCCTGTGTTCCCTGATGCCTTCGAAGTTAAAACTGAAGAAGACAAGTCGCTCAATTATATGCTCAACGCAGCAATTAAAAAAGTAAGCGAAGACGTAGGAGGCAGATTCAGCTTTAATACTGCAATCAGTTCAATAATGGAACTGGTAAACGAAATGTACAGATATAAAGAGTCGAAAGACGTTAATGCCGGCCTTTTAGGCAAGGCTGCAAAAGAGCTGATTCTTATCCTTTCTCCATTTGTACCGCATATATGCGAAGAAATGTGGCAGCATATAGGTCAGGAACAGTCTGTTTCCACTATGAGATGGCCGGAATTTGATGAAAGTGCTCTGGTAAAGGACACTGTTGAAATAGTGGTGCAGATAAACGGAAAAGTTAAAGAAAAGCTCATGGTTGATTCGAATGCGACCAAAGAAGAGTTAGAAAAGATAGCAATGGAAAATGAAAAGATACAAGGATTGCTTCAAGGAAAATCAGTAGTGAAGGTGATCGCTGTTCCGTCAAGACTGATAAATATCGTAGTAAAATAATTTGTAATAAGAGAATTTAAAATTTCATAAGATGCTATCTTTTCATAAATAGAGAAAG
>CAJFVK010000029.1 GCA_904420435.1 uncultured Oscillospiraceae bacterium
AGGGAAAAGTGTGGTATCCGTTCTCCGTCCCTTTGGGGAAGTAGTGGCAAAGCCGTTTGCTGTTGGTCACACCGGCAGTGAACTCAAGGAGCTGGCAGACTACTTGAAAAGCCTGGACGGTGAGACACGGGTGGTCATGGAACACACCGGGCGGTACTATGAGCCGGTGGCCCGCTTTCTCCATGAGGAAGGCATCTTTGTCAGCGCAGTCAATCCGAAGCTCATTAAAGATTACGGGAACAACACCCTGCGCAAAGTAAAGACAGATAAGGCGGATGCCCGGAAGATTGCCCGCTATGGGCTTGACAACTGGGTGGAATTGCGCCAACATACACCTATGGACACGATTCGTATGCAGCTGAAAACGCTGAACCGGCAGCAGGGACTGTACTCCAAGACTAAGACGATGATGAAAAACAACATCATCGCCCTCCTGGACCAGACCTATCCCGGCGTCAACGCCCTGTTTGACAGCCCTGTCCGTGAGGACGGCAGCCAGAAGTGGGTGGACTTTGCCACGACCTTTTGGCACGTGGACTGTGTGCGGGCTCTGAGCCTCACTGCTTTTACTGAGCGTTACCGCAAGTAGTGCAAACGGCACGGCTACAACTTCAGCCAGAGCCGGGCCGTTGAGATTCACATGGAGGCGCAAGACCTGATCGCCATGCTCCCCAAGGACGCCCTGACCAAAACTATGATCCGGCAGGCCATTGACGCACTGAATGCTGTTTCCAAATCTCTGGAGCAGCTCAAAACCGAGATGCGTACTCTGGCCGCCAAGCTCCCGGAATACCCTGTTGTTATGGCCATGCGCGGTGTAGGGGATTCCCTTGGCCCACAGCTCATGGCGGAGATTGGGGATGTGACCAGGTTCACACACCGGGGAGCCATTACCGCCTTTGCCGGTGTTGATCCGGGCGCTGACCAGTCCGGCGCCCACGAGGCCAAAAGCAACCGGACTTCCAAAAGCGGGCCGCCGGAGCTGCGCAAAGCACTCTTTCTGGTCATGGACTGCTTGTTAAAGACACAGCCACAGGATGACCCGGTGTACCGTTTCATGGATAAGAAACGCGCAGAAGGCAAGCCCTATCTGGTCTACATGACAGCCGGAGCCAACAAATTCCTGCGTATCTACTATGTGCGAGTAAAAGAACACCTGGCAACCTTGGAGGAAAATTAAGGAAGCATCCTTCCTTGTTGGAGAACGATACTGCACTTACTCTAAGTCTCTGTCCGAGATAAGTATTGGTGAGAAAAAATTATACACTTCTAAAGATATTTATGCATAAATGGATCTAGCACCCACAGAAATAGCTATGTTCCCTTACAAAAACAATTTTTGTAGGGGGACATGTTATGGCTGATTTCAATTCCAATTTCAATGATATACAGAAACAAATTGCTGTTGCTGACTTAACTGACGAGCAAATCCAAGAGTTAGTGACCGCTTTGCAAACAAGAAGAAGTGCAAAACCTGAACTGACAAAGGAAGAAAAGGTCTTCTTGCAGTGTTGCAGAGAACATAGAAGTTACAGCAACAATAAAGATTTGGATGCTGTTGTATGCCCTCATTGTGGTTCAGTTAAGGTTATAAAGAACGGAACAAGAAACAGCAGACAGAGATATTTTTGCAAAGATTGTTATAAAACTTTCGGTGACACCAATGGCACCGTTGCCTTTCGCTCCAAGTTGTCTGTTGGTAAATGGATTGAGTTTATCAAGTTGACCTTACAGGGCGAAAGTTGCCGTACCATAGCAAAAGAACTCGGTATTAACAAACAGACAGCATTACACAACAGACATAGGATATGTTCTGTCCTCCTTCAGTTCGTCAGCAATCAGGACGATTTCAGAGGTTTGGCTGAAAGTGACGAATATTACTATCCTCTGTCCTTTAAGGACGTTAAAGACCCTATGTTCTTCTTGGGTACACTCGGCAGAATGCCATACAGTCATATCAGTTATAGGAAGAAAATCAAATATGTTGAGAAACAAGGATTTGACATAGATTTCTTGCATAGTTACATTAAAAACGAAGAACAGAACAAGGCTGAATTGCTGAACTATGTTAAACTTGGTGATTTGAAATCACAAGAGAAGTTTTCCAATGCTCTGAATGGTATGGATACAAAGAAAATCATCGAAGTCTTGAATGCCCTACACGAACAGCAGAAGAAAAAGAGGGGTATCAGTAATCAGCAGGTATGCTGTCTGTCTTGTGTGGACACCAACAATAACCACTTTTTGCAGAGTGTTTGTGTCGGCAGAATACAGCCTACCCATATCGAGCAGACCCTCGTTCCCCATTTCACCGATGATACTGTTCTGGTCACAGACAGCCATAGAGCATATAAGACAATAGCCAACAAGTACAAGATACCCTTAAATCAAATCCCAAGCGGAAAACATACAAGCGGTGGATTTCATTTGGGGCATGTCAACGGCTACCATCACAACATTAGTGATTTTATGTATCTGTATCACGGTGTAAGTTCCAAGTTCCTTGACTACTACTTGGCTCTGTTCTATTGGGTCGAGAAGAATAAGGGAAAGACCTATCTTGAACAGGCTTACGACATTATTACTCTGTTAGCCAATCAGACGAAGAAGATACCGCTTGATAAGTTCAAGTACAAGCCAATTTCCTTTGATATGAAGAGGTTGGCAATTTGAAAAAAGTTTAAATTTCGTTTTCTGGAATGAGACAAATTGACCGAAGTATGCTATGATATAGCCATAGTTCGGAACTTTTTGCTGGATTTTCCGTCTATATATACAAGTAAACAATTTTACAAGGAGGTAATCCGTATGAAGAAATATATAGCATTAGTTTTAGCATTGGTCTGTGTGTTGGGTCTGGTTGGTTGCAGTCAGCAAGGACAACAGGACATAATAGCTCCAACTCAAAATAACGAGGAAATATCCCAAACAGACATTCAATCCGAAGCTGAGCAGAAATATACTTATGAAGAATTATCCGAAATGCCCGCAGAAGAACTGCTTGATTTATTTATTCAACATGGTTTGGTTATCAATGACGATTTGAAAGCATCGTTTACAGATGAAGAACTCCAGACCCTTTTTAAGGAAAACTTCCATTTGTGGCATACAGGAGTATCTGCACGTAGCCACACAATGTATTGTGATTTAGCAGAGCAGACAAAGGCAATTTTTGATAAAATTGCGATCCCTAATTTTTCTTATGCCGAAGATATGGCAATATATGTAGAAGGCGAACCTGGTGTAAAAACTTCTGGATTTGTAAATACAACTGAAACTGAAATAACTTTTGAGAATGTGGCCGAATGTGCTAAGAACGAATGCACCGTCGAGTATGACAGGATTACGACATATTTTGATACAGATGAATGTGTATGGAAAGTACATTTCGGCACAGACGGAATGGTTGGCGGCGACCAGAGCGTTTATTTGGATTGCGATGGAAAAACCGTCTTGATCGTATATGGCGAATAACTGGCCAATTTTAACTTGTTGAATTAAATACTATTTGATAGGAGCAAGGTCAAAATTATACCTTGCTCCTTTTCTTGGTATTCAAAAAAATGAATATAAAGGTCGATTATACATACCAATACTTATCTCGGACAGAGATTACTCTAAAAGCATCTTACGACAGAAAGAGAGAGATTAAGATGTTTTTAGACAATTCATCCACCTCCGTCCTCAGATTATGTGATGCTCGTAAGCTCAGTTATGAAGCCGCCTCGGAGCTATGTGACCTCAGTTCCAGATATTTTGGCGATATTGCCAGAGGCAAAACCGCACCAACGATCCCGACCTTGGAAAAACTCTGTGTTGGGTTTGGTCTGACGCCCAATGACCTGCTGATCCCCTCGGCCATTTGGAGGGAGATGTCCTTCCGCAAGCCCATGCCGGTGATACAGATCCGCTGTTTCCACTTCCTCCAAGGTCTTACCGGTTTCCCTGTCTGCCCTCAATGTGGAAGGACTATGGAACGGGAATACCAGCCCTACTGCGACCGCTGTGGGCAATGCCTTGATTGGCGTGCCTTCTCCAAAGCAACTATTATCCTGCCTCAGAAATAACTCCCTCCGCTACATGTTTTCCCTTCCGGTCAGCGGCCTCTACTCGCTGGCCGCTTTTGGTATGTCCTTTTCCCTCCTTCAATTTTTCTTCATCTCCCTATTGACTTTTTATTTGCAGACTTCCTGTTCTCTTTTTGGAGAACGTTTTGTTATCAGTATATATGCCTTTCCGCCGATTGGCAAGATGGAGTATCAAGGCTGTCCCCTGAACGGGACAGCCTTCTTTTTGGGCTTGACTTGGGTATTCACTTGCCCTTTTTTTCGGGAGGAAGGTGAAGGGGAGTTTCCTTTTCGGGCATGGACTGATGCGGGATCGGGTTTGGAAATGCAATCGGACCCGATCCATTGTTTCTTGGCCCCTCACATTTTGCAGAGGAGGGATGTGATGCCCAAAATCATGAAGATGCCTGTTCAGGCGGCCCCAGTGGTCGTAGAACGCGACCAATTAAGCCATGGGCGACTGATCCACGTGGTTTCCGTGTTTTCCGCTGATGGCGCCTGTTCACCGGAGGATAAGTTAAAAAAACTGATCGATATGGACTTGAACAATTCCCACACAGTTTCGGAAAAGGGTGGACTTTCTGCCCAAACAGAGGTAACATCACATACGCTCTGAACGGTTTGACTCGAGAAAAGGAGGTCCGTATGAGTCAGTCAAACCAAATGAAAATTACGGCCCTGTACTGCCGCCTCAGTCAAGATGACGGGCTGGACGGGGAATCCAACAGTATTCAAAACCAAAAGAGAATCTTAGAGCAATACGCCATGGACCACCGCTTTCCCAACCCGCAGTTTTATGTGGACGACGGTTACTCCGGGGCGAACTTCAACCGGCCAGATTTCCAGCGCATGATGGCGGACATGGAGGACGGAAAAATCGGGGTCATCATTACCAAGGACTTATCCCGATTGGGCCGCAACCAACTGCACACCGGCCTCTACATTGAGGAGCGGTTCCCGCAGTTCGGCATTCGCTACATTGCCATCAACGACAATGTGGATACGGAAAACGCCGAGAGCAACGACTTGATGCCCTTCAAAAACCTGTTCAACGAGTGGTTTGTGCGGGATACCAGCCGGAAAATCCGGGCGGTCCAGCGGGCGAAAGCCCAGCGCGGGGAGAGGCTTGGTACGAGAGCACCCTACGGCTACAAAAAAGACGAAAATACCAAGGGCAAGTTGGTGGTTGATGAGGAAGCTGCTGCTGTGGTGCGGCGAATCTTTGCCCTCTGTGCTGCCGGGAACGGGCCGTCCCAAATCGTCCGCATCCTGAAAAGTGAGCAGGTACTTTGTCCAACCATGTATGCCTATGAGCGTTTTGGTACTAAGCACATGGGGCTCTCGCTGGACAAGCCATATAACTGGAACAGCGACACAGTGGCATCCATGCTGGAGAATGAACTGTACCTCGGCAATACCATCAACATGCGGTACAGCACCAAGTCCTACAAAGACAGGCGGAAGGTAGAGCATCCGCGGGAGGAATGCATGGTCATTGAGGGTAGCCATGAGGCCATCATTGACCGGGAAACTTGGGATATCGTTCAGAGAGTTCGCCAGCACAAACGGCGGCGCACCAACATGGACGAGCAGAACAAATATTCCGGGCTGGTGGTATGCGTTGACTGCGGTTCCACCATGGTTCTGCACCGGACACACACCATGTCTGCCTCTTACAACCATTTCACCTGCCGCACCTATAAAAAGGATGGCGCCGAGGTCTGCACCGCCCATTACATCCGGGAGTGCATCCTGGACGAGATTGTACTGGAGGATCTCCGCAGGATGACGGCCATGGCAAGGGAGCATACCCAGGAATTTGCTGCTTACATCTGTGACCGGCAGTCCGCCGAACTGAAACGAGAGATCCGTAGGCAGGAGTTGGAACTCTCAGGAATGAAAAAGCGCGAGTCGGAACTGGAGGCCATCTTTAAGCGGCTGTATGAGGACTCGGTGCTGGGCCGCATCACCACGGAGCAGTTCCAGACCCTCTCCGCAAGTTATGCGGCGGAACAGGAGCAATTGAAAACTGCCATTCCGCGAAAGGAACGGGATGTCACCAAACTGAAAGCCACGGTGTCTGGCACCGATAACTTCATCGCCAAGGCCAAGCGCTACACCGACATTCAGGAACTGACACCGGAGTTGCTGCGGTTGTTCATTGAGAAAATCGTGGTGCATGAGAAGGACGTAAAATGGTCCAAGCATGCCAAGCAGACGGTGGAGATCCATTACACGGATATTGGCGTAGTTGGGGCCGTGGATACCACAAAAAGTGCATAAAGGAACAGGCAGGTGCTGCCTCTACAGCACCTGCCTATCCTTAAACTTTATAGTTGTCCTTGTGAGGACACACCTTATCGGTTCTCTTTCATTCTTTGTTTCCTCCCCTGTCTGCTGAACCTGCTCCGGCAGCACCTCCCGGACCGTCAGCCGGTCCCCCTCCACGGTAAAGCGGACCTCCAGCCCGGCAAAGGACAGCCCATAGAGGCGCTGGGGGTCCCGGTGGTAGGAGGGCCTGGGGTCCTGGGCCAGCACGCCAATCAGGGCCGCCAGCCGGTCCGGCGGAACAGCGCTCCGCCAGGGTTCCGGCAGCTCCACCTGCAGGATAGGCTTCTCCTTCCGGTCCGTGAAGCCGCCGGAGGCCTCCTGGTGGCAGTCGCCATACCGGATGTAGGGCTTGATGTCCAGAATGGGGGTGCCGTCCATCAGGTCCGCCCCGGCCACGTGGAGCACCGGCCCCAGCTTTGGGTGGTGCTCCACCCCCTCCAGCACCACGGAGCTCAGGCCGATGGGGTTGGGGCGGAAGGGGGAGCGGGTGGCGAAGACCCCCATGCGGGTGTTGCCCCCCAGCCGGGGCGGCCGCACCGTGGGGGACCAGCCTTTGGATGCGGAGAACTGCCAGAGCAGCCAGATATGGGAGTACTCCTCCAGCCCCCGCACCGCCTCCGGGATCCGGAATTCCGGCTCAAAGACCACCGCCGCCTTCAGCTCCCCCACCAGGCCGCTCTGCCTGGGGATGCCGAACTTGGTGGGGAACTCGGACCGGATCTGGGCAATCACCTGCATGGTGATGGTTTCCGACATGTCAGTGCACCTCCCTCCCCCTGGAGAAAAATGCGGACGCCTTGCCTTTCCCCCGGGGCTCTGCTATACTGTTTCTATCAGCATCATACCGCAAAATTTCCCCGATGTACAGAGGGCGGCAGCGAATTCGCTGCCGCCCTCCATTTTCATCTGCCGCTCTTACCCCAGATAGACCGCCCCCATGGCCTTATAGGTCATATAGCAGTCCAGCTTGGCCACGGTTTCAAAGGGCGCGTGCATGCTCAGCACCGGCACCCCGGCGTCCAGGGTATCGATGTTCCGGTTGGCCATATACTTGGCCACGGTCCCGCCGCCGCCGGCGTCCACCTTCCCCAGCTCCGTCATCTGCCAGACCACGCCCGCCTGGTCAAAGATCCGGCGGACATAGCCCACCACCTCGGCGCTGGCGTCGGAGGAGCCGCCCTTGCCCCGGGAGCCGGTGTACTTGCACAGGGCGATGCCGTAGTTCAGCCGGGCGCAGTTGCGCCGCTCAAAGACCTCGCCGAAGTTGGGATCGTAGGCCGCCGTCACGTCGGCGCTCAGGCAGAAGGAGGACTCCAGGCAGGCACGCACCGGCACCCCCTGGCTGGCGCACAGGTCCTCCATAAAGGTGTCGAAGGCCGCCGTCTGCATGCCGGTGACCCCGTCGGAGCCGATCTCCTCCTTGTCCGCCAGGACGCAGACCGCTGTCTTCTCCGGCACCTGGTTCAGATCCAGCAGGGCCTTCAGGGCGGCGTAGGCGCAGACCCGGTCGTCCTGGCCGTAGGAGCCGATCATGCTGCCGTCCAGGCCGATCTCCACCGCCTGGCCCGCCGGCACCGCCTCCAGCTCCGCGGAGATGAAATCCTCCTCCACAAAGCCGTACTTCTCAAAGAGCAGCCGCATGATCTCCGTCTTGACCCGGTCGCTCTCCTCCCCGGCCATGGGGCGGCTGCCCACCAGGATGTTCAGCTGCTCGCCGCCGATGCCCTCGGCCAGGGTCTTCTTGTTCTGCTCCCCGCCCAGGTGGGGCAGCAGGTCGTTGATCACCAGCTTGGGCTCGTCCCCCTCGCCGATAGTCACCGGGATGGTCCGTCCGTCCTTCATGGACACCACGCCCCGCAGCTCCAGGGGGATGGTCACCCACTGGTACTTCCGGATGCCGCCGTAGTAGTGGGTCTTCAGGTAGCACAGCTCCGCCTCCTCATAGAGGGGGTTGGGCTTCAGGTCCAGCCGGGGGGAGTCGATATGGGCGGCGGTGATCTGGGCCCCATGCTCCAACCCCTGCTTTCCGATGACGGCCAGGAGGATCATCTTCCCCCGGTTGTCCGCGTAGACCTTGTCACCGGCCTTCAGCTCCATCCCCCGCCGGAAGGGGCGGAAGCCCGCCCCCTGGGCCAGACGGATGGCCTCACTGACGCAGGCGCGCTCCGTCTTCCCCGCGTCCAGAAAACTGCGGTAGCCCTGGCAGTAGCTCTCCAGAAGGGGCTTCTCCGCCTCCTCCAGCCGCTCCCAGCCGTTCTTCTGCCTGTAAAGCAATTTCTCTTTCCATTCCTTCATTTCCATAGCTCATTCCTCCAAGGTTAGCAAGAAATCTTCAAAAAACTCCCGAATCAGCCGGGCAAACTCCTCCTGGCTGCCCGCCCGGTTCTCCAGGAGAAAATCGCAGTGCTTGCGGTAGTAGCTGTCCTTCTTCTGGGCCTCGATCCTCTGGCGGGCGTAGGCCTCGCCGATCCCGTCCCGGGCCATGATCCGGCGGAGCCGCACCTCCGGCGGGGCGGTGATGGCCACCGTCACGTCGCAGCGCGCCCCCAGGCCGCACTCGATGAGGTTGATGGCGTCCACCACCAGTCCGCGGGCGGTGCAGGCGGCGATCCGCTCCTCCACCGCCCGGGTCACCGCGGGGAACACGATGCCGTTCAGCCGCTCCAGCTCCTTAGAATTTCCAAAGACGACGGCGCCCAGGGCGGCCCGGTCCAGCTGTCCGTCCGGCAAAAACACTTTGCCGAAGGCCGCCTCCAGGGCTTGCCGCAGGGCCGCGTCGCTGCCCAGCAGCTCGTAGTACAGCGCGTCACAGTCCACCACCTGGAATCCCAGGGATTCCAGCACGTGGAGCGCCGTGGTCTTGCCGGCCCCGGTGGGGCCTGTGATGCCGATGACCGTCATGTTGCTGGCCTCCTCTCCCCCTCAGACCTCCACCACGTGGAAGCCCGCCGCTTTTTTCAGCCGGTTGGCCACCGCCAGGCCCAGCCCCCCCTCGTCGGGGCACTGGGCGTAAATCTCCGGCACCGCCGTGGTGTCGAAAGCCCGCAGGGCGTCAAACACCCGCCGGGCCTGCTCGGCCTTGTCGCCGGCGGGGCCGATCTTCTCCACCACGCAGCCATCGAACAGGTCCGCGTAGTCGTCAAAGCAAATGACGCCGATCCCCCTGCCCTGGCGCCGGATATACCGGGCCGAGCGGAGGGGGTCGCCGGTGACCACGGTCACCGGGGCCTTTGGGGCGTAGTGGCGGTACTTCATGCCGGGGGCCTTGGGTTTTTCCCCGGGGGCCAGCCCCCGCTCCACCGCCTTGTCCACGGCCACCTCCCCCAGGGCTTCCCGGAGAGCCTCCAGAGGGAGCCCGCCGGGCCGCAGGAGCCGGGGCGGCCGGCAGGTCAGATCCATAATGGTGGACTCCACCCCCACGCCGCAGGGCCCCCCGTCCAGGATGGCCTCGATCTTCCCGTCCATATCCTCCCACATGTGCTGGGCGCAGGTGGGGCTGGGCCGGCCGGAGGTATTCCCCGACGGGGCGGCGATAGGCACGTCCGCCGCCCGGATCACCGCCAGGGTCACCGGGTGGTTGGGGCAGCGGACCCCCACCGTGTCCAGGCCCCCCGTGGTGGCGTTGGGCACATTCTCCCGGCGCTGGAGGATCATGGTCAGAGGGCCCGGCCAGAAGCGCTCCGCCAGGGTATAGGCCGCCGCCGGGATATTCCGGCAGTACCGCTCCAGCCAGGACTCGTCCGGCACATGGAGGATCAGGGGGTTGTCCTGGGGGCGGCCCTTGGCCTCAAAGATCCGCCGCACCGCCTGGGCGTTGAGCCCGTTGGCCCCCAGGCCGTACACCGTTTCCGTGGGGATGCCCACAAGGCCGCCGGCACGGATGATCGCCGCCGCCTCCGCAATATCCTTTTCCGTCAGGTACTTTGTATTCATGTTATCGTCTTCTTTGTTTGTTTCTCTTTCTCGTACAAAAAATAGCCAGTCCCAGAAGAAGCAGGAAAACCGGGAACAGCAGCAGGGCAAACACGCCCGCCGCCCAGGCCTCCTCCGCCGCATAGGGATTTGCGGCAGCGCCGTACCGGGCCGTATACCCTGTCCCGCTGCACCAGAGCCAGACCAAAACGCCCTCCCCAGCGCCGGCCAAGACGGCGGCAGCCCAAGCGATCGCACCGGGCAGCGCGCCTCTCCAACGCCTCACGGCGTTTTACGCCTCGCCGCCGCTCTGGAGCCGCTCCGCCTGGTCGGCGGTGACCAGGGCGTCGATCAGCGGGTCCAGGTTGCCGTTCATGATCTGGTCGATGTTGAAGTTCTTGTTGTCGCCCTGGAGCCGGTGGTCGGTCACCCGGTTCTGTGGGAAGTTGTAGGTGCGGATCCGCTCGCTGCGGTCGCCGCTGCCCACCTGGCTCTTCCGCTGGGCGGCGATGGCGGCGTTCTGTTTGGCCTGCTCCGCCTCGTAGAGCTTGGAGCGGAGGATCTTCATGGCCTTGTCCTTGTTCTTGTACTGGCTGCGCTCGTCCTGGCACTCCACCACCACGCCGGTGGGCAGATGGGTAATCCGGATGGCGCTCTCGGTCTTGTTCACGTGCTGGCCCCCGGCGCCGGAGGAGCGAAAGGTGTCGATCTGCAGATCCTTGGGGTCGATGGTGAACTCCACCTCCTCCGCCTCCGGCAGCACCGCCACCGTGGCAGCGGAGGTCTGGATCCGGCCGGAGGACTCGGTGACCGGGACCCGCTGGACCCGGTGGGTGCCGGACTCGAACTTCAGCCGGGACCAGGCCCCCTCCCCCTCGATCACAAAGCTGATCTCCTTGATGCCCCCCAGCTCCGTTTCATTGGCGTTGACCACCTCCAGCTTCCAGCCCCTGCTCTCGGCATACATGCTGTACATCCGGAAGAGATCCGCCGCGAAGAGCATGGCCTCCTCGCCGCCCACGCCGCCCCGGATCTCCATGATCACGTTCTTGCCGTCGTTGGGATCCCGGGGCAGCAGCAAAATCTTCAGCTCCTCCTCCAGGCGCTCCATCTCCAGCTTGGCGGACTGCATCTCCTCCTGGGCTGCCTCCTTCAGATCCGGGTCGCTCAGGAGCTCCCGGGCCTCCTCCAGATTCCGCTCCGCTCTGGTATAGGCCCGGAAAGCCGCCACCACGGGCTCCAGTTCCTTCTGCTCCCGACTCAGGCGCCGCAGCTGCTCTGGGTCGGCGTAGACCGCCGGGTCCGCCAGCAGCTCCTGCACCTCCTGGTAGCGCGCCTCAATTCCCTTGAGCTTATTTCGCATCCCCGCTCCGCTCCTTCTCCAGAATCTCCCGCACTTCCTTGACAAAGGCGTCCCGCCAGAAGTGCTCCCCGGCGTCGCCGCCCTTCAGGGACACCGCCGCCACGTGGGGCGCCGCCGTGTACCGGTCCATCTGGTCGTAGACCTGCTCGTAGCGCTCCTTGGCCGTTCCCCGGGTGATCACATAGGCCACCCGGCGGCAGTCCCTGCCGTATTTCTTCAAAAACTCCCGAACCACGCTGCTGCACCGGCCCGCCCAGACGGGGGTGCCGATCACCACCAGGTCGTAGGTCTTGACCTCCCCCTTGGCCGCGAAGGGCTTGAGGAAGCGGGTGGATTTCCGCACCGCGTCCAGGCAGGAGCGGGCCGCCCCCAGAACGCCGGCGCGGTTCACCCCGTCGTCCAGCTCCACCAGCTCCCCGCCCAGGGCCGCGGAAACCTCCTCCATGGCCGCCCGGGTCTTGCCGGTGCGGCTATAATACACACACAGAACTTGCTGCTTGGCCATCGCTGTTCTCCTCTCTGTCTATCTGCCGAATACCAGGTAGGCCGCCAGACCGAAGGCCTCCCGGATATAGTAGTTCACCGTCAGGGGCAGGTACCGCCCGGGCATGGAGGCGGCCACGGGCACAAACCCGTCCCCCCACATGGCTGCGGCCCTGGCCAGGTGGTAGTCGCTGCTGACCACCGCCACCGGCTCCCCCGGGCCTATGCCGCCCTCGGCCAGAATCGCCTTGGAATAGCGGATGTTCTCCTCCGTGGAGGTGGCTTGCTCCTCCAGGCAAATCCGCTCCGACGCCACCCCCCGGGCCGTGAGCCAGTCCGCCATGCAGCGGGCCTCGGAGATCTCCTCCCCCGGGCCCTGGGCGCCGCTGACCACGATGGGGATGTCCGGCTTGTCCGCCACATAGTCCAAAGCCGTCTCCAGGCGGACCAGGAGGCTCAGGGACGGCTCCGTCCCGTTGACGCCGGCCCCAAGAATCACCACGGCGGCGGTCGGCGTATCCCTGTCCGTCCTGGCCCAGGAGATCACCCGGACCTCCAGCACGGCGAACAGGCAGAATCCCGCCAGGAGGCAGGCCGCCAGCGCCCGCCGGGCGATCCGGAAAGCCCTGTACTGCCGCCGCCTGGATAAAAATCCCCAGAGGAGCAGGACCGCGGCGGCGCACAGGAGCAGGAAGGCGGTAAAGCGCATGGGGCTGTACCCCACGATCAGGCCCAGGCCCAGCAGAAGGCACAGGGCCGCCGCCCCGATCCATCTCCGTTTCATTCCCCCGCCTCCTGGCTGAGGGCCTCCCACCGCTCCATCAGCTGCAGGAGCTGGTTGTCCATCTCCTCCTTCTCGGCATAGAGGGCGCTGTACTTCTCGTAGTCACAGGCGTTCTCCTCCAGCTCCGCCTCCTTGGCCCGGATGGCCTCCTCCAGCTTGTCGATCTCCCGCTGGACGATGGTCAGCTGCTTGCGGGCCGCCTGCTGGGCCCGGCCGCCCTTTGCGGCGGCCTTTCGCTCCGCTGCCGCGGCCTGGGCCGCCGCCGCGTGGGCTGCGGCATGGGAGGCCTGGGCAGCGGTCTTCTCCCGCTCCTTGATCTCCCGGTACTTCTCAAAGGGGAAGGGGTAGTCGGTGATCCGTCCGTTCTCCAGCTCCCACACCCGGGTGGCAAAGCGGTTGATGAAGTACCGGTCGTGGCTGACGAAGAGGAGGGTCCCCTCGTAGGCCTCCACCGCCTCCTCGATCCACTCCCGGCTGGCGATATCCAGATGGTTGGTGGGCTCGTCCAGCACTAGGAAATTGATCTCCTCGTCCATGAGCATGCACAGCCGCAGCCGGCTCTGCTCCCCGCCGGAGAGCACCGACACCGGCTTGAACACGTCCTCCCCCCGGAAGTTGAAGGCCGCCAGCCGGTCCCGGGCGGCCTGGGTGGACATGCCCCGCTTGGCGTAGAGCATGGTGTCCACCAGGCTCCGGGAGGGATCGTCAAAATGGATGATCTGGGGCAGATAGGCGGTACGGACCGACGGGCCGTACTTGATGCGGCCGGCGTCCGGCTGCTCCTCCCCCATGAGGATCTTCAGGAGAGTGGACTTTCCCGTGCCGTTGTCCCCCAGAAGGGCGATCCGCTCGCCCCCCTCCACCTGGAGGGTCACGTTCTCAAAGAGCTGCCGGTCCCCGAAGGCCTTGCCCACGTCCTTCAGGGTCAGCACCTCGTCCCCGAAGAACTCCGTCTCCCCGAACCGGGCGGTCAGGGCCCTGGCCTTGGTGGGGCGCTTGCCCTGGCGCTGGCGGATCCGCTCGATCCGCCGCTCCATGGACTGGGCCCGCTTGAAGGTCTTGTCCATGCCGGAGTAGGCCCAGACCCGCAGCTGCTCCGCTGACTTCTCCAGCTGGTCGATCTTGGCCTGCTCCTTCTCATACTGGCGCATGCGCTCGATGTAGCGCCGCTCCTTCTCAATGGCGTAAAAGCTGTAGTCCCCGCTGTAAAACTCCGCCTTTCCGTCGGCGATCTCAATGACCCGGGTGATGGTCCGGTCCAGGAAATACCGGTCGTGGCTGATGGCCACCACCGTCCCCTTGAAGCGGCGCACATACTCCTCCAGCCACTCCACCGCCCGCAGGTCCAGGTGGTTGGTGGGCTCGTCCAACAGCAGGATGTCCGTGTCCTCCAGCAGCAGGCGGCCCAGATTCACCCGGGTCTTCTCCCCGCCGGAGAGGCTGTCGAACAGCTGGCCGCGCATCTCCTGGGAGATGGAGAGGCCGTTGGCCACCTTGCCCACGGCGGTTTCGGTGTCGTAGCCCCCCATACCCTCAAACCGGGCGCTGAGCTCCCCGTAGCGGCGGAGGGTTTCCGGGGAGCTGTCCCCCCGGGACATGGCGGCGGCCAACCGCTCCATCTCCTCCTGGATCGCCCGGTGGCGGCGGAAGGCCGTCTGCAGCACATCCTCCACCGTGTAGCCCGCGGGATAGATCGGGATCTGGGAGATCAGGCCCAGTCGGCGGTCCCGGCCGATCACCACCTCGCCGCTGTCGTAGTCCAGCTCGCCGGTGAGGATCTTGAAAAGGGTGGACTTGCCCGCGCCGTTGCGGCCCAGCAGCCCCACCCGCTCCCCGGCCTGGATCTGAAAGGTGATGCCGTCCAGGATATTCTTTCCGATCTCAAAGGACTTGACCAGATTGCTTACTGAAATGTCGATCATACTGTCTGTAAATACTCCGTAATTTGCTCGAAATGCATGGCGTGGCTGGCCTTCACCAGGGCCACCACGTCGTCGGTAAAGGCGGCGCCCACGTCCGGCAGGGCCGCCTCCACCGTGGGATACCAGCGCACATCCATCCCCTGAGCGGCCTCCGCCATGGCCCGGGACTTCTCCCCGATGGCGAAGAGGATCCCGATATCCAGCTCCCGGGCCATCCGCCCGATCTGCCGGTGGCTCTCCTCCGAGAGGCTCCCCAGCTCGCCCATATCCCCCAGGACAGCCATGGTTACCGGCTCCTTGGACAAAATCTCCAGGGCAGCCCCCATGGACTGGGGGTTGGCGTTATAGCAGTCGTCCAGGATCACACGGCCCCGGCTTTGAAGGATCACGCGCATCCGGGACCCGGCGGGCCGGTAGTCCGCCACCCCCGCCCGGATCTCGTCCTCCTCCAGGCCCAGGTACTCGCCGATGGCGCAGGCCATGGCCGCCGGGTAGACCATATACTCCCCCAGGGCCGGGATCTCCAGCCGATATTTCCCTTTGCGTCCAACGACTGTGCAGTCAACCCCCTTTACACCCTTATCCACCACATCCGTCACCTTGACGTCGCAGTGGGGCGAGCGGCCGCACCGGCGCACCTCATAGGGGAGGCGCAGGGTGTTGAGCATCTCGTCGTCCCCGCTGAGGACGGCCAGCCCGTCCGGCCGGAGGTTCTCAAAGATCTCGCTCTTGGCCTGGAGGATCCCCTCCCGGCTGCCCAAAAACTCAATGTGGGCGTCCCCGATATTGGAAATCACCGCAATGTCCGGCCGGATCATCTCCCCCAGGTAGCGGATCTCCCCGAAGTGGTTCATGCCGCTCTCGATCACCGCCGCCTGGTGCCAGGGCTCCAGGCCGAAGAGGGTCAGGGGCACGCCGATGTCGTTGTTCAGATTCCCCGCGGTCTTGTGGACCCGGAAGCGCCGGGAGAGCACCGCGGCCACCATCTCCTTGGTGGTGGTCTTCCCCACGCTGCCGGTGATCTGGACAAAGGGGATATGGAACCGGTCCCGGTACCAGGAGGCCAGGGCCTTCAGGGCCAGGCGGGTGTCCGCCACCTGGATGTAGAACCGGTCCCCCCGCCGCTCCTCCGGCAGGCGGGCGCACAGGCATCCGGCCGCCCCCCGGTCCAGGGCCGCGTCCAGGTAGGCGTGGCCGTCAAACCGCTCCCCCACCAGGGGCACAAAGAGGCTCCCCGGCTCCAGGGTCCGGCTGTCAGTGGACACAGAGGCCGCCGTCCCGTCACCGTACAGGGCGCCGTTCACCGCCTGGGCGATCTCCCGGGCAGACAGCTCCATCACAGGCGCCCCTCCCCCCGCGCCTCCAGGGAGAGGCGCATGATCTCCTCGCACAGATCCTCATAGCCCAGCCCCGCGGCGGCGGCCTCCTTGGGCAGGAGGCTGGCGGGGGTCAGGCCCGGCAGGGTATTGACCTCCAGGCACCAGGGGCGTCCCGCCTCGTCCACCAGGAAATCCGTCCTGGAGTAGACGGAGAGGCCCAGGGCCCGGTGGAGCCGGAGGGCATACTCCCCCAGCTCCCGCCACAGCTCGTCAGAAATCCGGGCCGGGCAGATCTCCAGGGAGCCCCCGTCCTGGTATTTGGACACATAGTCAAAGTAGGCGCCGGTCTGGGGGATGATCTCCACCGCGGGGAGGTACCGGTCCCCCAGCACTCCCACCGTCAGCTCCCGGCCCCGGATCTTTTTCTCCACCACCACGTGGCTGCCGTACCGAAGCATCTCCCGCAGAGCCTGCTCCAGCTCCGCCTTGGTGTCCGGCAGGGCTACCCCAAGAGAGGAGCCGCCGTTGACGATCTTCACCGCGCAGGGCACCTCCAGCTCCTCCACCAGGCCGGGGATCTCCCCCTCGGTGTAGGTCACGTCCCGCCAGGGGGCCGTGGGGATGCCGCAGCGCTCCATGGTGTACTTGGTGATGGCCTTGTCCATGGCCATGCCGCTGCCCAAATAGCCGGCGCCGGTGTAGGGGATGCCCAGCAGGTCAAAGGCCGCCTGGACCCGGCCGTCCTCCCCGCAGGCCCCGTGGAGCCCCAGGAAGACTATGTCCGCCAGGGCGCAGACCGCCAGCACGTCCTTGCCGAAGAGGCTGGGCCCCTGGTCGGCGCGGCCGGCCCGGACCGCCGCCAGGTCCGGCTCCCTCTGGGCGATGGCCGCCTGGCCAATGCGGCCGTCCGGCGCATTGAACACCTCTTCGAGAGGGCCGTCGTATCCCTCCAGGCCCAGGAACATATCCACCAGCACCGCCTGATGCCCTCTGTCACGCAGGGCCCGGCACACGCTGCTCCCCGTCACCAGGGACACATGGCGCTCGGAGGACAGGCCACCGCACAAAACAACAACTTTCATATCGCAAACTCCCTTCCCAAAGATGGGTCTGACCATTCAGATTAGAGTATATCACCAACAGCCGGGAAATACAACCAACTGTTTGCCTTTCTCCCCGCTTTTCGTCCGCTGCGGGGCGCTTTTGCAGGGTTTCCGCCCCGCCTCCTCTGGCGGATGCCACAGCAGCAGCTTCCAAAAAGTGATTTATTTGTATCTTTCCTGTTGACACAGGCTGCACAGTGTGATATATTCCTCTCATCAAGAGAGAAATATATCTCATTTGGAGGCGCAATCACCATGCTGCACAAGAAAATCGTCCGGCGTATGCTCCTGCTGGGAGCGGTCTGCCTGCTGCTTCTGGGGGGCTCCACCTGGTATGCGGTCCGCTTCAACGGCTCCCGTCTGGTGGTCCCTATGGACTTCTCCACCTATGTGTTCCGTCCCCAGGATCTGCCCATGATCCTCTCCATGCTCCTCCTCATCCTGTACGTCCTGTGTCTGGCCGGCCTGCTGGTGCGGTGGGCATTCGCTGAGAAGCGCCGCCAGGCGGGCTCTCCGGTAACCCGGACCATCAATCCCAAGCTGGGCTTTCTGGGATTTCTGGGCTTCCTTGGTCTGGGCGGCTTCTGGACCTACGGGGTGGACGGGAGCATTTTCCCCTTCTTGTTCTTCACCTTTTTTGGCTTCTTTGGATTTTTCTACGAGGGAAAGCTGTCCAACACCCTGATGGACGAGCGGTACCTGGAGAATCGGCGGAGAGCCCGGGCCGCCGCTGACCGGACAGCCCTGACCATCATCTTCCTCTCCACCCTGGCTCTGAGCCAGGGACGGCTCTGGGGCGGCGGGGACACGATGCTGATTGCCCACATCATCCTGGTCTCCCTGGCCATGGGGCTGGACGTCTTTCTGGGGGAGTTTCTCCTCTACCGCTACGACCATGATGATCCGGTGGAGGAGGGTGATGCGTAACGATGCCGGCGTTTACCTGTCAGCTGAAAGCCTACCGCCAGCGAAAGGGTTTCACCCAGGAGCAGCTGGCGGCCCTGGTGGGGGTCCGCCGGGAAACCATCATGCGGCTGGAGAAGGCCCAGTACAACCCGTCCCTGAAGCTGGCCATCGACATCTCCCGGGCGGTGGAGGCCCCCATCGAGGAGCTCTTTATTTTTGAATAAGGAAGCGGGGAGCGGCTTGACGCCGCTCCCCGCTTCCATCCTGTGGACGTTCTACTCCTCCAGGCCCGCCATGGCCGCGAACTCCGCCTCGCTGAGGACCGGAATGCCCAGCTCCTCCGCCTTTCGCAGCTTGCTCCCCGCGTTCTCCCCGGCCACCACATAGGTGGTCTTCTTGGAAACGCTGGAGCTGGCCTTGCCGCCCCGCTCCTCAATCAGGGCCGAGGCCTCCTCCCGGGTAAACCGGGTCAGGGCGCCGGTGAGGACGAAAGTCATCCCCGCAAACCGGCTGTCCACCTCCTTGGCGGCGCTGTCCATGGACACCCCCGCCTCCTTCAGCCGACCGATCAGATGCTCCCCCTGGGGGCTGTGGATCCACTGGAGGAGATAGGCTGCCGTGGTGGGGCCCACGTCCTCAATGGCTGTCAGCTCCTCCGCCGTAGCGGCAGCCAGGGCGTCAAAGGTCTTGAAGTGGGCGGCCAGGATCTTCCCCGCCTTCTGTCCCACCTGGCGGATCCCCAGGGCGTAGAGCAGCCGCTCCAGCCCCCGGCTCCGGGAGGCGTCAATGGCCCTGACAGCGTTGTCCGCCGACTTCTTGCCCATCCGGTCCAGCTGCTCCAGCTGCTCCGCCGTCAGGAAGTAGAGGTCCGCCGGTGTCCGGACCAGGTCCCGCTGGATCAGCTGCTCCATCACCGCCGGGCCCATGCCGTCAATGTCCATGGCGTCCCGGCTGGCAAAGTGGGTGATGTTCCGCAGGAGTTGGGCCGGGCACTCCGCGCCGGTGCAGCGGAGGGCGGCCCCGTCCTCGTCCCGGACCACCGGGGCGCCGCAGACCGGGCAGGTGTCCGGCATGCGGTAGGGCACCGTCCCCTCCGGCCGCTTCTCCTTCACCACGGCCACCACCTCCGGGATGATCTCCCCCGCCTTCTGGAGGACCACCGTGTCCCCCACCCGGATGTCCTTCTCCGCAATGAAGTCCTGGTTGTGGAGGGTGGCGTTGGTGACGGTGGTCCCCGCCAGGCGCACCGGCTCCACCACCACCTTGGGCGTCAGTACGCCGGTGCGGCCCACCTGGACCACGATATCCACCACCCGGCTCTCCTTCCGCTCCGGCGGGTACTTGTAGGCGATGGCCTCGTTGAGCCGGACGATCTCCCGGTTGATCTCCTCCCCGTCGGAGAGAAGGCGGAATGGGATCACCTTGAACTGCTGGCTGCGGAGATACTCCAGGGTTTCAGCGTGGGTGGAGAAGGTCTGGCCCTCCGCCAGCTGCAGGTTGAAGACGGCGATGTCCAGCCGGCGCCTGGCACAGACCTTGGGGTCCAGCTGCCGCAGGGAGCCGGCGGCAGCGTTGCGGGGGTTGGCCATCAGCGCCTGGCCCCGCTCCTCCCGCTCCCGGTTCAGCTCGGCAAAGACGGACTTTGGCATATAGACCTCTCCCCGGACGATCAGCCGGGGGAGCTTGTCCGGCAGGGTCATGGGGATGGAGCGGATGGTCCGGAGGTTCTCCGTCACGTCCTCCCCCACCCGGCCGTCCCCCCGGGTGGCGCCCCGGACGAACTGCCCGTCCCGGTACTCCAGGGCCACGGACAGCCCGTCCACCTTGGGCTCCACGCTGTACTGGGCGTCCGGGACGGTTTCCGCCGTCTTCTCCAGAAATTCGGAAACCTCCTCCGGGCTGAACACGTCCTGGAGGCTCTCCAAAGGGACCGGGTGCTCATAGGGGGCAAAATCGCTCACCGGCTCCCCCCCCACCCGCTGGGTGGGGGAGTCGGCGGTGATCTCCTCCGGGTGCTCCCGCTCCAGGTCCTCCAGACGGCGGAGCATCCGGTCATATTCGTAGTCGGGAATGGTGGGCGCGTCCAGCACGTAGTAGCGGTAGCCGTGCTCGTTCAGCTCCCGGCGCAGCCGCGCCATCTCCTCGCGATAGTCCATCAGTTGAAACCTCCCTGGTGTGATGCACGGCTCAGGGGCCGGCATTGTTCATGACATAGTCCTCCGCCTCCTCCAGGTTGCCGTGGAAGTAGACGTAGCTGTCCGGCACCGTGCCCACGATGATGGTTTCCGCCACGGTGAAGCGGTTGGATACCTTGGTATAGGTGGAAAAGCCCGGCAGCAGAATGGATACGGACACATCCACATTCAGGATGATCCTGTGCTTGGTCTGGTTGATGCCCGCCTCGGTAAACTCGTTTTCAAAGCTGGCGTTGGAGCTGCCCACAAACTGCATCCGCACCCGGAACACCGGGCCCCGGCCCGCCAGCAGGGCGGAGCCGGTCAGGGTTCCCAGGGGGATGGCCAGATCCGTGGTGGAAACCTCCGAGAGCCGGCTGAGCACATCATCCACAATGGCCGCCTGGACCCGGTTGAAGGCCGCCATATCCGTTTCCAGGGCGGTGATCTGCCCCTGGCCGTTCTTCTCGAAGGTGATCAGGTCGCTGTACTGGATGGCCCCGCTGCTGATGGTGTCGTTCACCGCGGCGGTCACCACCCGGGTCACCGTGTTGGATACCCTGGTCACCGCCAGACCGGAGAGTACGCTTCGCAGATGAAAGAGAATCACCAGAAACAGCGCGATGAGGACCAGGGCCACCGCGAAGCAGACCAGGGCCAGCCGCTGGCGCCGGTTCAGGGGCCGCCGCCGGTAGCGATAGGGGCGCATGGCACACCACCTCCTCAGGAGAGGGTATGCCGCCCCGGCTTATCCCTATTCCAGAGCGTTCACCAGTTCTTTGAATACCCGGCCCTTTTCCTCGAAATTTTTGAACTTGTCAAAGGAGGTACTGGCCGGCGACATGACCACCACATCGCCGCTCCGGGCAATCTGGGCGGCCAGGGCCACCGCCTGGGGCCACTCCTCCACCTCCTGGATGGGCAGCCCCCGGTAGTTGTCCGCCTCCTCTGCCGCCTGCCGGATCACGCCGGCGGTGGCCCCGCAGAGGATCAGGTCCTTCACGTAGTCGTTGAGCAGGGGCCCCAGGGGCTGGTAGCTGACCCCCTTGTCCTTTCCCCCCGCCAGCAGGATCACTTTTCCCGGGAAAGCGCGCAGGCAGGCGGCGGTCCGGCTGGGGCTGGAGGCGATGGCGTCGTTGTACCAGCGGACACCCCGCAGCTCCCGGACAAATTCGATCCGGTGCTCCACCCCGCCGAATTGGCGGGCAAAAGTGCGGACCACATCGTCGGGCACCAGGCCGTCCACCGCGGCGATGGCGGCCATGTAGTTCTCCAGGTTGTGGACGCCGGGCAGGCGGATCTCCGAGGCCGGAAGGACCGGGCGGCTGCCGGCCTCACCGGCCATCCAGATGGTGCCATCCCGCAAGAAGGCTCCCCGCTCCGGCTCCGCCTTTCTTGTGAAGTAGCTTACCTTCCCAGGCGCTCTCCGGGAGAGCTCCCGGGTGATCTCATTGTCCCAGTTGCAGACCAGCAGGTCGCCCCGCCCCTGGTGGGAGAAGATGTTGGCCTTGGCGGCCACATACTCCTCCATATCCGTGTGGACGTCCAGGTGGTTGGGGGCCAGATTGGTGAGGACGGCGATATGGGGGCTGCGGTCCATGGTCATCAGCTGGAAGGAGCTGAGCTCCAGCACCGCCCAGTCCTCCGGTCCGATGGCGTCCACCTCCGCCAGGAGGGGGTGGCCGATGTTGCCCCCCAGGTGGACCCGTTTTCCGGCGGCCTCCAGGAGCCTGGCGATGATGGTCGTAGTGGTGGTCTTCCCGTCGCTGCCGGTCACCGCCAGGATTGGGCAGGGGCAGAGCGCAAAGAACACCTCCATCTCCGAGGTGATCTGGCTGCCCCGCTTCCGGGCCGGCTCCAGATACTTGGGGTGGAGCCCCGGCGTGCGGAAGATCACGTCCTGGTCCAGGTGGTCCAGATAGTCCGCCCCTAAAATCAGGCGGCACCCCCTGCGCTCCAGCTCGTCCGCCTCCGCTCCGAAGG
>CAJFVK010000030.1 GCA_904420435.1 uncultured Oscillospiraceae bacterium
CCTGCTTCGACGGGATCTACCCCACCCCCACGCCCAGCGCCTCCGGGAAGAACCGCTTTGAGCGGCGGCTGTCCCAGAGAGAGAAGGATGAGGAGTAAATGACGATGGAACAGAGCTACAGCAACAGCTACGCCGCCGCCGGCGTGGACGTGACCGCCGGCTACGAGGCGGTGCGGCGGATGAAGCCCATGGTGGAGTCCACCTACATTCCCGGCGTCATGGGCACCCTGGGTGGCTTCGGCGGTCTCTTCGCCCTGGACCTGGCCGGCATAAAAAAGCCGGTGCTGGTGTCCGGCACCGACGGCGTGGGCACCAAGCTGAAGCTGGCCTTTCTCATGAACCGGCACAACACCGTGGGCATCGACTGCGTGGCCATGTGCGTCAACGACATCATCTGCGGCGGCGCGAAGCCCCTCTTTTTCCTGGACTACATCGCCTGCGGGAAGAACAACCCCCAGCGGATCGCGGACATTGTGTCCGGCATCACCGAGGGCTGCCGCCAGGCGGGCTGCGCCCTGATCGGCGGGGAGACCGCCGAGATGCCCGGCTTCTACCCGGAGGAGGAGTACGACCTGGCCGGCTTCTCCGTGGGCATTGTGGACGAGGAGAAGATCATCGACCCCAGCCGCATGGCGGCGGGGGACGTGGTCCTGGGCCTGCGCTCCTCCGGCGTCCACTCCAACGGCTTCTCTCTGGTGCGGAAGATCTTTGATGTGGAGCACGCGGACCTCGCCTCCCCCCAGGCGGACCTGGAGGGGAAGAGCCTGGGAGAGGCCCTGCTGGAGCCCACCCGGATCTATGTGAAGCCCGTGCTGGCCCTGCTGGAGGCGGTGGATGTGAAGGGCATCGCCCATATCACCGGCGGCGGCTTCTATGAGAATATCCCCCGCAGCATCCCCGGCGGCCTGTGCGCCCGGATCGAGAAGGCCGCCGTCCCGGTGCTGCCCATCTTCCGCCGGATCGCGGAAACCGGCGGCGTCCCGGAGCGGGACATGTTCAACACCTTCAACATGGGCGTCGGCATGACCATCGTGGTCCCCGCCCCCCAGGCCGACCGTGCTCTGGAGATCCTCCACGGCTGCGGCGAGGCCCCTGTGGTGCTGGGAGAGATCGTCCAAGGGGACGAGAAGGTGGTGCTGGCGTGACGGGGGACAAGGTCCGCATCGCCGTGCTGGTCAGCGGCGGCGGCACCAACCTCCAGGCCCTGCTGGACGCCCAGAGGCGGAGGGAGATCCCCCACGGGGAGATCGTCCTGGTGGCGTCCAACAAGCCGGGGGTTTACGCCCTGGAGCGGGCCCGTGCCGCCGGTGTGGAGGCCCAGGTGGTGGAAAAGCGGAGGGGGGAGCAGACGGACTTTGAGGCGCGCCTCACCGCCCTCCTCCGGGAGCGCCGGATCGACATGATCGTCCTGGCGGGCTTCCTCTCGATTCTCAGCGGGGACTTCACCGCCCGCTGGCCCCGGCGGATCCTGAACGTCCACCCGTCCCTGATCCCCTCCTTCTGCGGCGCGGGCTTCTACGGGCTCCGGGTCCACCAGGCCGCCCTGGACTACGGCGTGAAGGTCACCGGCGCCACCGTCCACTATGTCAACGAAATTCCCGACGGCGGGGAGATCATCGCCCAGAAGGCGGTGGACGTCCTCCCCGGCGACACACCGGAAACCCTCCAGCGGCGGGTCATGGAGCAGGCGGAGTGGATCCTCCTGCCCCGGGCCGCGGAGCTGGCAGCCAGAGAACTGGCGGAAAGGAGCACCCAGCCATGAGCATCGACCTCTTCTCCTATCTCAAAGGCAACCCCTATCCCGGCCGCGGCATCCTGCTGGGCCGCAGCGGCGACGGGAAAAAGGCGGTGATCGCCTACTTCATCATGGGCCGCAGCGAAAACAGCCGCAACCGGATCTTTGAGGCCACCGAGGACGGCATCCGCACCCGGGCCTTCGACGAGAGCCGGATGACTGACCCCTCCCTCATCATCTACCACCCGGTCCGGGTGGTGGACGGCACGGTGGTGGTCACCAATGGCGACCAGACGGACACGGTGGCCGACGCCCTCCGCGCCGGCAAGAGCTGGGTCCGGGCCCTGCGCACCCGGGAGTTCGAGCCCGACGGGCCCAACTTCACCCCCCGGATCTCCGGCATGGTGCGGCCCAGCGGCGCCTACCGCTTGTCCATCCTGAAAAGCGCGGGGGACGGCAAGTCCTGCAACCGCTTCTTCTATGAGTACGACGCCCCCCTGGCCGGCATCGGCCACTTCATCAGCACCTACCAGACCGACGGGGACCCCCTCCCCTCCTTTGCCGGCGAGCCCCTGACCGTGGCGGTGGACGCCGCCAGTGCCGGGGAGCTGTCGGAGCGGCTCTGGGAGAGCCTCAACGAGGAGAACAAGGTTTCCCTCTACGTGAGCTTTGTGGACCTGGCCACCGGCCAGGCCGACACGGTCATCCGCAACAAGCATTCCCAGCAGTGAGAGGTCCCCGCCCGCCGCTTCCGGCAGGACACACATCTTTGAAGGAGGTACTACCATGAAAGAACTGGAACTGAAATACGGCTGCAACCCCAACCAGAAGCCCTCTAAGATCTTCATGCGCCAGGGCGAGCTGCCCATCGAGGTGCTAAACGGCAAGCCCGGGTACATCAATTTTATGGACGCCTTCAACTCCTGGCAGCTGGTCATGGAGCTGAAACGCGCCACCGGCCTCCCCTCCGCCGCCTCCTTCAAGCATGTGTCCCCCGCCGGCGCGGCCGTGGGCCTGCCCCTGAGCGAGGTGGACCGGAAGATCTACTTCGTCGCCCCCGACGCGGAGCTGAGCCCCATCGCCTGCGCCTACATCCGGGCCCGGGGGGCTGACCGGCTGTGCTCCTACGGGGACTGGGCCGCCCTCAGCGACACCTGCGACAAGGCCACTGCCCTCTACCTGAAGGAGGAGGTGTCCGACGGCGTCATCGCCCCGGACTACACCCCCGAGGCCCTGGAGATCCTGAAGACCAAGAAGAAGGGCAATTACAACGTCATCAAGATGGACCCCAGCTACGTCCCCGCCCCCCAGGAGTACAAGGACGTGTTCGGCATCACCTTTGAGCAGGGCCGCAACAACTTCAGGATCGACGAGAGCCTCCTGGGCAACATCGTCACCCAAAACAAGGACCTGCCCGCCTCCGCCAAAATCGATCTGGTGGTAGCCCTCATCACGCTGAAGTACACCCAGTCCAACTCCGTCTGCTACGTGAAAAACGGCCAGGCCATCGGCGTGGGCGCCGGCCAGCAGAGCCGGATCCACTGCACCCGCCTGGCGGGCAGCAAGGCGGACAACTGGTACCTCCGCCAGTGCCCCAAGGTGCTGAACCTGCCCTTCAAGGCGGACATCCGCCGGCCCGACCGGGACAACGCCATCGACGTGTACATCTCCGACGAGTATGAGGACGTGCTGGCCGACGGCGCCTGGCAGCGGCTCTTTACCGAGAAGCCGGAGGTCCTGACCGCGGAGGAGAAGAAGGCCTGGATCGCTACCCAGAGCGGCGTGTCCATCGGCAGCGACGCCTTCTTCCCCTTCGGCGACAACATCGAGCGGGCCAGAAAGAGCGGCGTCCAGTACGTGGCGGAGCCCGGCGGCTCCATCCGGGACGACAACGTGATCGAAACCTGCGACAAGTACGGCATGGTCATGTGCTTCACCGGCATGCGTCTGTTCCACCACTAAGGTAAGGAAAGAGGGAGCTCCGCTCCCCCTTTGGATTCCCCACCGCCAGTGATATCGGTCACTGGCGGCGCGCCCCTGGCTCGGGGTGCTGGGCCGGGGAGCTTTGGGGGAGGTGAATTTCCCCCAAACGATCGACATTTGGTTTTGCCTTCGGCAAAAGCAGCGGAGCCGGGGCGAAGGAGGGCTGGTCCTCCTCCGCCCGTTTCGCGTCTTTTCTACTATTGATTGAGAGGTTTTTCTGATGAATGTCATGGTTATCGGCGGCGGCGGGCGGGAGCACGCCATTATCCGCAAGCTGAAGGAAAATCCCCGCATTATGAACCTCTATGCCCTGCCGGGCAACGGCGGCATCGCCGCCGACGCGGTCTGCGTCCCCATCGGCGCCAAGGACATCGCCGGCATGGTGGACTTTGCCCGGCAGCACGCCATCGACTTTGCTGTGGTGGCGCCGGACGACCCCCTGGCCCTGGGTGCGGTGGACGCCCTGAACGCCGCGGGCATTTCCTGCTTCGGCCCCACCGCCAGCGCGGCCATTATCGAGAGCAGCAAGGTGTTCGCCAAGCACCTGATGAAGAAATACCGGATCCCCACCGCCGACTGCCACGTGTGCGTCCGGCTGGAGGAGGCCCTGGAATACCTGGAGGACTGCCCCCTGCCGGTTGTCATCAAGGCTGACGGCCTGGCCCTGGGCAAGGGCGTGGTCATCGCCAAGACCCGGGAGGAGGCGGCCGCCGCCGCCCGGGCCATGATGGAGGAGAAGATCTTCGGCGAGAGCGGCGCGCGGATCGTGCTGGAGAAGTTCCTCACCGGCCCGGAGGTCAGCGTCCTTTGCTTTACCGACGGGGAGACCGTCGTCCCCATGGTGTCCTCCATGGACCACAAGCGGGCCCTGGACAACGATGAGGGCCCCAACACCGGCGGCATGGGCACCGTGGCCCCCAACCCCTACTACACGCCGGAGATCGCCAAGGTCTGCATGGACACCATCTTCCTGCCCACCGTCCGGGCCATGAAGGCGGAGGGCCGGCCCTTCCGGGGCTGCCTCTACTTCGGATTGATGCTCACGCCGGAGGGACCCCAGGTGATCGAGTACAACTGCCGCTTCGGGGACCCGGAGACCCAGGTGGTGCTGCCCCTGCTGGAAACGGATCTGCTGACCATCATGGAGGCCACCGCCAACGGCACCCTGGACCAGGTGGACGTCCGCTGGAGGGACGGCGCCGCCTGCTGCGTGGTGCTGGCCTCCCAGGGGTATCCGGGCAAGTATGAGACCGGCTATCCCATCCAGCTGCCGGAGACCGGGGAGAACGAGGAGATCTACATCGCCGGTGCCAAGCTGGAGGAGGGCCGGCTGCTCACCGCCGGCGGGCGGGTGCTGAACGCGGTGGCCGCCGCCCCCACCCTCTCCCAGGCTGTGGACGACGCCTACAGCCTGGCCGATCGCATCCACTTTACCAACGCCTACTGCCGCCGGGACATCGGCCGGCGGGCACTGGCGGCTCTGGAGGGATAACAGACGTGGTCTATCGAATCTATGTGGAAAAGAAGCCCGGCCTGAGCCCGGAGGCCGGGAGCCTTCTGGCGGATCTGCGGGCGTTCCTGGGGATCTCCTCCCTGACGGGCATCCGGATCCTGAACCGGTACGACGTGGAGGGGATCGATCCCGCCGTCTACGCCCAGGCCCGGGGCGTGGTGTTCTCCGAGCCCCAGGTGGACGCGACCTATGAGGACACGTTCCCCCTGCCGGAGGAGCCCTGCCGGGTGCTGGCGGTGGAGGCCCTGCCGGGCCAGTTTGACCAGCGCGCCGACTCCGCCGCCCAGTGCATCCAGCTCATGGCCGGCGTGGAGCGCCCCCTGGTGGCCTACGCCAAGGTGTACCTGCTGCTGGGCGCCCTCTCCGACGGGGACCTGGACAAGATCCGCCATTACCTCATCAACCCGGTGGAGAGCCGGGAGGCCAGCCTCGAGAAGCCGGACACCCTGGAGCGCCGCCACGAGGCGCCCCATCAGGTGGCGGTGCTGGAGGGCTTCACCGGCCTGGACGGGGCGGACCTCTCTGCCCTGCTGGAACAGCTGGGCCTGGCCATGGACCTGGACGACCTGAAGTTCCTCCAGGCCTACTTCCGGGATGAGGAGGGCCGGGACCCCACCATCACCGAGGTGCGGGTGGTGGACACCTACTGGTCCGACCACTGCCGCCACACCACCTTCTCCACCCACATCGACCAGGTCTCCATCGACGACGAGGAGATCCGCTCCGCCTACGAGCGCTATCTCCAGGCCCGGGTGGAGGTCTACGGGGAGGAGAAGGCCGCAGCCCGGCCCCAGACCCTTATGGACGTGGCCACCATCGGCGCCAAGGTGCTGAAGAAGCGGGGTCTCCTCCCGGAGCTGGACGAGAGCGAGGAGATCAACGCCTGCTCCATCCACGTCCCCGCCCTGGTGGATGGCGAGGAGCAGGACTGGCTTTTGATGTTCAAGAACGAAACCCACAACCACCCCACGGAGATCGAGCCCTTCGGCGGGGCGGCCACCTGCATCGGCGGCTGCATCCGTGACCCCCTCAGCGGCCGGGCCTATGTCCACCAGGCCATGCGCCTCACCGGCTGCGGGGATCCCCGGGTGTCCTTTGCCGACACCCTGCCCGGAAAGCTCCCCCAGCGGAAGATCGCCCAAACCGCCGCGGCGGGCTACTCCTCCTACGGCAACCAGATCGGCCTGGCCACCGGCCACGTGGCCGAGGTCTACCACGAGGGGTACATCGCCAAGCACCTGGAGTGCGGCGCGGTGGTGGGGGCCGCCCCGGCGGACCACGTCCGGCGGGAGGTGCCCGCCCCCGGGGATGTGGTGATCCTCCTGGGCGGCCGCACGGGCCGGGACGGCATCGGCGGGGCCACCGGCTCCTCCAAGAGCCACAACATGAAGTCCCTGACCACCATGGCCAGCGAGGTCCAGAAGGGCAACGCCCCGGAGGAGCGGAAGATCCAGCGGCTCTTCCGCCGGGGCGAGGTGACCCGGCTCATCAAGCGGTGCAACGACTTTGGCGCCGGCGGCGTCAGCGTGGCCATCGGCGAGCTGGCCGACGGCCTCACCATCAATCTGGACGCGGTGCGCAAGAAGTACGAGGGCCTGGACGGCACGGAGCTGGCCATCTCCGAGAGCCAGGAGCGGATGGCCGTGGTGGTGGCTCCGGAGGACGCGGCAGCGTTCATCGCCGCCGCGGAGAGCGAGAACCTGGAGGCCTACCCCGTGGCCACGGTCACCGAGAGCCCCCGGATGGTGATGACCTGGCAGGGCCAGCGGATCGCCGACCTGAGCCGGGCGTTTCTCAACACCAACGGCGCGGTGAAGCACGCCGCCGCCCGCGTGGGCCGGAAGGACCGGACCGCCCTGGGGGCGGAGCAGTTCCCCTCCCTGCGGGAGATGGCGGGAAGCCTGAAGTGCGCCAGCCGCCGCGGCCTCACCGAGCGGTTTGACGGCTCCATCGGGGCGGGCAGCGTCCTCATGCCCTTCGGCGGCAGGAACCAGCGGACCCCCGCCCAGGCCATGGCGGCCCTGCTCCCGGTGCTGCCGGGACAGAGGACCGACCAGGCCAGCGTCATGGCCTGGGGCTTTGACCCGGACCAGATGAGCGTGGACCCCTACGCCGGGGCCTACGGCGCCGTGGCCATGTCCCTGGCCAAACTGGTGGCCGCCGGCGGCGACTACCGGCGGGCCTACCTGACCCTCCAGGAGTTCTTCGAGAAGCTCCGCCAGGACCCGGACCGGTGGGGCAAGCCCCTGGCCGCCCTGCTGGGAGCCCTGGACGCCCAGCTGGATTTCGGCGCGGCGGCCATCGGCGGCAAGGACTCCATGTCCGGCTCCTTTATGGACCTGGACGTGCCCCCCACCCTGATCTCCTTCGCCATCGCCCCGGTGAAGGCTGGTGAGGTCCTGTCCCCGGAGTTCAAGGCGCCGGGCCACCCGGTCTGCCTCTTCGCCAGCGCCGACGGCTCCGCCCAGTCCCAGCGGGAGGCCTGGGAGCTCTTCCAGGCCATGCACGCCCAGGGGAAGGTGAAGGCCGCCTGGGCCCTGGAAAACGGCATCGCCGAGGCGGTGATGAAGATGTCCTTCGGCAACGGCGTGGGCTTTGACGCCCAGGGCCGGGCGGTGGCCTGGGATCTGCTGAGCCCCGGCGCCATTGTGGCGGAGCTCACGGAGGCCGTGGACCTGCCCTGCGCCCGGCAGATCGGCGTCACCACGGCGGAGCCGGTGATCGACCTGGGCTGCGACAGCGCCCCCATCGAGGAGCTGCTGGCGCTGAACGAGGGCGTCCTGGAGAAGGTGTACCCCACCGCGGCCGGAGAGGGCGGCAGCACCGCTCCGGTCACCTGGGATGGGGGCTGCGCCGCCGTGTGCGGCCACAAGGCCGCCCGGCCCCGGGTGGTGATCCCCGTGTTCCCCGGCACCAACTGCGAGTATGACAGCGCCCGGGCCTGCCAGGCGGCGGGCCTGGAGCCGGAGATCCTGGTGGTGCGCAACCTGAGCGGCGCCGCCCTGGAGGAGTCCGCCGCCGCCCTGGAGCGGGCCATCCGCGGCGCGCAGATCCTCTTCCTCCCCGGCGGCTTCTCCGGCGGCGACGAGCCCGAGGGCTCCGCCAAGTTCATCGCCTCTTTCCTCCGCAGCCCCCGGCTCACCGACGCCATCCACGACCTGCTGAAACACCGGGACGGCCTGATGCTGGGCATCTGCAACGGCTTCCAGGCCCTCATCAAGCTGGGCCTGGTGCCCTACGGGGAGATCCGGGAGATGGGTGAAGCCTGCCCCACCCTGACCTACAACACCATCGGCCGCCACCAGTCCTCCATCGTCCGGACCCGGGTGTGCTCCAACCTGTCCCCCTGGCTCCTGGAGGCGGAGCTGGGCGGCGTGTACAGCGTCCCCATCTCCCACGGGGAGGGCCGGTTCCTGGCCTCTGACGAGCTCCTGGGCCAGCTGGCGGAGGGGGGCCAGATCGCCACCCAGTATGTGGACCTGGGCGGCGCGCCCTCCCTGGACACCGCCTTCAACCCCAACGGCTCCCTCTGGGCCGTGGAGGGCATCACCAGCCCCGACGGCCGGGTCCTGGGGAAGATGGGCCACAGCGAGCGGGTGGGGGAGCACCTCTACTGGAATGTGCCCGGCCGCTACGACATGGGCCTGTTCCGCTCTGCGGCCAGATACTTCCGGTAAGGCGGAGCGGTTCCCGGGCAAAAAGCAAACGAAATCCCCCGGCAGCGCGTGCTGCCGGGGGATTTTCTGTCCGGACATCCGGAGGGGGCTGTTACCAGCGGTGGAAAATATCTTTCACTTCCTTGTGGAAATCCCTGGTCGCCTGGGTGTTGTTGTTGATGGCGGCCCGGGTCCTGCGCTGCTCATTCATACTGTCATTATGGTTGAGCTGATCCTGCATCATCTTTATCCCCTGGAGGGCGTTGCCCTGGCGGATCAGCTTGTTCTGCTCTTTCTGGAGCTCAATGCTCACCTCCTGGTTGTTGATGATCTTGTCCAGCTTCTGGTTGGCCTGGCGCTGATTCTCCAGCATCTGCTGCCGGTCCATGCTCTGGTCGTACTCCAGGATCATCTCCTTGACCGTGTCCGCCTTGTGGTTCTCAACGGCCTTGATGAAGTGCTCCACCGCCTCCAGGGAGTAGTAGTCCGGGGGGAACCAGCTGCCGGTGTTCTGCTTCAGCTCCCCGCAGACCTGGTCGTAGCGGTTCATCAGCTCCGCCCGCTTCTGGCTGACCAGGGCGTTGCTCTGGGCGATCTCCGCGTTCTTGGCGTCGGTGGCCTGGATGACCTTGGCGTTGTGGGCGTCCGCCTGCTGGTTCTTCCGGACCACGTAGCGGCCGTTGTAGAAGAGGATCACCGCGGTCTCCCCCGCCAGGACCACCGCCATCAGGACCCCCAGGATGATGGTGGCCGCAGGGGGCGCGTACTGGACCAGCACGTAGGTAAACCAGGCCACCATGGCCACCAGGAAGACCAGGGCCGCCAGGCGCAGCTTCTTTTGCTCCTTGGCGAAGATCAGGATCAGGATGGGGACGGCGAACACCAGGGCGGAGCCCAGGCCCATGCCCGACAGCAGGGACAGCAGGGCGTAAAACACGGCCACGGTGGACCCCAGGGCGATCAGCAGGAGCTTCCCCTTGGAGGCGACGGACTTGGTCTGGATCTCCGCCGTGTGGTCCTGGAGGCCGGTGTAGGCCAGCTTGGCCCGGTAGGCCCGCTCCATCTGGACGTACCGCTCCATCAGCTTTGCCAGGACGCTCAGCCGGTCGTGAACATAGTAGAGGCCGTTCAGTAATTCTTCTCTCGTTGTGATTTCCATGGCAAGATCTCTCCTTCTCTTCTTGGCGCGTTTCTTCTGCGCTTTCTACTTGTTATGACACACAAAACACCTCGCCGGTTTTATCTCCGGGGAAAATTTTTCAATTTTTTCAAACCCGGCTGGGCTCACCGGTCCATGGCGATCTGGAACTGGGCGCCCACGTCGCCGGTAAAGACCACCCAGCCCCCTTCCGGCAGCACCGCCTGGGTGTCGCCGTAGGCGTGGGAGGCGGCCACCAGCTGGAAGGCGGCGTCATAGACGCAGAAGCCGCTGTCCGCCGGCAGGGTCACCGCCATGGTCTGCCCCGCCGCGTCCCCCACCGCGTACCAGCGGGAGTAGCCGTCCGGCAGGATGGTGCAGACCGACTGGCTGCCGGCGTAGATCTCCTCCAGGGTGGACATATCCCGGTAGGTGGAGCCGTTGCACGTCAGGTACTCCACCCCGTCCTCCTCCGTCATCACGATGGCCGCCCCGTCCCGGCTGCCGGTGCCGGGGATCTGGAGCACGGGGACGGCGGTATTCTCATCGGCCAGCATGTCGATGCTCAGGTAGCCCTCGGGGCTCCCCACCAGGCTCACGCCGGCAAAGACCGAGGAGAAGGGGTAGAGGGCGGAGGTGTAGCTCTCGTCCAGCAGGGCGTAGAGCTTCCCCTCCCGGGCCTGCCAGGCGGCCAGGGTGTCCTCGTCCGCCGTGGAGGCGGGCAGCTTCTCATAGACGTACTCCGCGGAGTAGAAGGGCACCAGGCCGGGCAGGGCCGTATAGCCGAACTGCTGGAGGTAGACCTGCCCGTTCTCCTCCTCCACCAGCCGGACCGCCACCGTGTCGGTGTCGTCCTGGAAGGTGCCGTTCTCCCGGTAGGTGAAGAGGAGAGGCTCCTCCAGCCCCGCCACCATCAGGGAGAGGGTCCCGTCCTCCCCCACGGTGATCTCCGCCAGCCCCGCGCTGGAGCCGTAGTCCCCGGACCAGGCGGTCAGCTCCGCCGGCATCTCCGCCGGGGCGGAGGCCTCCAGGACGGCGGGGGCCTCCACCGTGATCCCCCGGGCCGCCAGGGCGTCCACCAGGATCTGGGCCGCGGCCATCTCGTTGTAGGTGGACACGCCGCCGCTGGTGAGGACCGCCGCGGCCATGTCATACTCCGGCAGCACCACCAGCCCCGCGTGGTAGACCAGGGTGTCCCCGCCCTTCACCAGGGCCTGGATGCCGCTGGCGCTGAAGGGATAGAGCTCCACCGCGTCCCAGCCCAGGCCGTAGGAGAGCAGGCTCCCCTGGCTGTCCTCCGGCCACATGCCCCGGAGGCACTCCTCCGCCGCCATGGCCTCCAGGGACGCCTGGCTGAGGAGCCCCTCGCCGCACAGGGCGCCGCCGAAGGCCGCCAGGTCGGAGGCGGAGGCGTAGATCCCGCCGGCCCCCACAATGTTCAGGGTTTCCGGCGGCAGAGCCCGGGGATCGTTCCCCAGGTAGGTCTTGGCCAGCAGGGAACGGTCAAAGTCGTCCTGGGGGGTGAAGGTGGCCTCCAGGCCCAGGGGGCCGGTGATCTCCCGGCGGAGGAAGTCCGCGAAGCTCTGGCCGCTGACCCTCTCCACCACCAGCTGGGCCAGGGTGAAGCCGTCGTTGCAGTAGACGCTGTAGGCCCCCGGGTCCGCCTGGAGCGTCTGGTCCGCCAGGCGGCCCAGCAGATCCTGGGTGCTGGTCAGGTTGTCCGGGTCGTCCAGCAGGAAGGCGTCCACGTTGGTGGTGCCCATCAGGCCGGAGGAGTGGTTCAGGAGCATCCGCACGGTGATCTCCCGGTAGCGCTCATCCGCCATGCGGAAGTCCGGCAGGTAGGTGGTCACCGGCTCGTCCAGGTCCACCTTCCCCTCCTCCACCAGCTTCATCACCGCCGCGGTGGTGTAGATCTTGCTGATGGAGCCCACGCCGTAGAGATTCTCGTCAGTCAGCAGGCGGTTCTCCGACTTGGAATAGATGCCGGCGGTGCCGGAGAGGGTGATCTCCCCGTCCTCCCACAGGGCGAACTGGGCCGACACCGCTCCGCCGTAGGTCATGGCCGTTTCCACCGCGGCCTGGGCTGCCGCCTCCCCGGTCTCCTCCGCCGCCAGGGCGGTCGCCGGGAGGGACGCCGCCAGGAGCAGGCCGAGTCCCAGGGACAAAAGCCGTTTCATGATCCGATGCATGGTTGGGTTTCCTCTCTTTCCTCTGTGTCAAACATCAGATAGTTGGTATGCGGGGCCCCCTCTGCGGGGCTCCTCTGCTGAGGATTATACCATCGGCTCCCCCGCCCGTCAATTTCCCAGTTCCCGTTGAAATGTGCGCGAAAGGGCACATTTCCCCCTGCTGGGCAGGCACAGCAGGGTTTTTCGGGACATCCATCTCCCGCGGACCGCCGTTTGTTCCATCTTGACAAGCTTTCCCGCAGTCTGTACCATATACTATGTGGAAACTGCACAGCCCGTATAGGGATGGCAGCAGCGGAAAGGGCAGGAGGGATTCCCGCCGGCGAGGGAGGGGTATGGAATGGGGGCCTGGAAACAGTATCGCGGCAGTATTCTCTGCTTTCTCATTCTTGTTGTCGTTTTAGCCGCTACGGCGCTGCTGGTCCGGTGGCACCGCCAGCCGTCCCCGCCGGCGGCGGAGGCGCTCACGGTGGCGGTTGACCCGGAGCAGGTGGAGGAGATCGCCATCTACTGGAACTACTTGGACTATGCGGTCAGCCGGGACCAGCAGCCGGAGCGAATCGAGCCCATCGTGTCCATTCTCAACGGGACCTACGCCCCGGCGGAGCCCTGGGACAGGGACCGTACCGGCTCCGGGAACTACATCGAGTTTTTCGACGGCAGCGGCCAGTCCCTGGGGCGGTACTCCTTCTTCAGCGCCTCCTGGGCCCCTGATACGGAGTTCGTCCTGGTGCAGCCGGGCAACTGGCAGTATCAGAAGACCGGCGGGCCGGCGGACCTGACGGCGCTGCTGGAGCTGGGCTGTGAGGAGCCTCTGGGATAAGCAAGAAAGGAGCGTGCGATGCACGCTCCTTTTCCTTTGCTCTTTTGCTCCCGGCTCTACTCCGCCTCCCGCTCTTTGGCCGCGGCGATGAAGCTCCGGAATAGGGGATGGGCCCGGTTGGGCCGGCTTTTCAGCTCCGGGTGGAACTGGCAGGCCACGAACCAGGGGTGGTCCTCCAGCTCCACCATCTCCACCAGCCGCCCGTCCGGGGACAGGCCCGCCAGCCGCAGACCGCCGTCGCTGAGGGCCTGGCGGAAGGCGTTGTTCACCTCATAGCGGTGGCGGTGGCGCTCCTGGACCATCTCCGCGCCATAGATCTCCGCCGCCCGGCTGCCGCTCTGGAGCCGGCAGGGGTAGCTGCCCAGGCGCATGGTGCCGCCCTTGGCGGTGACCCCCAGCTGCTCCTCCATCAGGTCGATCACCGGATAGGGGGTCCTGGGGTCCAGCTCGCTGGAGTGGGCCCCCTCCAGGCCGCAGACGTGGCGGGCAAACTCCACCACCGCCATCTGCATCCCCAGACAGATGCCGAAGAAGGGGACGCCGTTCTCCCGGGCGTAGCGGATGGCGGCGATCATGCCGTCGGTCCCCCGGCTGCCAAAGCCGCCGGGGACGATGATCCCCTGGCAGCCACGCAGGCGCGCCGCCGCGTTCTCCCCGGTCAGCTCCTCGCTGTTCACCCACTGGATCTCTACTTTCGCGGCGTTTTCAATGCCGCCGTGGGTCAGGGCCTCCACCACAGAGAGGTACGCGTCGTGGAGGGCCACATATTTCCCCACCAGGGCGATCCGCACCGTATCGGAGGGATTCTTGGCCCGGTGGACCATGGTGGCCCACTCGGTCAGATCCGGCGCGTGGCAGATCAGCCCCAGCCGCCGGACCACCACGTCCGCCAGCCCCTCCCGCTCCAGCATCAGGGGCACGTCGTAGAGGATCTCCGCGTTCAGGTTGGGGATCACGTTCTCCACCGGGATGGAGCAGAACAGGGAGATTTTCTCCAGGATCTCCCGGGGCACCGGCTCCTGGCTGCGGCAGACGATCACGTCCGGCTGGATGCCGAGGCCCAGAAGCTCCTTGGCGGAGTGCTGGGTGGGCTTGCTCTTCAGCTCCCCGCTGCCGGGGATGGACACGATCAGGGACACGTGTATAAACATAACATTGTGCCGGCCCCGCTCCGCCGCCACCTGGCGGATGGCCTCCAGGAAGGGCTGGCTCTCGATGTCGCCCACCGTGCCGCCGATCTCCACAATGGCCACGTCGGTTTCCGGGGTGTCCAGGGAGTAGATGTGGCGCTTGATCTCGTCGGTGATGTGGGGGATGATCTGGACGGTGCCCCCCAGGAAGTCGCCGCTGCGCTCCCGGTTCAGCACGGACCAGTAGATCTTGCCGGAGGAAACAGAGGAGCGGAAGGTCAGGTTCTCATCGATAAACCGCTCGTAGTGGCCCAGATCCAGGTCGGTTTCCGCCCCGTCGTCGGTGACGAAGACCTCCCCGTGCTGGTAGGGGCTCATGGTGCCCGGGTCCACGTTCAGGTACGGGTCCAGCTTCTGCACGTTGACCCGCAGCCCCCGCTGCTTCAGAAGGCGGCCCAGGGACGCGGCGGTGATCCCCTTCCCCAGCCCGGACACCACGCCGCCAGTGACGAAAATATACTTCGCAGCCATTGCTTCCATCCTCCTCTGTATTCAATTTCATCCGCTCTGTTTGTTTATAAAAAATACAGTTCATCATTTTAGGACTTGCATGCCCATTTGTCAAGAAAAAAATGTTTTTGGCCTGATCAAAAAATTTCAGCTTGACAGAGGGCCGGCCGGTGCGTATGATAATGGCATCCAAATACTTTTGCCAAAGGCGTTGATGAAGAGAAGTAGCTGAGGAGATCGCCCACAGTGAGCGGGGGACAGTGGAAACCCCGCGGAAGAGCCCCGGTGAATAACACTTCCTAGCTTCGACCCGAACCTCCTCCGTGGGGCAGTAGGGAAGACGGGATCAGCCCGTTACTGCTGTAGAGCTTGCTTGAGCTTGAAGGTGGCCGCAGAGAGAGCGGCAATTTAGGTGGCACCGCGGATTCCGACGATTCGTCCTAAAATCTGATGATTTTAGGCGTCGGCAAATTCGGAGGTGCATTTTTTATGTGCGCAATCATGGGTTACACGGGAACAGATCTCTCCCGGGAGCAGCTGGAGGGCTGCTTCCAGCGGCTGAAGAGCCGCGGCCCCGACGACTCCCGGACCCTCCAGGTCCCCGGCGGGACCCTGCTCTTCCACCGGCTGGCCATCATGGGGCCGGACAGCACGGGCATGCAGCCCTTCACCGCCCCGGACGGCAGCGCGGTGGTGTGCAACGGGGAGCTGTACGGGTTCCGCAAGATGAAAAAGCAGCTGGAGGAGAAGGGATACCAGTTCCAGAGCGGCAGCGACTGCGAGCTGCTGCTGCCCCTGTGGCGGGAGTACGGCACGGAGATGTTCTCCCTGCTGGACGCGGAGTTTGCCCTGGTGCTCTACGACGCCCCCTCCGCTAGCTTCATCGCCGCCCGGGACCCCATCGGCATCCGCCCCCTCTACTACGGCTACAGCCAGAGCGGGCACATTCTCTTCGCCAGCGAGCCCAAGGCCCTCATGGGCCTGGCCGCCGGGAAGGTGACGCCCTTCCCCCCCGGGCACTACTACAAGGACGGGCAGTTTGTCTGCTACCGGGACATGACCCAGGTGGCGGAGGTCTGCCACGACAGCCTGGACGAGGTCTGCCGGAACATCCGGGAGCTGCTGATCCTGGGGGTGGCCAAGCGGCTGGACGCGGACGTGCCGGTGGGCTTCCTCCTCTCCGGCGGGCTGGACAGCTCCCTGGTGTGCGCCATCGCCGCCCGGCTCCTGGGCCGGCCCATTGAAACCTTCGCCATCGGCATGAGCACCGACGCCATCGACCTGAAGTACGCCCGCCAGGTGGCGGACCACATCGGCAGCCGCCACCACGAAATCTACATGACGGAAAAAGATGTACTGGACGCGCTGGAAACTGTCGTGTATACTTTAGGTACGTATGACATCACCACCATCCGGGCCAGCATGGGCATGTACCTGCTGTGCAAGGCCATCCACGAGCAGACGGACGTGCGGGTGCTCCTCACCGGGGAGATCAGCGACGAGCTCTTCGGCTACAAGTACACCGACTTTGCCCCCTCCCCGGAGGAGTTCCAGCGGGAGAGCCAGAAGCGGGTCCGGGAGCTGCACATGTACGACGTCCTCCGGGCGGACCGGTGCATCTCCGCCAACAGCCTGGAGGCACGGGTGCCCTTCGGGGACCTGGAATTCGTCCAGTACGTGATGAGCGTGGACCCGGCCAAGAAGATGAACGTCTACGGCAAGGGGAAGTACCTCCTGCGCCGGGCCTTCGCGGGGAAGGACTACCTGCCGGAGAGCATCCTCCAGCGGGAGAAGGCCGCCTTCTCCGACGCGGTGGGCCACAGCATGGTGGACGACCTGAAAGCCTTCGCCGACAGGCAGTACGGCGATGACTGGCGGCAGATCGCGGAGAAATACGCCTACCACGCCAGGCCCTTCACCAAGGAGTCCCTGCTCTACCGGGAGATCTTCGAGAAGTACTACCCCGGCCAGGCGGAGATGGTGGTGGACTTCTGGATGCCCAACCGCTCCTGGCCCGGCTGCGATGTGGACGATCCCAGCGCCCGGGTGCTCAGCAACTACGGCGCCTCCGGCCAGTGACCGGGCGCCTCCCCCTGTTCTTATATTATAGTAGTAAGGTAAGCGGCCCGCGCCGCAGCCCATAGACGCGTAAACACACATTTTGCCGCCAGGGCGGCCCAAGGAGGATCATCACCTATGAGTAAAGTCACGGAATTGTTCAGCAGCATGGTCTTTAACGAGAGCGTCATGCAGGAGCGGCTCAGCGAGGAGTGCTACAAGGGCTGGAAGGACTGCATCGCCCAGGGAAAGAGCCTGCCGCTCAGCATCGCCAACGAGATGGCCAACGCCATGAAGGCCTGGGCCATCGAGAAGGGCGCCACCCACTATACTCACTGGTTCCAGCCCATGACCGGCGTCACCGCGGAGAAGCACGACAGCTTCATCATCCCCGCCGGCGGCGGGCGGGTGCTCATGCACTTCTCCGGCAAGGAGCTGGTGAAGGGCGAGCCCGACGCCTCCTCCTTCCCCTCCGGCGGCCTGCGGGCCACCTTTGAGGCCCGGGGCTACACCGCCTGGGACCCCACCTCCTTCGCCTTCATCAAGGACGGCAGCCTCTGCATCCCCACGATTTTCTGCTCCTACGGGGGCCAGGCCCTGGACAAGAAGACGCCCCTCCTCCGCTCCCTGGACGAGATGAGCCGCCAGGCGGTGCGGATTCTCCGGCTCTTCGGGGACAACGAGGTGAAGAAGGTCACCTGCCAGGTGGGCCCGGAGCAGGAGTATTTCCTCATTGACAAGTCGGTCTACGACAAGCGGGAGGACCTGATCCTCACCGGCCGGACCCTCTTCGGCGCCCGTCCCCCCAAGGGCCAGGAGCTGGACGACCACTACTTCGGCTCCATCAAGCCCCGGGTGGCCGCCTTCATGGCGGAGCTGGACGAGGAGCTGTGGAAGCTGGGGGTGCTGGCCAAGACCAAGCACAACGAGGTGGCCCCGGCCCAGCACGAGCTGGCCCCCATCTACTGCGACGTGAACACCGCCTGCGACCAGAACCAGCTGACCATGGAGACCATGAAGAAGGTGGCCGGCCGCCACGGCATGGTCTGCCTGCTCCACGAGAAGCCCTTCGCCGGGGTCAACGGCTCCGGCAAGCACAACAACTACTCCCTGTGCACCGACACGGGCCTGAACCTCTTCAAGCCCGGCTCCACCCCCAGCCAGAACGCCCGGTTCCTGCTGTTCCTGGCGGCCTTTATCAAGGGCGTGGACGAGTACCAGGAGCTGCTGCGCTGCACTGTGGCCACCGCCGGCAACGACCACCGGCTGGGCGCCAACGAGGCGCCCCCCGCCATCCTCTCCATCTTCCTGGGCGACGAGCTCACCGCCGTGGTGGATGCCATCATCCACGGGACGGAGTATGTGGGCCAGGACAAGCGGAGCCTGGCCATCGGCGTGGACGTGCTCCCCGCCATCCCCCAGGACAACACCGACCGCAACCGCACCAGCCCCCTGGCCTTCACCGGCAACAAGTTCGAGTTCCGGATGCTGGGCTCCAGCCAGTCCATCGCCGGGCCCAACATCGCCCTGAACACCATCATGGCCGAGGAGCTCCAGCAGTTCGCCGACGTGCTGGAGAAGGCCGAGGACTTTAACGCCGCCCTCCAGACCCTGATCCGGGACGCCTTCCGGGACCACCAGCGGATCATCTTCAACGGCAACGGCTACGAGGCCGCCTGGGTGGAGGAGGCGGAGCGCCGGGGGCTCAGCAACCTGGCGTGCACCGCCGACGCCCTGGAAACCTACGCCTCCCAGAAGCACATCGACCTCTTTGTCAAGCACGGCATCTACACCGAGGAGGAGTTCCGGGCCCGCAGCGAGATCCACCTGGAGAACTACTGTAAGGTGATCCACATCGAGGCGCTGACCATGGTGGACATGGTCAAGCGGTACATCCACCCCGCCGTGTGCGCCTTCATGAAGGAGGTGGCCTCCACCATCACCGCCAAGAAGGCCGCCATGGCCTCCATCCCCTGCAATGGGGAGGAGCGGCTGCTGCGGCGGCTCAGCGATCTCAGCGACAAGATGATCAGCGCCTGCCAGCGGCTGGAGACCTCCCTGCCCGGCCTGCCCGGCGGCAGCGCCAAGGACCAGGCCCACTACTACCGGTACACGGTCTTTGCCCAGATGGAGGAGCTGCGGGTGTACGCCGACGAGCTGGAGACCATCACCGACGCGCGGTTCTGGCCCCTGCCCTCCTACAGCGACATCCTCTTCAGCGTGAAGTAAACCAAATACAGGAGAGAGCGCCCGATGCTGTGCATCGGGCGCTTTAGTCTGCCGAAAAAGCGCGGCGCGTAAGAAATCCCACGGCAGCCCTCCTTGCGGGCAGGGGATCTTTCCATTTTATCCATACGCGCAGCGTATAAGTCAATATAAGCGATAGGTATTAGACATTGACGGCCCCGCCTTTTATAATAGAGGCAGTCAAGT
>CAJFVK010000031.1 GCA_904420435.1 uncultured Oscillospiraceae bacterium
CAAAGGAGAAATACATCTCCGGTCCTGGCGGAAAGTTCCGCCACAGCGGGCTCGATCACCATCTCCTCCGGCTCGATACCCAAATGCTGGGTCAGCCTCGGCTTTCGCCGGGGCTCCTTCTGCCGCGCCAGGAGGAATTGGTCGGTATGATCCACGGAGAGCTGACGCAGCGCGCCCCCGCGCCAGAGGAAGGCCCGGCTGTCCCCCACATTGACGACATACGCCCCCTCCCGGCAGACGCCCAGTAGAACGGCCGTGGAGCCCATCCTGCCGCCGTTCCCTCCTGCCGCCCGGCAGATCCGCCGGTTTGCCTCCTGGCAGACGTCCAGCAGCGCCCCGGGCAGGACGGGTTTCCCCGTTTCCATATGCTCCCCCATGGCGAGGGCCGCCAGATGGGCCGCCTCCTCCCCATTGGCTTCGCCGCCCATGCCGTCAAAGACACCAAAGCAGACCGGCTGGTCTAAGGGAACAGCGCAGGTCAATATCTCCCCCAGGCCATCGTTTTCTTTTGGCAGGCACTTGCCCGCGAAGTAAAAATTGTCCTCATTGTTGTGCCTGCGGAAGCCCGTATGGCAGGCGCAGGCCGCTGTAATTCGGCGCATAGGCAAGCCTCCTTTCGTCCGGCTCAGGGGCAAGTCAGAGCCATCCCTGTTCCTCCAGCTGCTCCATCAGGCTCTCTGCCTGCTGGTAATAGGTGGCGTCGTCGGAACTGGTGATCATTTCTCCGGCCACGGTGAACTCCTCCTGGGCCCTCCGGTAGTCCCGCTCCCCCTGCTCCTTCCCGTTTTCCACAGTGATCAGCAGCACGGTCCGCAGGGCGTGGGGGATATAGTCGCTGGGAAAGGCGGCCTCATAGTCCTTCAGCGCCTGCTCCGCCGCCTCATAGTCCCCCTGCTCGTAGTAGATGGAGTATAGATTTATAAAGAGATAGTCCTTTACAACGCCCTGTTCAATGACCAGATTAAAGCACTCGGCGGATCGGGTCAGGTAGCTCTCCGGCACACTGGGGTCCATATGGTAGGCCTCAAAATACGCCAGGGCCAGCATCTCCCAGAGGGTGCTGTCATAGCGGAGCCCATACTCCACGATCCCGTTGGCCAGCAGTTCCGCCTCCCTGGTGGCGGGAGTCGGGATAGGCGAGGCATTCAGCCTGTCAAGGGAGGAGCAGTCCCGGTAGACCTCCGCCAGGGAGCGCAGCGCCCGCTTCTGGAGCGTCGGGTCCTCTGTCCGCTCCAGGACCGACTGGAAGCCGCTCTCCGCCGCCAGATAGTCCTCCTGGGCGTAGTCCACCTCCGCCTGCACGTAGTCCAGCACCTCTCCGTCCGCGCCGGCGTCCGTCATTCTCCGGAGCACCTCCTCCGCCGCGTCGATATCCCCGAGCCTTCCCAGGGAAACCGCATAGTCCCGCATGGCGGAAACGGTGATGTCGCCTCCGGCGGTGCTCAGCCGGAAGAAGGACGCCGCCGCGGCGTAGTCGCCCTGCTCAAAATACGCGGCGCCGAGGATCTCGCTGAGCTGGTTCTGGACGGATTCGTCGTACCCCTTCCCCATGGCCAGCTCGTCCTCGATGTAGGCTGTGCAGCGCTCGTATTCCCGGGCACAGTAGAGGGCATAGGCGTAGGAGGTGTAGGCCGCCGGGTCCTCCGGAAACAGCTGCTGGGCCTCCAGGAGCATGGCCTGGGCCTGCTCCGGGTCCGTTTCGCACAGGGCCGTCCCCTCCTCCAGCAGCTGCCGGTAGCTCTCCGCCCGGTCCGCGGCGGCTTTCTGCTGGCGCTGAAGATAGAAGATGACGCCGCCGGCGATCAGCGCGGCGCAGCAGACTCCCGCGATGATCCAGACCAGCGGGGATTTTTTCTTTGGCTTTGCCCGCTCCACTGCCCTCTGGACGGCCGGCTCGGGCATTGGCTCGGCCCTGCCGTGGAAGACGCTCTCCGTCCGCTCGGTTTGATCCGTCTGGACCGCATCCCGGGCACCTCCCGGCGTTTTCCCAAAGACGCTCTCCGTCCGCTCCGTACCGCTGTCCATGGCCCCGGGCGGCTCCTGCCCCGGAAACAGCAGCGCTGTCCCGGCGGTGGCCTCCCCGGCCGAGGACTTCCGGGGCTGGGCAGATTGGGAGGCGTACTGGTTCTCCGCGAGGGCCAGCTCGTCCCCGTCCGGGTAGATCAGGGCGGCGTCCGATTCGTCGTAGAGGATAGCCTCCAGCTCCTGGCGCATCTGGGCCGGGCTGGAGTAGCGCTCCCTGGGTTCATAAGCGCAGGCCTTCCGCACGATCTCCCCCAGGCGCCCCTCCCCATAAAAGGGCTGTGGAATCGCCTCCCCGCCCATCCGCTTGGCCAGGGCCAGCTCGCGGCTGTGGAAGGTGATGGGCTCCGGGGCCGGGGGCAGGAAGGGCACCCGGTTCTTGTTCAGCAGCCGGTAGAGGACGATGCCCAGGGAGTAGATGTCCACGCCAAAGCCGTACTCGGCCCCCCGGTAGACCTCGGGGGCCATATAGCTGTAGGTCCCCTTCTTGGACAGCCCGGAGGTGGTCTTTTCAATGGTTCGGGCGATGCCGAAGTCCCCCAGCTTGAAGTCCCCGTTGTCGGACACGAAGATGTTCTCCGGCTTGATGTCCCGGTGGATGATATTGTACTTCTGGCAGAGCTCCAGAGCCCGGCACAGGTCGATGCCCAGGCGGATAATGTCCCGCCGGGCAAAGGGGTGCTGATAGGCGTAGGGCAGCAGCGGGTGGAGCAGCTCCATCCGGATCAGGATGTCCCAGCCGATCCCCGCCGGATGGCGGATCACCGTGTGGTCCTCGTAGCTCACCACGTTGGCCGTCCCCTTGAGCCGGGCCATGATGGCGAACTCCCGGACGATATCCTCCACCACGCTGTAGAAATATTGTTCCGCCTGGGTCTGGGACATGCCCTCCTCCAGCACGGTCTGCAGCTCCTCCCGGCTCTGGGGGACCGTGATCACCTTCAGCGCCGCCCGGTAAACTTCCCCGAAATCCTGGCGCTGGATCTCATAGACGGTGCCGAAGCTGCCCCTCCCGATCTGCCGTGTAATCATCCAGCTGCCGAAGACCAGGGAGCCCTCCCGGTACTGTGCTGTTCCTTCCTTTTCCTGTATCATGGGAACCCCTTCCTTCACCGGCGCGTCGCCGGCAGACGATCAGTATAAGGTAAAATAAAACGGAATCATGCCGCCGATATCCGCGATCTCAAATCCCTCCCAGGCGAAGGTCAGGGTTCTTCCTCCTCCGATTTCGATGGCAAGATAGGTTTCATAGTAGGCGCCGTCCTCCCGCATTGTATAGGAGTAGCCGTTCTCCTCACAGATCCGGACGATCTCGTCATAGGTCAGTCCGTCCCCAAATTCCGGGCTGATGGAAAGACCCGTGGGGTTGTATCTGCCGCTTATGTATTCCACCACACAGCGGTCGCTCATACGCAGGATCTCCTCCGTAATGCTGGGGCTGTCCTCCGGCAGCACTTCCAGCTGGTCCAGAACGCTCCCGATATCTGCCGGGAGGTTATAACTCTGGAAGCTGAGGTAATCGCTCTCAGACGACGCGGCGTGGTAGTCCATATAGATGATCTGATAGTACACGGAAAAACCGTTAAACACGTAGCCGGTGGTCTCTTCCAGGCCCATATACAGATCCCAAACGGTGGCGTTCCCCACAACATCCACCGCATACTGATAGGTGGTATAGCTGTCCGGCAGCTGGGTCTGCTCCTCCTCCGGTGTGTCCCCCTCCGGCTCCTCCTGTTCCGGTTCCTCCGGAGCGGTTTCCTCCTGCTCAGCGCCCTCCGACGGCTCCTCCTGGCTGGGCGTTTCAGCCCCCTCCTCCGGCGCATCCTCCGGTTCACCGGCTTCGCCGGCTGGGTCCTCCGGCTCCTGGTCCTGGCTCTGTCCGTCCTCTGCCGCGCCCTCCGGCGGGGCATCCTCCGCCTGTCCCATCAGCTCCTCCACCTCTTCCAGCTTCTCCCGGACCGCTTCCACGTCCTCCGCCTGTTCCAATGCGTCCTCCAGGACCGCCCGGGCGCTCTCATAGTCCCCCAGGCCGATATAGGCATCCGCCAGGGACACATAGGCCTCCGGCCGGTTGGGGTCGATCTCGATGGCCTCGGTAAAGGCGATGACGGCCTCCTCGTAGTTTCCTTCGGACAAGTACCGCACGCCCAGGTCGTACTGGCTCTGCCAGTCGTCCCCGCCGGCACCACCGCCCTGCTGCCCGCAGGCGCACAGCCCCAGCACCAGGACGATGGTCAAAAACCAGCTGCAAATCCGTTTCATGTGTCTTCTCCTCTCTCCGCCGCTTTACTCATAGGTGGAATAATCGATCAGCGTTCCGTCGCTGTCGTAGGCCGAATAGGAGGTGTTGTTCCCATTTTCATCATAGGTATAGACAAAGTAATAGATCAATTCTCCGTCCTCGTTATAGTCGCTTCGCTTTAGGATCTGACCGTCTTCGTTGTACTCATAGAGGTCGTAGCCCGACAATGTGCCATCCGGGTAATAATTGTCTGTTCTGGTCATCAGCCCGTCGGTGTATTCGTAGGTTTCATAGCCCTGCATAGTCCCTGTGCTGTCGTAATGCTCCTGCCGGATTTGGTTCCCGTCGTCATCATAGGCAAATCGGTACTGCCGCTCCACCGGGCTGTCGGCGGAGGCGTCGGTGTGGTAGGTCGCCTGGATCTGATTTCCGGCAGCGTCATATTCGTACTCACAGAACTGCATCTGCCCGGCGCTGCTCATCATCCCACTTCCCGACAGGAGCCTCCCTTCTTGGTCATAGACGTTCTCAATGCAGCTCAATTGGTTGCCCGCACCATCGAAGGAGGTAACTGACGCCTCCCGCCCCTGGCTGTCATAGGTGAAGGTATAATAACAGGTCAGGGCTCCGCCCTCCCCGTACCAGTTTTGCCGCCGCATTTGGCCGACGGAATCGGTGAAAATGCCGCGCTCCATCTCAGCTAATTTACCGGCAATACTCTGGTCGTTCTCCGTCTTTTCCAGGGCCTCTCTCAAAATCTCCAGCGCCTTGTCGTAGTCCCCCTGGCGGATATAGACGTCCGCTATACCCAGCCAGGCGGCTGCGTTGGTCTCGTCCAGTTCCAGTGCGGCCTCATAGTCCGCCAGAGCCGCCGCCAGATTTTCCGCCGTCTCCCCGCTGCCGATGTAGGCGCCGCCTCGGCCTACATAGGGCTCGGGCCGCTTGGGGTCGATTTCAATGGCGGCGGTAAAGGCGATGATGGCCTCCTCATAGTTGCCCTCTGATAAGTACCGCACACCCAGGTCGTACTGCTCCTGCCATGTGGCTTCCGTGCTCTGCCCACAGGCGCACAGCCCCAGCACCAGGGCCAGGGTCAAAAGCCAACTACAAATCCGTTTCATGCTCTTTTACTTCCTCTTCCTCTCCGGTGGCTCATTCTACAGTCCAATCGGTGACCAGATAGCTGTACTCGTTTACCTCCGCTGTTTCCCAATAATCCGCCTCAACCATATCAAAATAGTGGTCGTAAACGATGCAGTGCCGCCGTACCGTATTCCCTTCATAGAAATATTCCCGGCTTTCGGTGGTGATCCCGGCGGGCTGGGTGTCCGTCATGTCCATCCTGCTCAGCCGGCCATCCGCCCCATAGGTAAATTCCCAGGTCACCACATGTTCCACAGTGGTGGAGGTACTGGTATTCCGGATCGGCCGGCCCTTCTCGTCATATTCATACAGCTGGTTGGACGCCAGGCCGCCGCTTCTATACTCCAGGTACCGGCCCCAGCCATCATAGATCCGCACCGCCTCTCCATTGGTCCTGGTATACCCCGCCGGGTTGGTCCACTCGGCAAAGTTATCTCCCTCCGCCAGCTTGCGCTGATACCGCTCCGTCCGGATGGCCAGCACCTGATCCATATCGCCAAGGATATAATACATTCCCTCCAGCAACTGCAGCCACCGGTCAGGGTCCTCCGTATCCAGGGTGGCCGCCATTTCCATGCGCCGCATCAGCGGGCGATAGACCTCCTCCTTCTGGGCGTCTGTAAGCAGGTAGTAGGGTTCGGGCCAGGTGAGCGGCTGGGGATAGCTGTTGCCAAACAGGGCAATGACGCTGCGGTAATACTCATGCCAGTCCATGTCCGCCAGGAAATCCGCCAGGCTGCCGTCCTCTTTCAGAAGGAACCCCAACTCCTCCGCCTTGTCAAGCAGCGCTTCGTCCTGGCCCAGGGCCTCCAGCCCCTGCTGCAGGACAAGCAGCGCCTGCTCCCGGTCCCCCAGAGCGACCCAGGCCTCTGCCAATTTTCCGTACAAGTCCGCCCCGGCCTGCTCCATCCGTTCCAGCGCGGCGGCATAGTCCGCCTGAGCGGAGGCGGCATCCTCCTGGGCCCAATAGGCGTCGCCCCGTCCCACATAGGCCTCCGCCCGCCTGGGGTCGATCTCAATGGCCGCCGTGAAAGCGATAATCGCTTCCTCGTAGTTCCCCTCCGATAAGTACCGCACGCCTAAGTCGTACTGGCTCTGCCAGTTGTCCCCGCCGGTGCCGCCGCTCTGCTGCCCGCAGGCGCACAGCAGCAGACACATCGCTGCCAGCAGAGCGGCTGCCCGGATTTTCAGCACTTTCATGCGATTTCTCCCCTTCTGTTTTCTTTGGTCAGCTCTCGTTCACAGTAGACTGGATCAGGTTGCCCTCGCCGTCGTACTCGTCATAGCCGATGTAGTTGCCCTGGTCGTCAAAGCGGGATATGTGGCTCCAAGTCATTTCTCCATTCGCGTCATAATCGCAGTACCGTTCCACACGCCCATTTTCATTGTACTCGCGGGTCTGATAACCCACAAGTGTGCCGTCAGCGTCAAAAGAGTCGTGTCTGATCTCCCAGCCCTCCGCATTGTAAGTATAGGTTGTATACGACCTGAGGTCCCCGTCCGGGCTGTATTGTTCTGACCGGATGATGTTTCCGGCCGCGTTGAACTCATTTTGATAATATACATCGACCGTTCCCTCCAGGGAGTAATGCGTTTCTCTTACGGCATTCCCCTGCCCGTCATACGCATATTCAATTTTTCCTACCTCACCAGTTTCAGTGAGGTAATAGTAGCTGACAAGCGAATCGCCGCTCTCCGTGTAAGTTTCATCCACATGGCCTGTTTGGTTGCCGGCGGCGTCAAAGGATGTAACCGATGTCTGCCATCCCTGGCCATCATAGGCGTAGGTATGGTACCAGAGCAGGTTTCCGTCCCCGTCGTAGCTGTTCATCCGCCGGACATTGCCGGAGGAGTCGGTGATCTCCCCGCCCTCCATCTCAGCGATCTTATCCGCGATGGACGAGTCGTTCCCCGTCTTCTCCAGGGCCTCCTGCAAGATCTCCCGTGCCCTGTCGTAGTCCCCCTGGCGAATATACACGTCGGCCAGGCCCAGCCAGGCGGCGGCATTGGTTTCGTCCAGGGTCACGGCCTCCTCATAGTCGGCCAGAGCTGCTGCCAGGTTCTCCTCCGTTTCTCCAGAGCCGATGTAGGCGTCGCCCCGTCCCACATAGGCCTCCGCCCGGTTGGGGTCGATCTCGATGGCCGCCGTGAAGGCGATGATCGCCTCCTCGTAGTTCCCCTCCGATAAATACCGCACGCCCAGGTCGTACTGGCCCTGCCACGTATCCTCACCGCCGCCGGCGCTGCAGGCGGTCAGCAGCACGCTCAGCAGCAGCGCCAGGACCACCTGGACATGCCGCGGGAATCTTCCTCTTTTTCTCCGGATCTTCCGCTCTCCCTCCATGTTTCCTGTTCTCCCTTCCTTCTTCCGCAGCTCCCTGGGGAAACAGGGGCAGCAGCTGCCGCCCCTGTTTCCCAGGGCCGGACCCTCCGGGAACACCTCAGCGCAGGCCGGAGGCCCCGCTCTCGTCGCCCTCCATCATGCTGTTCAGGAACTGCTGCATGAAGTCGATCATGCCCTGGACGGAGTCGGGGACGTCCTTGGTCAGGGCGGTGCGCAGCTCGTTGTAGCGGTCCATGTAGGCCGTCTGGGTGGCGCCCTGCCAGTGCTCCGGCGCGGCGTCCACGCCGCTGTTGATCATCCGCACCGCGGCGTTGAAGGCGTCCAGCCCGTCCCGCATGGTCTTGATGTCGCTCTCCAGCCCCTGCCGGTCCAGATACAGAATATTTGCCATGATGCTATACCTCCGTTATAAAAGTTTTTTTGCAGTATTCCTCATAAAAGCCCTCCCGGGCCAATGTAAGGCAATCGCGCAGGTGCTCCAGGTACTCGATGTGGTCCTTAAAGTCTACCTTCCAGCTCTCGTCGTAATTGCGGAAGAACTCGTCGGAGCCGGCTGTCCGCCAGGCGGAGCTCCGCAGCCGTTCCATGGCGCTCACCGCCTGGGAATAGGCGCTGTTCAGGGCCTCGATCTGGGCGTTGTAGACCTGGATGGCGTTTTCCAGGACCGAAAAATTCACCTTTACCTCTGTGGACATGCTCCTCCCCCTCTCACAGCGGCAGGCCGGCCCCGCCGCTGTCCAGGCGCGCGGCGGCCTCCTTCTCCGCCCTGGCACGGCTGCCGTCGCCCAGGGCGCCGTATGCGGCGGCCGCCACCAGATGGAAGGCGGCCACGTCCTTCCGGACCGCCAGCAGGAAATCCGCCAGCTTTGCGGCCTCTCTGTAGTGGCCCAGCTGATACTCACACAGGGCCCGGTACATGTCGATGTCGATCTGGCCCGGGTTCTTCCGGGCGGCCTCCCGCAGGACCTTCACCGCCTCGGTGAAGTCCTTCTCCGCCTGCTCCTCCTTCCCCAGGCGCTTCTGGGCCAGGGGCATAAAGTACCAGGTGGCGTAATACTGGGAGTCCTCCTCCCCCAGGGCGCGGATCTTTTGGCAGCAGTCCATGGCCGCGGCATAGTCCTCCTTGGCAAAGTACATGCTGTAGAGCATGGTCAGGGCCTTGCTGTCCCGCTGGAGGGCTGGCGAGGCCTGGATCAGCTCCATGGCCTCTTCCGCCTTCTTCTGCTGGAGCAGGAGCCCCAGCTTCAAAGTGGCCAGGCGGGGGTCGTCCTCAATGCGGTCAAAGCTCCCCTCCAGCAGGGCCAGGGCCTGGTCCACCTGCCCCGTCAGGTCGTAGAGCCGCGCCCGGTCGAAGAGCACCATCTCGTTGCCCGGAAAGCGCTGCATGAGCTCGTCCAGGTACTTTCCCGCCTCCTCATACCGGTCCAGCATGATGAGGCTCACATAGAGCAGCTGGTGCCCGGGGAAAGCGTCAATATCCGTCTGCACCATGGTCCTCGCCACCTGCAGGGACTCCCCGAAGCGCCGCTGCCGGAACAGCAGCTGGGCCTTGCGCTCCAGCACCTGGTAGTCGTAGGGGTTCCCACGGAGGATCTTGTTGTACTGCTCCAGAGCCCGGTCCACGTCGTTGGCGTCCTCGTAGAAGGAGGCCAGGTTCACAAACATGGCCGGGTTGGTGAATCCCAGGATCTCCGCTTTGGAGTAGCACGCCTTGGCCTCGTCCGCCCTGCCCTCCAGCAGGGCGATGTTTCCCAGATGGAAGTAGGCGGCGCCGCTCTTCTTGTTCAGCAGCAGATACTGGCTGAGAACCTGGCGGGCCTTGTCGTACTCGTCCAGCATGATATAGCACATGCTCAGGTTCTCATAGACCTCCTCGCAGTACCGGTCCGCCTCCATGGCCTTCTGAAAATAGGAGATCGCCTCCCGGTATTTGTCCAGGGAATACAGCACCTTCCCCTGCTCCAGCAGCTCCCGCGCTTGTTCGTTGTTTGTTTTCATATCCCTCTCCTACATCATCAGAATGGCGGCAATATCCTTCGTCAGCCCGTAGCTCGGCTTTGTCAGGGGGCTTATCTCCAGGAAAATGGTCCCGGTCTGCATCTTCTTCACGGTACCCACGTTCTTCCCGGTATCCTTCACCATGGACTGCAGCAGATCCTTGCCATCTCTGGCCGTTTTCTCCAGGGAGAAGCCGGCGGTATACAGGCCGAACTTGCACCAGTTCAGGGCGCTTTTCAATCGCGGCGTGGCCTTGGTCGCCCCCCATTTGATCTTTTTGAGATCCCCCAGGTTCTGGGCCCAGGTGCGCTTGCTGGCCTTGGCCAGCTGCAGGGAGTGCTTTTCATCTAAATTGAAGATCTTTTTCACATCCCGGCCGACCTTTGCCATCTCCGCCACAAACTCGCAGGCCTCCAGGCCAATCAGGCCCCCCTTGATCACCTCGGTGAAGTGGGTCCCCCACTTCTCGTCCATGGCCTCCCCCAGGTCCACCAGGTCTCCGGCAAGGGTTTTCTCTGAGAGATCCTCTGCCATGGCCTCATCTCCGGCCCAGTGGGCGATCAGCGCCCCCGCGTCCATCACCGTTTCATAGGACGCCTTGGTCAGGGCCCAGGCCGCGCCGATGGTGCAGATAATGCCCAAAAAGCCGCCGGTGGCGGTGAACATCAGGAGGGCCCCCACCACCGCCACCGCGTCCAGCACCAGGTTGATGAGGTACTTGTGCTCCTCGTAGAAGGCCTTGATCGACTCCGCCAGATCCTCGAAGAACTTCACCGTATCTGTAAAGAAGTCCTCGGCCGAGGTTGCCAGCCCGTATGTAAAGCGGGCCCATCTCGTATCCGCCTGGGGGCCGATCTTCTTCTCCTGATAGAACGTATAGGATCGCTGGTGGACCGACTGGGAGAGGGTCAGGTCCGTATTCACCACGCCTTCCACGTAGCGGGAGGCGGCCCTTTGGATCCGCTCCGCCTTGTCCGAGGCGCTGTTCAGAGCGGCCCGCCGCTTTTTCAGGTAGATCTCGCAGCTGCTGACGGCGCTGCCGCCGTATTTGCCCACAATGCCCAGGGCACTGTCGTAGCGCTTCCGGATGCTGTCCAGCTCGTCCGTATAGCTGCTGACCTTTCGCTTCAGGTCCTTTTCGAACCCTTCGTGTACCCACAGTGTCGCCATCCTACAGGAGCCCCCCTTTCAAAAGGGCCTCGCGCCTTCTGCGGGCCTCCTCCTCTTCCCGGCGGACTTCCTCCTCCGCCGCGTCGATGGCCCGGTCCAGATAGCTCACCGCCGCCGTAAAGTCCCCGTGCTCCTCGATTGGGATGGCCAGATCGCTGTAGAACAGGGCCCGGCCGCTGAGATTGTCGTTTCGGACGAAGTCGCTGAAGGCGTCCACCAGTTCCTCCGCCTTTTTCCGCACGTCGGCGGTTTCGCCGCCGGACACCTTCAGCTTGCTGCGGGCGGACCTGAGATCCGAGAGCTTCTTTTTCGCGCTTGCCATACTCTCCCCCTATTCCTCCTTGTCGCTCAGCTTTTCAATCCCCTGTATCAGGGATTTAGCCGTGTCGATATCCGCCGCGTCGTACAGGTTGTAGAACCCCTGGAGGATATCGACGATGCTGCCCATCTGCTGCTGGTCGTCCTCCAGGTAGCGGGACACAATGCTATAGGTATCCTGAAATTCTGTCTTCGTCTTTCCCTTCCAGTTGTCGTCCCGGAGCAGCTCTGCCGTAACGGCGCTGATTTGATCGATCGCCTCCCGGTACTTGCCGGGGATGGCGTCCATCGCCTCCTTGGCCTCCTTGAGGACGGCGCTGTCTACCAGAAAGTCCGCGCGGTTCATGGTTCTTCCCTCCCCTCGTCATCCTGATCCAGCACGAAGCGGATCTTCCGCACCTTTCCGCCCAGGAGGGAGTACCCGTCCCCCACGCGGATATCCCGGGCAAACTCCTTCTGGAGCTTTAGGGGGATATCGGCCATGCGGATATCCCCGATATTCTCCAAGAGGATCATGCTGTGGGTTTCCTTGATCTGCTTGAGAACGGGGCTGGAGGCGTAGTTCACCGGCGCGTCCTCCACCTCGGAGAGGAGGACAAAGGCCTTGCAGCGCCGCATGTCCTTCCCGATCATCAGCAGGTTTTCCGCCGTCCTGCTGTCCTGGAGCAGGGCCGCTGTCAGCTCACGGCCGGAGAGCACCAGCAAAATCAGGGGGAGCCGCTCCGCCTCCCCGCCGTCCCAGGTGTCCCGGCGCTGGCGCAGGAGCTCCGCCGCCGCCTCGACCATCCCCTTGGCCTCCCCGGCCGTGCGGACAAACTGGGCGGTACACCCGTAGTCCTCCGCGGCGGCCAGGCCGCCGGTGTCGTCGGCGATGTAGAGGCTGGCCAGATTGTCGAAAATATGGTCCTGGATGGACCGGAGAATATGCCGGGTCAGGTTGGTCTTTCCCCGCCCCTCCCCGCCGGCAATGGCAAGGAAGCCCCCCTTCATCAGATCCAGGTGGAAAAGCTCCATGGTGGCGTAGTCCACGCCCAGGGGGATCCTGCAGTTTCTGACCGTCAGGTCGTATCCGTCCGCTTCCAGGCCCGCCAGGGTCACCGTTTCCGGCACCTGGGGGATCTTCCGGGCGGGAAGGCCGCTGTTGACGGAGTTGGAGCGCTCCACAAAGGCACGGATCTCACGAACCCGGTCGATCTCCCGCTCCCCCTCGAAGCTCAGGAACATCTGGGCCTCCACCACCTGGTGGTCCACCTCCACCAGGGCCCGGCCGGGGACGCTGTCCACACCCAGGCGGCTGCGGTCAAAGAGGGTGTTGTACTCCCCGCTGTCGTTGCAGTAGAGGCCGATGCGGCGGGGGAAATTCAGCAGGTATTTGAAGCCCACGCCGGAAACCTGGGGATTGGCGACGACGGCGCTGATCCCCACGGAGATCCCCTCCCGGCTCAGGGAGAGCAGGGCCTCACTCTGCTGGGGATAGAGCTCCTGCATCACCGTCAGGTTGTCGATGAGCAGGACGATCTGGGGCAGGGGGCCGAAGCCGGCCTCCAGGTAGGCGGAGAAGGAGCTGACCCCCTGCCGGGCGAACAGGGCCCTGCGCCGGCCCACCTCCTCCAGCAGGAGCTTGAAGAGGTTCTCCATCTTCTCCTCCTCCGTCGTGAGGACCACGCCCCCCACATGGGCCGAGGCCTCAAAATTTTTCAGCAGCATGGAGGCAAAGTCGACGATGTAGAAGTTCAGCCGGTCCGAGGAGTAGCGCTCGCAGCCGCTGCGGAGGATCCCCTGAAGGACGTTGGTCTTGCCGTACTGGGGGGAGCCGACGATCAGCACATTCTCCTGGGAGAGGTTTACTGTCACGTCCCCCTGGCTCTGGTCGGCCGGGCTGTCGTAGCGGCCCAGGCAGACCCGGATGTCCCCTCCGGCGGGGGCAGGCGACGGCACATAGCCGATCCGCTCCGGCAGGGGCGGCAGGCAGATGCTGGGCAGGCGGCCGATCCCCTGCTCCGCGCAGTACCTGGCCACCTGCTCCACCACCGCCTCCAGCTGGGTGGCGCCGCCGGCGGTCCTCCCGCCGCTGTAGCCGGACTGGAAGAGCTCGAACACCTCGTTGTTGCCCACCTGGAGATAGGCCCGGCCCGGCTCCTTGATGGCAAAGGCCGCCGGGGACTTGATCATCTCCTGGCTGTCCTCCCGGGTGGCAACCTTCAGGCAGATGCGGAACCGGGAGTTGCTCCAGATCTGGTCGTTCACCTGGCCCGAGGGCTTCTGGGTGGCCAGGATCAGGTGGACGCCCAGGCTCCGGCCGATCCGGGCGGCGCTGATGAGCTCCTTCATGAACTCCGGCTGCTCGGCCTTCAGCTCGGCAAACTCGTCCACCACGATGATCAGGTGGGGCAGCGGGTCGGGCGCCGCGCCGCTCCGGTACTTCTCGATGTACTGATCGATGCTGTTCACCCGCTCCTGGGCGAAGAGCCGCTGGCGCTTGGTCAGCTCCGCCTTAATGGAGGCCAGGGAGCGGCTTATGGCCCTGCCGTCAATATTGGTGATCGTCCCCAGCATGTGGGGGAGCTTCTCAAACTGGTTGGCCATGCCGCCGCCCTTGAAGTCGATGATCACGAAGCCCACCTCCCGGGGGCTGAAGTGCACCGCCAGGGCCAGGATCAGGGACTGGAGCAGCTCACTTTTGCCGGAGCCGGTGGTACCGGCCACCAGGCCGTGGGGGCCGTGGGCCTTCTCATGGAGGTCCAGGGCGATCTGCTTTCCCCCCTCCCCGATCCCCAGGGGCACCGCCATGGAGGCGGTCACCCGGCTCCGGCTCCAGAGGGCGCCCAGGTCGAGCTCGCCGGCGGAGGACACATCGAGCATCTCAAAGAAGGTGTAGCTCTTCGGGATGGCCTGGGTGGCCACGTTCTCGTCACAGACCAGGTGGAACAGCTCCTCCGCAAAGGGTCCGAACTCCTCCCGGGCGTCGTCCAGGGAGAAGGCGCGGCGCAGGGAGGCGTTGTCCCGCCGGTAGAACTCCCCCCGCTTTTTCTGGACCTCTATGATCAGGCTGCACTCCTTGGGCAGCTGGGCCACCGTGTCCACCGCCATGATGACCCCGGCGTTCAGCTCCCTTTTATGGAACAGGTACTCCGTTATGGGGTCGTTTCTCCCCAGGAAGGCGGGCTCGGCGATGACGAAGAGATAGTAGGGCAGCGGGAAGGGCGCGGAGCCGAAGCTGTCCCCCGTCTCCCGCTCCCGGCTCTTCATCACGTCGGCAAAGGCGCGAAAAATCTCATCCGCCCCCTGCTTGGAGGTCGCGGAGAAGGAGGTCTGCTTCTCGTTGTCCCAGGCATGGGGCAGGCGCTCCATCCACCCCAGCCGCTCCCGGTCCGCCTCGGCGCAGACCGGGATGATCTTCACCTCCGTATAACAGTGGTGGGCGGCGATCTGCGCCACCATATTCCGCAGCAGGGCCAGCCGGTCCTGGCGCTCCCCCACAATGCCGCAGACCTGGCTTTCCAGGATATTGCAGGTGATGGGCGCGTCCGCCAGCAGATGGTACTTCCGGTAGAGCTCCCCGGGACGCCTGGAGAGCTCGTCCTCCTCCAAGGACAGCGCCGCCTTGGGGATGTTGATCTGGAAGGAGGACTCCACCGCCCCCGCCCCCAGACGGACTGAGAGGAAATCTTCATCCCCCGGCCGGCGCTCCCACAGCCGCCGGTCCCTCCGCCGGGCCATGGAGAAGCAGGCGTTCACGTCCGGGTCCGCGGCCAGCATGGCCTGCCGCTGTTCCCACTGCTTTCTCTCAATCAGCTGGGCCGACTCCTCCAGGTGCCGGGTATACATCTCCAAGCGGGCCGCCACCTGGGCGCTATACTTCTTCTTCTGGCGGAAATAGCCGGCCACGGAGGTGATCAAACCGATCAGGGTCATGGGCAGGGAGTAGAGCAGCATCATGGTGTTCCCCATGGCAAAGGTCATCACCAGGGCCAGCCCGATGGTCCCGATGGCCGGCAGGAAGGTGGACAGGAGATGGATCTCCGGCTTATTCGCCACGTTGGGCGGCGCCTGGATCTCCAGCCCGCCCCGGGGCATCTCCAGCTTCAGCCGGGGAGAGCGCTCAAAGGGTGTAAAGGTTCCCTCTGACGGCTCCTCCTCTCCGCCGCTCTGCCGCAGGTGGGAGGCAACGTCCCCGGAAGCGGCGATGTGCAGGGTATCCCCCGTGAGGAAGAGCCGGGCAAAGCCCGCCGTCAGCACATCCCCCTCCCCCAGATCCCCCTGGGCGCACCTGACGCCATTCCGGTAGGTGCCGTTGGAGCTCCCCAGGTCCCGGAAGGACCAGCCGCTCCCCGTCCGTCTCAGCTCCAGGTGCCGCCCGGAGATCTGCCTGTCCGACACCGCGATATCGCAGGAGGAGCTGCGGCCGACCACCACAGCCTCCGCCCCGCTGAGGTCCAGGGACCGCTGGGCGTTAAAATCAGCGCGGTAGACGGCCAGGGCCACCCTGTCCGCCTCATCCAGCACCTGGACCTCCTCCCACCCCCGCTTCGCCCCCTGGGGATGGCGTTTTGCCCGGTGGCTCCACTGCTCCGCCGTCCAGCCGTCCTCCCCGGCGGTGACCAGCAGATCCGGCCCCGGCATGGGGATCTCCGCCTCCTGAGATCCGCCTATCCGGTACTGCCGGCCCGGCTCCAGCTCAAACTCCGACAGATTCTCCCCTGTATATATTCGCAACACATATGCCATAATTCCCTACTCCACATCCACACAACACATACGGAACATTCAAGGTTTTCTGCTCCCATCCCGCAAAGTTTACATAAAACTTTTTTCGAGCATCTTCCAATCCTGCAGGATTTTTCAAAAATAATTTTACAATATCACATATAAACTGTCAACCTCTCTAAAAAAGAGCCTGCCAGCAAAAACAGTTTAGGAGAAATTGTTGCTTGGACAGCGGACAGGGGCATCCGTCCCGCAGGCCTCTCCCTGCGGCGGCAGTCCGCGTGGCCTATGCAGGCGCAGCAAAAGCCCCGGCAAACCGATCGGTTTGCCGGGGCTTTTGCTCTTTTTCCTGTTCCCGGATGCGGATGCAGGCTCTGCATCGCCCGCAAGTCGTCCTACGCAATTTTTCCCGGATATGGGGGAAACGCAGTGAAGCCGGGTCCCCCTTACATCGCCTTTAAGAAGGCCTGCCGCAGCGGTTTATAATTCATCGCCGCCACAACCAGCAGGCAGAGGCCGGACCACAGCTGCCACAGGGGGACGGCGCTCTCCATAACGACGCACTGGACGCCCAGCAGCAGGCAGCAGATCAGGAGCTTTGGGGCGTCCCACCGGATGCGGAGCATCGTCCTGGTATGGATGGCCCGCACGCCGAAAATCAGCAGGTAGCTGAGCAGCGTGGAAATGGCCGCGCCCATGGGGCCCCAGAGCTGGATCAGGAAGAAATTCCCCACTACATTGACGGCCGCTCCCAGCATGGTCGTAAACAGCGTAGCGCCGCTGCGCTGCTCCACCATGTAGATGGAGGACAGGAAGGCCCCCAGGCAGGCGAAGGTAGTGGCCAGCGTCAGCACCGGCACATACCGCCATGCCTCATAGTATTCCGGGGCCGCCAGTAGGCGGGTGGAAATCTGTGCAGTCAAAATGACGCCGGAGGCCACAACAAGGGCGATGGAGGAGTAGACGGAAAACACGTTGGAGAAAAACCGCTCTTTTTCTGCCTTTGGCTGCTCCGCCAGGGCGGAAATCTGCCAGGCCGAGGAAAACAGGCTCGAGATCGTCATCAGGATGTTGGGGATCTTGTTGCCGATGGCGTAGATGCCGTTGGCAGCGCTGTTTACCAGCAGGGCGATTAGATAGCGGTCAGAGATGTTGATGATCCAGCTGCACAGATTGCTGGGTACCAGGGGGGCGCTGTACCGAAGCATCTGGGAGGCGCCGGCCCTGGACAGGGCGGACAGATGCAGGTAGCGCCACTGTCTGGCGCGGAAAAATACGAAGAGAGCCGTGATGCCATCCGAAAGGACGTTTGCCAGCACATAGCCGGTGATCCCCATCCGGAAAACGGCCAGAAAGAGGATGTCAAACCCGATGACCAGCAGCGTGCAGAGAACGCCGTCCAGGGCAAACAGCCGCACATGGCCCATGGCCCGGGCGAACTGATTGCAGAGGGCGTGGAGATTCGCCGTCAGCACATAGAGCAGCACCAGCCACAGGTAGCCGGAGAGAAACTCGATCCGCCCCAGCAGCGGGGAGATCGCCAGCAGCACCAGAAAGCCGGCCAGCATGGTCAGAAGGCCGGTGGTGAAGACGCCGCTTTTGTTGCTGCTCCGCTCCAGCCCAAAACGGATGACCCCATTGGCGATGCCGATGGATGCCAGGGGGATGATCAGGTTCCCTGTCTGAATGAGCAGATCCGTCACCCCATACTCCGCGCTGGAGAGGATGCGGGTATAGAAGGGCGTCAGCAGAAAGGAGAGGAACTTCGAGCCGAAGGTGCTGATGCCGAACAGGACGGTATTGGAGATCAGTTTTCGGTATGGATTCATAGGCGGTGCCTCCTACCGGACGTCGCTGTGTCAATGGGGCGGGCTCTCCCGGGCCTGCAGAGCCGTTGGCTGAGTTTCCGGCAGAGAGTTATCCGGCAGATTCCGGAAAGCGGCCGGATGGCGGTAGACATTGTAGCACACGCAGGCCAGCACGGCAACAGCCGCAATAGCCGTTCCCAAAAGAATCCCCCGTTTATTCCTTGTGGATCCCTTCCCTGCTCTTACAGGCACTCCACCAGCAGGTCGTAGATCTCGTCCCGGCTCAGCTGGCGGGGACCGGTCTTGATCAGGTTGCAGGTGTCCGCAACCTGCCGCAGCACCTCAGGGGTGATCTCCACCTTGGAGCGCAGCTGGCTGAGCTTTGTCGGCAGGCCGCACTCTTTGATGAAGTCGGCCAGGGCCTCCACAGCCGCCTCGGCGCCGTCCACGCCGAAGACCTCTTTGCCAAACCTTGCAAACTTTTCGGAGGCGTCCTTGGCGATCCGGCGGTAGTAGGCCGGGTGGATCACCGCCAGCCCCTGGCCGTGGTTGCAGTCGGTGTAGGCCCCCAGCTGGTGCTCAATCTGGTGGGCCTGGAAGTCGGTGAGGCGGCCCACCTTCAAAATGCCGTTCTCCGCCATGGCGGAGTCCCACATGAGGTTGCCCCGGGCCTGCAGGTCATGGATGTCCGCCAGCAGGCGGCGCATATTCACCACCGTGTTGCGCATGACGGCCAGGGCCACATCGTCTGACACGTTGTCCCGGTCGGACTGGCCCAGATAGGTCTCCATGGCGTGGCTCAGGGTGTCAAAAGCGCCGGAGAGCACCTGCATGGCAGGCACGGACGCCGTGTAGGCCGGGTCCAGGATGGTGAACCTGGCAGCGATGCCCACGATGGGCCCCTTCCAGTTCCTGTCCTCGCAGGTGATAACCGCGCCGGAATTCATCTCCGCCCCGGTGCCGGAGGCGGTGACCACCGCGCCCATGGGGATGCCGGCGGTGGGGAATTTCCCCTGCTGGTACTCCATGGACCAGATGTCCTCGTCCAGGACCGCCTGGGCGGAGATCACCTTGCAGCAGTCAATGACGGAACCGCCGCCCACCGCCAGGATGAAGTCCACCTGGCGCTCCCGCACCAGCCGGGCGCCCTCCTGGACCTTTTCGTAGGTGGGGTTGGACATGATGCCGGAGAAGTCCACAACTTCTTTACCCGCCTCGGTGAGCAGACCCTTCAGCTCGTCATAGATGCCGTTCTTCTTGACGGACCCGCCGCCATAGGCCAGCAGGACCGTTTTGCCGTATGGGGCCACCAGGTTTTTCAGATGCTTTTTCGCCGCG
>CAJFVK010000032.1 GCA_904420435.1 uncultured Oscillospiraceae bacterium
GTGGAGCCCTTGGTGTAGGGATCCACGCCCAGGAAGGTGTCGATACCGGTGGCCACCACGTAGTTGCCGATGGACACGGCCTTCTCGCTCATCCACTCGGGGGCGCAGCCCACCAGGGGGATCTGGGAGATATTCCAGCCGGAATCCTTGGCAATATCAGCGGCCAGGACCATCATGCGGGAGATATCCACACAGGAGCCCATGTGCAGCACCGGGGGAATGCCCACCAGTTCGCACACGCGCTTGAGGCCGTCGCCGCAGAACTCCTTGGCATCTTTGCTCATGAGGCCGGCCTTGGCAGCCGCCTGAGCGGAGCAGCCGGACACCACCAGGATAATATCGTTGGCCAGGAGCTTCTTCATCAGCTCAATGTGGGCATAGTCAGGACGGACCTTGGGGTTGTTGCAGCCGACCATGGCCACGGCGCCCCGCAGCACGCCGGACTTGACGCACTCCACCAGAGGCTTGGTGGTGCCGGTCACGTCCACCTGGGTGTTGGTGACGCCGTCCAGGCACTTCTTGATGGCCTCCACGGAGTAACCCACGGTGGCCTCGATCTTCATGTCGGGGATGAACACGCGATCCTGATCCCGGTTCTTGAAGTTCTCAATGGCCATCTTCACGATCGCCTTGGCGTTCTCGCCGGCGTTCTCGGCGGAGAAGTGGATGAACTCGCTGTCGGGCATCCGGGCGATGTCGGAGGTGGTGATGAACTTGGTGTGGAAGCACTTGCTCAGGGGGCCCAGGGCGGGGAAGATGCACTGCACGTCCACCACGATGGCCTCGCAGGCGCCGGTAAGTACCACGTTCTCCTGCTGCAGGAAGTTGCCGGCCATGGGGATGCCGTGGCGCATGGCGACTTCGTTGGCGGTGCAGCACACGCCGCAGATGTTGATGCCCTTGGCGCCCTGCTCCTTGGCCAGGGCGATCATCTCGGGATCCTGGGCGTAGAGCACGATCATCTCAGAGAGGGAGGGGTCGTGGCCGTGGACAACGATGTTGACCATGTCCTTCTCCATGACGCCGAGGTTGGCCTCGGTGTCCACGGGCTTGGGGGTGCCGAACATGACGTCGGAGAACTCGGTGCCGCACATGGAACCGCCCCAGCCGTCGCTCAGGCCGCAGCGCAGGGCCTGACGGATCAGAGCCTCCGGCAGGGAGGAGCAGCCCATATGGGTCATGTGCATGGCCTGGGAAACCTCACGGTCGATGGCCCGGGGCTCAATGCCGGCGTCGTGCCACAGCTTCTGGGTGTGCTCCGGGGCGCGGCTGAGGAAGCGCTGGATGCCGAAGGGCTTGCCGTACTCCATCAGGGCGGTTTCGGCGACCTCGTGGGCCAGATCAAAGATATCCTTGCCCTCGGTTTCGATGCCCCACTCGCCGGCGATTCTCTTCAGCTTCTCGGGATCCTTGATGGTGTAGTTGCCGCCCTCCCGGGTCTGGTACAGGGTGTGGCAGATCTCACGGCCGTGGTCGGAGTGAGTGGCGCTGCCGCCGGCGGTAAAGCGCAGGAAGTTGCGGGCGACGATACCGTGGACGTCGCAGCCGCAGATGCCTCTGGGGGCCTTGGGGGTGATGCGGCAGGGGCCCATAGAGCAGATGCGGCAGCAGGTGCCCTCCTCACCAAACTTACAATGGGGAGTTTGGTTCTTGACGCGCTGCTGCCAGGAATCGGCCCCTACCTGGCTGCCAAGCTCCAGCAGCTTTTGGGTTGCGGCTTCCATTTGTTCGACAGTAATCAGCTTCATAACGACTTTGCCGAAAGCGGACGGTTCCGCTTTCAAACGCTCCTTTCTCTCAGTGATCTAAGTGGTTTGCATGTACACTTTTAACAAAAGCATTGTAGCAAAACGCCCCCGAAAAAGCAAGTGCAAAAATCCCCCTCTGGGGGGATCGGAGGGGGAGTTGGGCGGCCTTTTCCGGAAATTCGTAGGGTTGGCCAAAAAGGCGGAATATTTTTTAGTAAAAAGTGACAGAATAAACAGCTAAATCCCTGCCGACAGGGGGTATTTACATGAAAATAAGCCGAAAACCGGGGAAAACAGGGGGTACAAATGAATAATTATACATAGACCGTAGGGATATTGAATATTATTTCAGGAACTGCTCGATGGCCTTGTTCAGCTCCTCAATGGCGGTGTGGTCGTGGTGCTCCACGGCGTCCACGATGCAGTGCTCAAGGTGGTCCTTGAGGATCACCTTGCCGGTGTTGTTGATGGCGTTTTTCACCGCGGCCAGCTGGATGAGCACCTCGGCGCAGTCCCGGTTGTCCTCCACCATCTTCTTGACGCTCTCCAGATGACCGATGGCCCGGGCCAGGCGGTTGGAAACCCGCTTGATGTGCTCGGGGCTGTGGGTATGGCTGTGCCCGCCATGGGAGTGGGGAATCCCGTTGGCGTGGAGCATTTCGTGGTCGTGGCTGTGATCGCTCATGGCGGCGCCTCCTTTTTTTGGCGGATGACAGGGGGTTGCCTGCCTCGAAGGCATTATAAAGGAAAATCGCCGCCGACGCAACCCCTGTCGGGGGATGGGGAAAAGAAAAGGGAATTCGCGCCTTTTGTCAAAAAGGATTTGCATTGCCGCAAACAATCTGCTAACATGGGAGCTATGGAAACCGGCGGGGCTGGGATGCCCGCCGGCTGTGAGATGAGAAAAATCAGAAAGATAATGGAGGATGTACCCATGAAGAAACTGGTTGTGAGCAAGGAAAATCCCTGCAAGGCGTGCCTGTCCTGCGTCATCGCCTGCTCCCAGGCCTTTTACAAGAAGTTTGACCCGGATCTCAGCTGCATCCGGATCACCGCCAAGCCGGACGGGGAGCCCAAGGTCAACAGCTGCATCATGTGCGGCAAGTGCGCCCGGACCTGCCCGGAGCAGGCCATCAGCCAGAACGCCAAGGGCGTCTATGTGATCGATAAGAAGAAGTGCGTGGGCTGCGGCAAGTGCGTGGAGGCCTGCCCCATGCACGTGATGGTCCTCTCCCCCGAGGTGGGCAAGGCCAGCAAGTGCATCGCCTGCGGCATCTGCGCCAAGGCTTGTCCCATGGAGATCCTCTCTGTGGAGGAGAAATAAGGAGCGAGGGGCCTCCCGCGCGCCGCGGCATCCGCCGCGGCGCGTTTTCTTTTCTGTGGGAGGGAAGGCCGCCGGCCGCGGGGGCGCTACTCTGTCAGCTGCATGATGCTCACCTCAAAGGCGGTGCGGACCTCGGTCCGGTCCTCCAGGACCTTGGTGTACTCCCGGCTCTGGACCCGTCCCTCCAGGCCCAGCCGGCAGCCCACGGTCCGCGCCCCGGCTTCCAGGGCCACCTGGCCCCAGGCGATGCAGGGCAGGTAGTCCGTCCGGCCGTACCGCCGGTTGACAGCCAGCATGATGTCGCAGATGCACCGGCCCAGGGGGGTGCGGCGGAGGACCGGGGGCTTGCAGATGACGCCGGAGAGGCGGATGACATTCCTGTCCTCCTCCTGGGAGGGGACGAGGCTGCGGGCCAGGACGCTGATCACCAGGCGGCTGCCCAGACCGCTCTTGTTGTTGAAGGAGCGCAGCTGGCCCTCCGCCGCCAGGCGGCGCCCGGTCAGGGGAAGCAGGGGGCGCAGCTGCTCCTCTGTGGCCAGGACGGAGAGCAGATCCGCCTGCTGGGAGAGGCGGACCACCCGGAGGGGAAAGCGGCAGAACCGCTGGCCGTGGTTTTCGTGGGAGAAGACGGGCTCGCCGTCGGCGGTGCCGCAGAGGGAAACGAAGTTGTTGCGCAGGGAGTCTTCCATGTTGGCGTCACCTCATCAGTATGGATACTGGAACCTATGAGGCGGCGATAGAAAATATGCCTTGTCCCGGCGCCGCTGGCAGCCGGGGCGGACAATCCCTGGCGGCGGGAGTATTTTCGCAACTAGTAAAAAGCCGGAGCCGCCCCCAGGGGCGGCTCCGGCTCAGCGTGTGGAAAAACTCCCATCAGGAGGAGAAAGCAGCACAGGGCAGAATGAAATCGAATGTCCCGCAAAGCCTTGCTGTGCAAGGCGCGGGGCCCGCGCAGCGGGGACTTTTCCGCTGCGGAGCAGTGGGAAGGGCACGGCATTTTTGCGGCGCGCCTGCCGCTTATTTCTCCTGCCCGGCGGCCTGGGCAGCGGGATCTGCCGCCTCCGGTCCTTCCTCCACGGCGATGGGATCCCCGGGGCGGACGATCCCCCCCTCCAGCACCCGGACGAAGATGCCCTCCCGGGGCATGACACAGTCTCCGGCAGCCTGGCGGATGGCGCAGCCGTAGTGGCACTCCTTGCCGATCTGGGTGACCTCCGCCAGGGCGGGGCCGATCCGCAGGCGGGTCCCCACCGGCAGGGCGTACAGGCAGATGCCCTCGGTGAGGATGTTCTCCGCAAAGTCCCCGGGCTTCAGCGGGAAGCTGATCCGCTCCTGGACCTTTCGCACGCTCTCGATCCCCAGAAGGCTCACCTGCCGGTGCCAGGGGCCGGCGTGGGCGTCCCCCACAATGCCATGGTTGGCGCGGAGCTCCGCCTGGGGCAGGGGGTGCTTCTGGGTGCCCTTGCGCTCGCTGCGGCAGACGGCCAGCACCTTAGCCATGGCGTCCGCCCCCCTCCCCGTGGTCATGGCCGCCGCACTCGCCGGCCTGCCCCCGCAGAATCTCCACCCCATGGCGCAGGGCGGGCAGCACCGCCCCCAGACACTCGGTGGCCGCCTTGACGCTGCCGGGCAGGTTGATGATCAGGGTGTCCTCCCGGATGCCCGCCGCCTCCCGGCTCAGCATCCCGTGGGGGGTGATGCGGATGCTCTCGGCGCGCATGGCCTCCGGAATGCCGGGGGTCAGCCGCTCCACCACGGAGAGAGTGGCCTCCGGGGTCACGTCCCGCTTGGAAAAGCCCGTGCCCCCGGTGGTTACTACCAGGCAGAGCCGCTGGCCGCAGCAGTCCAGCAGCTCCCGCCGGATCTCCTCGTACTCGTCCGGCAGAATCGCCCTGTGGACCACGCGCCAGCCAGCCTCCTGGAGCATGGACGCCACTGCCGGGCCGCTCCGGTCCTCCCGCAGCCCCTGGGAGCCCTTGTCGCTGATGGTCAGCACCGCCGCCGTCATCTCCATGATGGATGCACCTCCCGCTTAAAATCGCCGCTCTTGCCGCCGGTCTTCTCCTCCAGCCGGATCTGGTCGATCACCATGTCCCGCTGGACCGCCTTGCACATGTCGTACACCGTCAGCGCCGCCACGGAAACCGCCGTCAGCGCCTCCATCTCCACGCCGGTGGGGCCGGTGCAGCGGGTGGAGGCGGAGATCTCCACCGCCGGCGGGTCGTCGCTGAGGGTGAGCTGGAGCTCCACGCCGGACAGGCCCAGGGGATGGCACATGGGAATCAGGTCCGCCGTCCGCTTGGCGGCCATGATGCCGGCGATCTGGGCGCAGCCGAGCACGTCCCCCTTCCGGATGCCGCCGCTGCGGATCAGCTCCAGGGTGTCCCGGCTGACCAGCACCCGGCCGGAGGCCCGGGCGGTGCGGAGCGTGGGGGCCTTGGGGGATACGTCCACCATTTTCGGGCGGCCGTCCTGCTGGAAATGGGTAAAATCTGCCATGTGAGCGTCCCTCCTTTTTCCTGCTGTTATTGTATCGGGCCGGACTGGGATTTGCAAGGGGCTGCGGAAAAAACTGTCCAACGGAGGCGGGGGAGAGGAAAAATCAAGGGATGGGCGAGAACTTGCGGAAACCCCCTTGTCAAAACGGAAAAATCAGGTACAATAATATAAGAACGAATTTTACCGAAGGGGACCCGCTCCGCGGAGAGGGAACCTTGGATTCCAGCTGCGTTGACAGGAGGATGGATATGCCGGAAGGATTGGAAGGACTGTGTGTGGTGGCGGCAATGTTCGCCGTATTCTTTGCGTGGGCTGCTGTGCGCTGGGTTCGGGGCGGCAGGGAGGGCGGGCAGCCCTCCGAAGCGGCGGAGCCCTCTGAAGCGGAGCAGCCCCAGATGCCGGCCGCTGCGGCTGTGCCGGCGCCGGCGGCCATCCCCAACCGTGGGGAGCTGGTGGCGGCCATCTCCGCCGCCATCGCGGAGGACCTGGGGACGGACGTGTCCGCCATCCGGATCCACTCCCTGCGGCGGGTAGGGGGCGAGGCGCCGGTCCCCAGCCGTGGGGAGCTGGTGGCTGCGATCTCGGCCGCGGTGGCGGAGGAGCTGGGAACGGACGTGTCCGCCATCCGGATCCACTCCCTGCGGCGGGTAGGGGGCGAGGCGCCGGTCCCCAGCCGCGGAGAGCTGGTGGCGGCCATCTCCGCCGCCATCGCGGAGGACCTGGGGACAGACGTGTCCGCCATCCGGATCCACTCCCTGCGGAGAGCCGGCTGACGTGCGGAATGAGGGCCTGCGGCAAAAAAGCCGCAGGCCCTTTTTGCGCGCTGTGCCGGTGTGCGGAACGCCGCCGGAGAGGGGGAGAGAAGCCGTGCGCAGTCCCCGGAGTGCATATTTTTGCCGGCAGTTTCTGTATGAATGAATTTCAGCAATATATGAGAAAATGTAATGGAATAGGGCGGGGAAAGGAAAATACCCGCAGGGCAAAGCCGAAGCAGAATCAGCGACTTGCTGGAAATGATTTGGTGATTTTGTGTGGAATGGACATAAAACCTGCAAAATCAAGAAGAATAAATTGTAGATATATTGCCGATTGACTTTCCTTGGATGAAGTTTTATCATAGATGCAACACCTGGAGAGCATTTGTATGCGGCCTGCATGATCGAGGAAGAGTCAGAGCAGGTGCCAGGTAGTTTCAGAAAAGGAGTTCCTGACGATGAAAAAGCTTTTAGCAATGCTGATGGCAGCCGTCATGGTGCTGGGCATGGTTGCCTGCGGCAGCACCACCAACAACGGCGGCAACAATAGCGGCAATGCCGGTGACACCGGCGATACCGGCGATGGCGGCAGCACCGGCGAGGCCGGTGGTACCTTTAAGATCGGCGTGATCGGCCCCCTGACCGGCGGCGCCGCGATTTACGGCACCTGTGTGGCCAATTCCGCCCAGATCGCCGTAGAGGAGATCAACGCCCTGGGTGAGGACATCCAGTTTGAGCTGCTGGCCCCCGCTGACGACGTGAACGACGCGGAAACCTCCGTCAACGCCTATAACTCCCTGATGGACGATGGAATGCAGGTGCTGGTGGGGACGGTTACCACCCAGCCGGCTCTGTCCGTCATGCCTCTGGCCTATGAGGACCGGGTGTTCACCATCACCCCCTCCGCCTCCGGCGACGATGTCATTGAGGGCAATGACAATGTGTTCCAGGTCTGCTTCACCGATTCCAACCAGGGCTCCCGCAGCGCCCAGTACATTGACGAGAACTTCGGTGATGTGAAAATCGGCATCATCTACAAGAACGATGAGCAATACTCCATCGGTATCCGGGATAACTTCAAGACTGAGGCGGACGCCCGGGGCATGGAGATCGTCTATGAGGGTACCTTCAACGAGTCCAGCCAGACCGACTTCAGAAACCAGCTGACCGCCGCTCAGAACGCCGGCGCGGAGCTGCTGTTCCTGCCTATCTACTACACTCCCGCCTCCGTCATCCTGAGCCAGGCTGATACCATGGGCTACGAGCCTATCTTCTTCGGCGTGGACGGCATGGACGGCATCCTGACCGCCGAGAACTTTGACGCCAGCCTGGCTGAGGGCGTGTACCTGCTGACCCCCTTCTCCGCTGACGCGGAGGACGAGCGGACCCAGAGCTTTGTGAGCAAGTACCAGGAGCAGTACGGCGAGATCCCCAACCAGTTCGGCGCGGACGCCTATGACGCGGTGTATATCCTCTACGAGGCCATCAAGGCCGCTGGTGTCAGCGCCGACATGTCCAACGGGGAGCTCTGCGACGCGCTGATCGCCGCCATGGGGGACCTGTCCGTAGTGGGCCTGACCAGTGCCGGGTCCGAGATGACCTGGGACGACAACGGCGCGGTAAACAAGGATCCTACCGCCGTGGTGATTGAGAACGGCGCCTACGTCACCCCCCAGTGGTAAAAAGGGAAGCTGTGCCGTTCCTTTGAGCGGCGCGGAATCAAAACCGCAGACAGGGCAGGCTGCCGGAATGGAAATTCCGGCAGCCCCCCTGCGCTTCTATGGTGGAAACCGGCGCGGGGATCCGGCCATGCCGCTCCGGTTTCTGTCATAGAAGGGGAAAGAGAGAGGATCAAAGTCTTATGGAATTTCTATCGTATCTGATCAACGGCGTGAGCCTCGGCAGCATCTACGCTATCATCGCCCTGGGCTATACCATGGTCTACGGCATCGCCAAGATGCTCAACTTCGCCCACGGCGACGTGATCATGGTGGGCGGGTATGTGGCTTTCTACGCCACGTCCTTCTTCAGCGGCAGTGTCCTGGGGGAGAACCCCAGCGCCGTGGCCACCGTGCTGGCGACCGTCGGCTCTGTGCTGGTGGCCATGGTAGTGTGTCTGGTGCTGGGTGTGGTCATCGAGGGACTGGCCTACCGGCCCTTGCGCCAGGCCGGCTCCCTGGCGGTGCTGATCACCGCCATCGGCGTGAGCTACTTCCTGCAAAACGCGGTGCAGCTGCTCTTCGGCGCCAACCCCAAGGCTTTCACGCCCATCGTCAGCGGCCAGCTGCAGCTGGCCGGAGGACGGCTGAGCATCGACTATGTGGCGCTGCTGACGGTGGCAATGTGCATCATCATTATGGTGGGCCTGACCACCTTTGTGGGCAAGAGCAAGATGGGCAAGGCCATGCGGGCCTGCTCCGAGGACCGGGGCGCCGCCCAGCTCATGGGCATCAACGTCAACTTCACCATTTCGCTGACCTTTGCCATCGGCTCTGCCCTGGCGGCAGTGGCGGGGGTGCTCCTGTGCTCCTACTCCACGGTGCTCCAGCCCACCACCGGCTCCATGCCCGGCATCAAGGCGTTTACCGCGGCGGTGTTCGGCGGCATCGGCTCCATCCCCGGGGCATTTCTCGGCGGGATGCTGCTGGGCATTATCGAGGCAATGGCTCAGGCCTATATCTCCACCCAGCTGTCCAACGCCATCCTCTTCGCCGTGCTGATCATTGTGCTGCTGGTGAAGCCCTCGGGCCTGCTGGGCAAGTACGTGCCGGAGAAAGTGTGAGGTGTCCGGGATGAAGAAAATGGGAACTTCCGTGAAAAGAATCAAAACCGCCACGCTGGTGGATTACGCCACCTATCTCGGCGTCATCATCGCCTTTATCGTCATGTCGGTCCTCCAATCCAGGGGGATGCTCAGCCGCTCGATCAGCGGCATGCTGGTCCCCATCTGCTGCTACGTGTGCATGGCGGTGTCCCTGAACCTGACTGTGGGCATCCTGGGAGAGCTGTCCCTGGGCCATGCGGGCTTTATGAGCGTGGGGGCCTTCTCCGGCATCATCACGGCCATGAGCCTGCAGGCCTCCGTGCCCAATGAGCTGGTGCGGATGGTGATCGCCATCCTGGTGGGCGCTTTCTTCGCCGCCATTGTGGGCCTGATCGTGGGCATCCCGGTGCTCCGGCTCCGGGGCGACTATCTGGCCATCGTGACCCTGGCCTTCGGAGAGATCATCCGCGACCTGATCAACTGCCTGCTGGTGGGCTGGGATGAGAACGGACTGCACATGGCCCTGAACATTGACGGCACCAAGAGCATGTCCAGCCTGGGCCTCAGCGAGAACGGCATCGAGATCATCAAGGGCGCCCAGGGCGCCACCGGCAACAGCCGGATCGCAACCTTTACCGTGGGCTTTGCCCTGGTGATGATCACCCTGATTGTGGTGCTCAACCTGATCCGCAGCCGCGCTGGCCGGGCTATTATGGCCATCCGGGACAACCGGATCGCCGCGGAGAGCGTGGGCATCAACATCACCAAGTACAAGCTCATCGCCTTTGTGATCTCCGCCTCCCTGGCCGGCGCTGCCGGCGCTCTGTTTGGCATGAACTACTCCAACGTCACCTCAGCCCAGTTTGACTTCAACACCTCCATCCAGGTCCTGGTCTATGTGGTGTTGGGGGGGCTGGGGCGGATGTGGGGCAGCGTCCTGGCCACGGTGGTGCTCTATGTGCTGCCTGAGGCCCTGCGGGAGTATGCGGACTACCGCATGCTCCTCTACGCCATCATCCTGATCCTGGTGATGCTGTTGACCAACAATCCCACCATCAAGGGGTTCTTCTCCGCCCTGCGGGAGCGGATGGGAGGCCGCCGGGAAAAGACGCTTGAGGGAGGTGCCGGGAAATGAAGAAGCAGTATCCAAAGCCCAAGCTGGTGCCGGTACCCAGCACGAATATCATCCCGGAGCGGGACATCGACAAGAGCCCTATTCTGGAGTGCCGCCATCTGGGCATTGACTTCGGCGGCCTGACCGCGGTCAGCGACTTCAACATGGCCATCGGCCGCACGGAGATCGCCGGGCTCATCGGCCCCAACGGCGCGGGCAAGACCACGGTGTTCAACCTGCTCACCAAGGTCTACCAGCCCACCCGGGGGACCATCCTGCTGGACGGCAGGGACACCCACTCCATGACCACCGCCCAGGTCAGCCGGGCGGGCATCGCCCGGACCTTTCAGAACATCCGCCTGTTCTCCAAGCTCAGTGTGGAGGACAACGTGAAGGTGGGCCTCCACAACCAGACCCCCTATCCCGTGTGGAGCGGCATCCTCCGCCTCCCCTCCTACTGGAAGAAGGAGAAGGTGGCCCACGAGATGGCCATGGAGCTGCTGAGCATCTTCGATATGCAGGACCTGGCGGACCACGTGGCCGGCAGCCTCCCCTACGGCGCCCAGCGCCGGCTGGAGATCGTCCGGGCCCTGGCCACGGCGCCCAGCCTCCTGCTGCTGGACGAGCCGGCGGCGGGCATGAACCCCTCGGAGACCGCGGAGCTCATGGACAACATCGTCAAGATCCGGGATACCTTCCAGATCGCCATTATGCTCATTGAGCACGACATGAACCTGGTCATGGGCATCTGCGAGGGGATCTGCGTGCTGAATTTCGGCAAGATCATCGCCAAGGGCACGCCGGAGGAGATCCAGGCCAACCCGGCGGTGATCGAGGCCTACCTGGGCAAGAAGAAGGAGGGGTAAAGGGTGGCTCTGCTGAAAGTCAACGATATCCATGTCTACTACGGCAGTATCCATGCTGTGAAGGGTGTCAGCTTTGAGGTGAAAGAGGGGGAGATCGTCACCCTGATCGGCGCCAATGGCGCGGGAAAATCCACGGTGCTGAACACCATCTCCGGCCTGCTGCACCCCCGGTCCGGGTCCGTCAGCTTTGAGGATAAGGACCTGAAGGGGGTGGCCCCCCACAAGATCGTGGAGCACGGGCTGGCCCAGGTGCCTGAGGGGCGGCGTATCTTCCTCCAGATGACCGTGGAGGAGAATCTGGAGATGGGGGCCTTTACCCAGCAGCGCGCTGTGGCCGAGGCGGGGATTGCCGACGTGTATGAGCGCTTTCCCCGGCTGAAGGAGCGCCGGCGGCAGATCGCCGGAACCCTCTCCGGCGGCGAGCAGCAGATGCTGGCCATGGGCCGGGCGCTGATGAGCAAGCCGAAGCTGCTGATGCTGGACGAGCCCTCCATGGGCCTGGCGCCCATCCTAGTGGAGCAGATCTTCGACATCATCAAGGAGCTCCACGCCGCTGGCACCACCATTCTGCTGGTGGAGCAGAACGCCCAGGCGGCTCTGAGCGTGGCGGACCGGGCCTATGTGCTGGAGACCGGCTGCATCTCCCTCAGCGGCACCGGCGCGGAGTTGATGGCCAGCGACCAGGTGCGCAAGGCGTATTTGGGCGGCTGAGCCTCCGGGATAAAAAAGACATGAAAAAGAGGAGCACCGGAAACCGGTGCTCCTCTTAACGTGTCGAAAACTTCCCTCCAGAGGCAAAAGACCCAGGGCCCAGGGGAGCTCGAGGAGGCAGTGCCCGCCTCGAATCCAATTAAATGCCCCGCAAAGCGGGGACTTTCCTGCTGCTCCGCAGCGGGGAAGTAACGGCATTTTCAGTCTGTGAAAATGTCTATCCAGGCGTTTTCGCAGACTGAGAGGAGCACCGGTTTCCGGTGCTCCTCTTTTTTTGCGCAAAACTGGAGAAAACGATCAATAGTTCTCCGCCTTGATCTCAAAGTATGCCTTGGGATGGGCGCAGACCGGGCAGACCTCGGGGGCCTTCTTGCCAACCACGATGTGCCCGCAGTTACCGCACTTCCAAATGGTGTCGCCGTCCCGGGAGAAGACGATGCCGTCCTCGATGTTTTTGAGCAGCTTCAGATAGCGCTCCTCGTGGGCCTTTTCAATGGCGGCCACGCCCTTGAACAGCCGGGCCAGCTCGGTGAAGCCCTCCTCCTCGGCCTCCTTGGCGAAGGTGGCGTACATGTCGGTCCACTCGTAGTTCTCGCCGGCGGCGGCGTCCTTCAGGTTCTCCGTGGTTTCCGGCATCTCGCCGCCGTGGAGCTGCTTGAACCAGATCTTGGCGTGCTCCTTCTCGTTCTTGGCGGTCTCCTCAAACAGATCGCCGATCTGCTGATAGCCGTCCTTCCGGGCCTTGGAGGCGTAGTAGGTGTACTTGGTGTAGGCCTGGCTCTCGCCGGCAAAGGCGGCCAGCAGGTTCTTCTCGGTCTTGCTTCCTTTCAGGTTCATGGGAATCTCCTCCTTCAATACATCCTTAGTGTTCCTTTGACAAACCGCAGGGGCCTGTCCCCTGGGGTGGGGGACACAGATCCTTGGTCACGCTGGAATAGAAGCCGTATCCGCCAGATAGATTGTAGCATTCATATCCATATCCTGTCAACATCCGGCAGGCGATATAGCTGCGAAGACCGCTCTGGCAGTATACGTACAGGGGCTTATCCTTGGGCAGCTCCCCCAGCCGCTGCCGCAGCTCGTCCACCGGGATGTGGGTGGCGAAGTCGATGTGGCCCCGGTCCCACTCCCCCTGGGTCCGGGTGTCCAGCAGGACCACAGACCCGTCCCGGGGCAGGGAGGCCACGTCGTTCCAGTGGAACTGGCGGACCTTTCCGGTGAGTATGTTTTCCATCGCATAGCCAGCCATGTTGACCGGGTCCTTGGCGGAGGAGTAGGGGGGCGCGTAGCTCAGATCCAGCTCCGTCAAATCAAAGGCGGTCATCCGGGCGCGGATGGCGGTGGCCAGCACGTCGATGCGCTTGTCCACCCCGCCGTAGCCCACAATCTGCGCCCCCAGGATCCGGCCGGAGGGCACCTCGAAGAGCACCTTCACCACCATGCTCCTGGCACCGGGGTAGTAGGCGGCGTGGGAGGAGGAGGTCAGCACCACGCTGTCGTGGGGAATTCCCTCTGCCTGGATGGATTTTTCGTTCAGCCCTGTGACCGCCACCGTCATATCCAGCAGCTTCAGCACCGAGGAGCCCTGGGCGCCGGTGTAGCGGCTGGGAATGCCGGCCATGTTGTCCGCGGCGATACGGCCCTGCTTGTTGGCAGGGCCCGCCAGGGCGATGGAGGCTCGTTTGCCGGTGACAAAGTGGGTGATCTCCACCGCGTCGCCCACCGCGTAGACGTCCGGAGCGGAGGTCTCCATCCGGTCGCTGACCACAATGGCCCCCCGGCTGTTCACCGCCAGGCCCGCCTCCCGGGCCAGGCGCCCGTCGGGCCGGACGCCCACTGCCAGGAGGACCATGTCCGCCTCCAGGGGCTCATGGCCCTCCAAGAGGACCCGCACGCCCCTGTCCGTTTCCTCCAGGGCGGAGGCGCTGCAGCCCAGGCGCAGGTCCACCCCCGCCTTCCGGAGCCGGGCGTGGAGCAGGGAGGCCATATCCGGATCCAGGGGGCTCATCACCTGGCGGGGGCGCTGGAGCATGGTCACCTGGAGCCCCCGGCTCATCAGGTTCTCCGCCATCTCCAGGCCGATGAAGCCGCCGCCGGAGATCACCGCCCGGCGGGGCTTCTCCCGCTCAATGAAGTCGTAGATGCGGAAGGTATCCTCCACCGTCCGCAGGGTGAAGACCCTGGGGCCGTCCGCACCGGGAATGTCCGGCACCACCGGCGCGGCGCCGGGGGAGAGGAGCAGCTTGTCATAGGACTCGGTAAACACCCGCCCCGTGTCCAGCTCCCGGACGGTGACGGTCTTCCCTGCCGCGTCCAGGCTTAAGACCTCGTGGCGGACTCGCACGTCGATGTTGAAGCGGCGGCGAAAGCTCTCCGGGGTCTGGAGGGTCAGCTCCTCCCGGTCGGTGATCTCCCCGCCGATATAGTAGGGCAGGCCGCAGTTGGCGTAGGATACATAGCCCGAGCGCTCGAAAATAATGATCTCCGCCTGCTCGTCCAGCCGGCGGAGCCGGGCGGCGGCGGTAGCTCCGCCGGCCACGCCGCCTACAATCACAACCTTCATCACAGATTTCCTCCTTGTTCCACCGGCCCGTCCCACTGGTCGATGCCTCCAATGTTGGTAACGCTGGTATATCCCTCTTCCCGGAGGGCGGCCACGGCGCTGGCGCTGCGCCGCCCACTGTAGCAGTAGACAAACAGCGGGGTATCCGGGGAGGGGGCGAAGCGGTCAATGCTGTCCAGCCGGCCCAGGGGCAGGTTCACGCTGCCGGCGATGTGGCCCTCGGCGTATTCTGACCGGTCCCGCACGTCCAGCAGCACCGCCCCCGGCGTGGCCCGGCAGGTCTCCACGCCGTCGTTGATGTCCCTCCGTCTGAGAAACTCCGGCAGGCTCATGCCAGCAGGGCCTCCACCGCGCCCTTGGGCTGGAGCCCCACGGTCCGCTTGACCAGCTGCCCGTTTTTGAAGACCAGCATGGTGGGGATGGAGGCGATGCCGAACCGGGCGGCCAGGTCCATCTCCTCGTCAATATTCACCTTGGCGATGATGGCCTTGCCCTCCTGCTCTGCGGCTACCTCCTCCAGAATGGGGGCCAGCATCCGGCAGGGGCCGCACCACTCCGCCCAGAAGTCTACCAGCACAGGCAGCTGGGCCTGGAGCACCTGCTGCTCGAAATCCTTGGTCGTCACATGTACAATCGCCATTGTAAAAATCTCCTTTCTGACATACGGTAGTATTTTCCTTTTGTGCCTCTACTATACCCCAAACTTGGGGGAGGTTCTGTGACCAAAGTCACAAAGGGCCGGAATTTTGTTTCTACTGTCCCAGGCGCTCCAGCCCAGCCAGGTCCAGCACGGCCACGCTGCCCCGGCTCAGGCGGACCAGCCCCTCCTCGGAGAAGCGGCGCAGCATCCGGGTGACCACCTCCCTGGCGGAGCCCAGGTCCCGGGCGATCTCCTCGTGGGTCAACTTCAAAACCGTGCCGCCGGTCCGGCGGCAGGCCTGGGAGAGGTAGAGGGCCAGGCGGCGGTCGAAGCCCATGAAGAGGATCTGCTGCATGACCCACAGCACCTGGGAGAACCGCTCCGCCGCCATCTCGTAGAGGAAGCAGCGGATGTGGATGTTCTCCTCCGTCAGGCGGCCGAAGGTCCCGCTGCCCAGCACCAGCAGCTCCGTGTCTTCCGCCGCCTCCAGGTGGGTTTCAAAGGTGATCTGGCTCATGACGCAGGTGGCGGAGAGGACGCAGCTCTCCCCCTGGGCCACTCGGAATATCGTCACCTCCCGGCCCTCCTCCGACAGAAGGTAGGCCCGGAGAGCCCCAGTCCGGACTGCCACCAGGCCCAGACAGTCCCCGCCGGAGAGGACCAGGGCCCCCTTGGGGAAGCGGAGCAGCCGGGTGTTCTCCTCCACCAGCCGCCGCTCCTCGTCGGTGAGGGCGTCCCAGTAGGGGAGGGAGAAGAAAAGGGAACCGTCCATGGAAAGCGCCTCCTGTGCCGCCTTGCCGGCGTTTTTCTCCATTTTATCAGATCGGAGGGCCGGTGGCAAGGCCAGGAAAGCGGCGGCCCGGCGGGATAGCAATGCTACAGTATCAAACCGGCGGAGGACACGTTGACAAAGGCGGGGGAATCCTTTTATAATTTAGCGTAAGATATTTTTTACAGGAAACTGAGAGGGGGCCGGGGATTTGTATGAACTGAAACGGTGCGTGCTGCTGGCGGACGACGAGGAGCGGATCGTCCGGGCCCTGCGGGACCTGCTGTCCTCCAACGGCTTTTTTGTGCTGACGGCGCTCAGCGGCCGGGAGGCCCTGGAGCAGTTTGGCCGCTACAGCGAGCAGATCGACCTGGTGCTGCTGGATGTGATGATGCCGGAGGGGGACGGGTTCTCCGTCCTCCGGGAGATCCGCGCCGCGTCCTCCCTAGTGCCGGTGGTAATGCTGACGGCCCGGGGGGAGGAGTACGACCAGCTCCAGGGCCTCCAGGACGGCGCCGACGACTACATCGCCAAGCCCTTCTCCACCCGGATCCTCCTGGCCCGGATCGAGGCGGTGCTCCGCCGGTTCGGCCGGACGCAGCTGGAGTCTGTCGCCGCCGGCGGCATTACCATGGTGCCGGCGCAGCGGACGGCGGAGGTGGACGGGCAGCGGCTGGAGCTGACCCGGCGGGAGTTTGAGCTGCTCTACTACTTCCTGCGCAACCAGGGCCTGACCCTCACCCGGGAGCAGCTGCTCAACCGGGTGTGGGGCTACGACTTTGAGGGGGATGAGCGGACCGTGGACACCCACGTGAAAAACCTGCGGCTGAAGCTGGGGCGCTGCGCCGGCTATATCCGGACCGTGTATCGGGTGGGCTACAAGTTCGAGGTGGCGGAATGAAGGGGGGCGTTTCCATCCGGTTCCAGCTGCTGGGCCTGTGCGCCGCGCTGCTGCTTCTGGTGGCGGTGGTGGAGCTGCTCTTTGGGACCTTTTTTGCCAGGGCCTACTTCCTGAACCAGAAGCGGGGAGAGATCGCCGAATTCTTCTGGTACATCCGGGACAACTACACCGACTCCCCCCAGGAGCTCTACGAGCTGCTGCGGGAGGGGGAGGACGTGAAGAACATCCGGGTGGCGATTTATGACCAGGAGGGACAGCTCCTCTACACCAGCCGCCCCATGCGGGAGGGCTACGGCGTGGAGCCCTTCTTCCCCGCTTTAGACGCGGGGATCCCCTTCTCCGAGGAGCCGGAGGTCCGGGAGCTTCCTGCCCGGGGGGAGGAGGAGGCCCAGCTGGGCCTGACGGGAATGTTCTCCTATGAGGGGGAGGACCGGTACGTGATGCTGTGGGTGATGGTGGCGTCCATTGAGAGCAGCATCGCCGCCTTCAACCACGTATCCGCCTATATTGTCGGCTGCGTGCTCCTGGTGGGCGCCCTGGCGAGCCTCCTCCTCTCCCGGAAGATCACCCGGCCGATCCGGGAGATCCAGCAGGTGTCCCGCCAGGTGGCGGGGCTGGACTTCTCCACCCGGGCGGACGAGGGCGTGCCGGTGAAGGAACTGCGGGACCTGGCGGGCAGCGTCAACCAGATGGCGGCCCAGCTCCAGGCGTCCATCCAGGCCCTGCAGTCGGCCAACGAACAGCTGCGCCGGGACGTGGACCGGCAAAAGCGGCTGGAACAGATGCAGCGGGAGTTTGTGGCCAACGTGTCCCACGAGATGAAAACGCCCCTGTGCCTTTTGCAGATGTACGCGGAGAATCTGAAATACAACGTGGAGGGCATCGACAAGGACTACTACTGCGACACCATCGTGGACGAGGCCCATCGGCTCAGCGATATGGTGGGGGCCATGCTGGACCTCTCCGCCATGGAGAACGGCCTGGCGGCCATGGAGATGGAGCCGCTGGAGCTGGGGGAGCTGTGCCGGGAAGTGCTGGCGCGGATGGGGCCGGTGCTGGGGCATTGCCGTCTGCAGACCGACATATCCGGGGCCTTCCCGGTCCGGGGGGACGCGCAGTCCGTGAAAATGGCCGTGAAGAACTTCCTCTCCAACGCCGCCGCCCACACGCCGGACGGGGGAGAGGTGCTCCTCCGGCTCGCGGCGGAGGGGAGCCAGGTGCGGCTCACCGTGGCCAACCAGGGGGCCCACATCCCGGCGGACCGGCTGGAGCGGGTGTGGGACAGCTTTTACAAGGTGGACGAGGCCCGGGTCAGGGACGGCGAACCCCACGCCGGCCTGGGGCTGGCCATTGTCAAGAGCGTGGCCACCCGCCACGGCGGCGCCTGCCGGGCAGAGAACACGGCGGACGGCGTGGCCTTCTCCTTCACCCTGCCGATGCGGGGTGCGTGAAGAATCCTGGGAGGATTTTCGTCCGCGCACATGTAGCGAGCGAAAACAGATTTCCATTTTTTCACGCCTGCGGGCGCGGATTCTGCAAGACTTTTCGACACGCTGAGGCGGCGGCCAGATGGCCGCCGCTTTTTTTGCGCAAAAGGGGGAAAAACCCCGGGGAACCCGAGATTTATCAATTTATTCAGAGTGACAACAAAACTTCATCACAAGTGGCGGATAGGATAGGCAAGGAAAAAAGGGGCCGGGCGGCGAGAGCGACGTAGGCCTGTAGGAGGAATGCGTATGAAGCTGAGCATACACCGGGAAGGGACGCCGGAGGACGGCGGAATTGTCCGGGCAGTCAAGGGGCTGCGGGAGCGCCTGCCCAAGAGAAAGGGCGGCCCTGGAAAGAAGTGGAGCAAAAAGAGGATCATCCTCTCATCTGTGGCCATCGCCCTGGTGCTGGCCGGCGGCGTGGGGGTGTACGCCCTGTTCTTCACCGAGGAGGAACGCGTTGCCGTGACCGGGGAAACCACCTACGGCTACTTAAACGAGGCCCTGGAGGGCTCCGGCACCACCACGCCGGCGGACTCCGTCACCTATACCAT
>CAJFVK010000033.1 GCA_904420435.1 uncultured Oscillospiraceae bacterium
TACCAGCCGGAAGGGTAACGCCTTCAATGTGCTGACCATCCGGCACATCTTGGAGAATCCCAAATACAAAGGCTGGTACTGTGCCAACAAAAGCCAGACAGTAGACTACCGCAGCAAGCGGAAGATCTTTCTGGACGAGAGCGAGTGGGTGATGTATCCGGATCCATCTATCCCGGCCATCGTATCGGAAGAACTGTGGGATCGGGCCAATACCCTCTACAAACGGCGCAGCGCCCAGATGATGTCCCACCAGAGTGCCGCCGAGTTTCATAATCGCTACCCATACAGCGGTAAGATTATCTGTGAAGAGCATGGAACCAGCTTTCACCGCCAAGTGCTGAAGAGCGCCAAAGGAGAAAAAGAGGTCTGGCAGTGCCGGGTATACCGGAATCGAGGGCGGGCGTCCTGTTCTGCGCCTCAAATGCGGACTTCCGAACTGGATCAGATCATGGCACAGATCTTTGAGCAGCTGGCCAAGGATAAATCGGCGATCGTGGACGCCGTGATGAAGGTCATACAAGCCGTTCCCAATGAGCATGACTACCGCCAGGATGCCAAGCGTGTGGAGGCGGAGATCGACTCCATCTGCGCAAAAAAGGACCGACTGCTGGAGATGAGTATCGAGGGTGCCCTCTCCACATTGGAATTCAAGCAGCGCAACGACGCCTTCAACCAACAAATCCACGAACTGGAGCGGCAGATGGGACTTTTGAAGGCGGAGGAAGAAAAAAGCCAAATCTCTGTGGAGCAGTTGGAGAAGATCAAAGCCGCGCTGGAGGCGGAACTTTCCTTTCAAAATGGGGTAAATTCAGCTCTGGTCACCACTATACTGGACCATATTGTGGTCAAAAAGGGCAGCACCAAGAACGAAGTACATTTGGATATCTATTTGAAATTCGGCGACCCCTATGGGGTCGTTTTTGACCGGGGAAATTCCTCCTTCTGCTTCACCCGTCCAAGAAATACTACACCCAGAGCAGCGAGCAGGAGGATCTGATCTCCATCGGAACCATCGGGCTCATCAAGGGGATCTCCAGCTACAAGCAGGAGAAGGGGGTGCGGCTGGCCACCTATGCGGCCAGGTGCATTGAAAACGAGATCCTGATGCACTTTCGCAGCCAGAAGAAGCTCCAGGGGGAGGTATCCCTGTCCGATACCCTGGAAACCGACAAGGACGGCAACAGCCTGTTCCTCCTGGACATCGTGGGCGTGGAGGACACCATGCTGGAGGACCTGGACGCCAGAGAAACATGCCAGCGCCTGCGCCGACTGATCCGAAGCCGCCTGACCGAGCGGGAGGCGGATATCATTGAACGACGCTATGGGCTGCGGGGCCGCCGTCCCCAGACCCAGCGGGAGCTGGCCGCCGACTACGGCATCAGCCGGTCCTATGTATCCCGCCTGGAGAAGAAGGCTCTGGATAAGCTGCGGGACGCCATGAAGGAGTGGCAGTAGCGTCCGGCGGGGATGGGCGGTGAGAAATGGACCTTTGCAGAGAATCTGGTTTGTGGTATACTGATTCCCATAGAAAAACGCGGATATGGGAATGGATGCAGATGAAACGACTGGTTATTGGAATGCTGGCCCACGTGGACGCCGGAAAGACCACCCTCTCCGAGGCCATGCTCTATCAAACGGGGGCAGTCCGCCGGCTGGGCCGGGTGGACCACGGGGACGCCTTCCTGGATACGGAGCAGCTGGAGCGGGAGCGGGGGATCACCATTTTTTCCAAGCAGGCGGTGCTCTCCTGGGGTAACACCCAGGCGACGCTGCTGGATACGCCGGGCCACGCGGACTTCTCCGCGGAGATGGAGCGGACCCTCTGGGTGCTGGACTGCGCGGTGCTGGTCATCAGCGGCACAGACGGCGTCCAGAGCCACACCAGGACCCTCTGGCAGCTCTTAAAACACTATCAGGTGCCGGTGTTTCTGTTTGTCAACAAGATGGACCTTCCGGGAGCGGACCGGTCGGCGGTTCTGGAGCAGCTCCAGAGGCTGGATGAGGGCTGCCTGGACTTCGGCGCGGAGGAGGGGGCTCTCATGGAGAACATCGCCGCCTTCGATGAGGCCCTCCTGGAGCGGTACCTGGAGGGAAAACCCATCACAGATGAGGAGATCCGGGAGAGGATCCGGCGGCGCCGGATCTTCCCCTGCTTCTTCGGCTCCGCTCTGAAGCTGGAGGGGATCAGGGAGCTGCTGGCCGGTTTGGAGCGCTGGTGCCCGCCGGAGAAAGCCGACGGAGCATTTGCCGCCCGGGTGTTCAAGATCAGCCGGGACGGCGGAGAGCGGCTCACCTGGCTGAAGGTGACCGGCGGGGCGCTGCGGGTGAAGGACCTGCTCAGCGGGGGAGGGGATGCCCCTTGGCAGGAGAAGGTCAACCAGATCCGCGTCTACTCCGGCGCCAAGTACCGGACGGCGGATACGGCGGAGGCGGGGACTGTCTGCGCGGTGACCGGCCTTACCAAGACCCGCCCCGGGGAGGCTTTAGGGGCGGAGGGGGAGGAGATGCCCGCGGTGCTGGAGCCGGTGCTGACCTACCGGGTAGTGCTGCCGGAGGGATGCAGCAGCCACACGGCCCTCCAGGACTTCCGGCAGCTGGAAGAGGAGGACCCCCAGCTGCGGGTCCTGTGGAAGGAGGCCCTGGGGGAGATCCACGTCCAGCTGATGGGCGAGGTGCAGCTGGAGGTACTCACCCGGCTGATGGAGGACCGGTTCGGACTGTCCGTGTCTTTTGACGAGGGGGGCATTGTCTACAAGGAGACCATCGCTGCGCCGGCGGTGGGCATCGGCCACTTTGAGCCCCTGCGCCACTACGCGGAGGTCCATCTGCTGCTGGAGCCCGGGGAGCGGGGCAGCGGCCTGCAGTTTGATACCGCCTGCCCCACCGACCAGCTGGATGGGAACTGGCAGCGGCTGGTGCTGACCCATTTGCGGGAGAAGCGACATCTGGGGGTGCTGACCGGCTCGGCGCTGACGGATGTGAAGATCACCCTCCTGACGGGCAGGGCCCACGTGAAGCACACCGAGGGCGGGGACTTCCGCCAGGCCACCTACCGGGCGGTGCGGCAAGGGCTCATGGGCGCGGAGAACGTCCTGCTGGAGCCGGTGTACGCCTTCACCCTCTCAGTTCCCCAGGAGAGCGTGGGCCGGACTATGGCGGATGTGCAGCAGATGGGCGGGACCTTTGAGAGCCCGGAGCTGGAGGATGGGCAGGCGGTGCTCACCGGGACGGCGCCGGTGTCCGCCATGCAGGGCTACTGGCGGGAGGTGACGGCCTACACCCGTGGGCTGGGGCGGCTCTCCTGCTGCCTCGCGGGCTACGCGCCCTGCCACAACGCCCAGGAGGTCATCGCGGCCATGGGCTACGACCCGGAGCGGGATGTGGACAACCCGGCGGACTCGGTGTTCTGCAGCCACGGCGCGGGGGTCACGGTCAAGTGGGACCAGGTGCCCGCCCGGGCCCACGTGTCCTCCGGCCTCCGCCTGGGGGAGCCGGAGCGGCCGTCGGGGCGCTACGTTTCCGGGGCAGCCACGCCGCCGGCGGGGGACCGGGAGCTGGAGGAGATCTTTGTCCGCACCTACGGTCCCATCCGAAACCGTGGCATGGACGCCCTGGCCCAGCGCCGGCGGACCGCCGCGCCCCAGCCGGTCCGGGCCTCCTATGTGCAGAAGGAGGACGTGCTGCTGGTGGACGGGTACAACATGATCTTCGCCTGGGACGACCTGAAGAAGCTGGCCCAGGAGGACCTGGACAGCGCCCGCTCCGCCCTGATCCACGCCATGTGCAACTACCAGGGGATCAAGCGCTGCAGCCTGACGGTGGTTTTTGACGCCTACCAGGTGAAGGGAAATGCCGGCAGCACAGAGCGGCACGGGGGCATCCAGGTGGTCTACACCAAGGAGGGGGAGACCGCGGACGCCTATATTGAGCGGGTCTCCTATGAGCTCCGGAAGACCCACAGCGTCAAGGTGGCCACCTCAGACACCCTGGAGCGGGTGGTGGCCTTCGGCCACGGGGCCCGCCGGCTCTCCGCCAAGGAGATGCGCTGGGAGCTGGACCAGGCCAATGAGCAGATCCGCTCCTTCCTAGAGCAGCAGGGAAGCTGAGAGAAGGTGCCCCGCTCAGGCGGGGGGAACTTGCCTCAAATCCGCGCCCCTAGCAAAAAGTCCCAGGCTGCTGAACGTTCAGCAGCCTGGGATTTTCTTCTTTGTTTCAGCTTCCTTCGCGCTAAGGGGCCCCTATCTCCTGCCGCTGCGGACAAACTTGATGGCCTCGATCCCCGCCTTGGCGCCGTCGCACACCGCCTTGGCGATCTGGAGCAGGCCGCCGGTGCAGTCCCCGGCGGCGTAGAGGCCGGGGATGTTGGTGGCCATGTTCTCATCCACGGCGATGCTGCTGCCCATGGTGATGGCACCGATCTTCCTGGCCAGAGCCGTGCTGCCGGCCACCCCCACGGCGATGAAGAGCCCGTCGACAGGCAGGGTATCGCCGCTCTGGAAGCGGACAGAGGAAACCAGGTCCCGGCCCTCCACCGCCGCCAGGGGCTCCGTGCGGAGGGTAAACTCCGGCGGGAAGGCGGCGGCAGGGGACTCCCCATTGGTGAGGATGGTCACCGAGCGGGCCACCGATTGGAGCTCCCGGGCCTCGTGGAGGGCGTACTCCCCGCTGCCCAGAACGGCCACGTCCTTGCCCCGGTAGAAGAACGCGTCGCAGACCGCGCAGTAGCTGACGCCCCGGCCCTCGAACTCCTGGAGCCCCGGGAGCTTGGGCGCCAGCCGGGAAGTGCCGGTGGCCAGGATGACGGCGTCCGCCTCGTGCTCGCCCACGCTGGTCTGCACAGTGAGTTTGCTGCCGTAGGTGAGGCCCACGACCTCCTCCTCCAGGAACCGGACGCCCAGACGTTTCGCCCCGGCCATGCCCTGTTCCAGCAGCTCCCGGCCGGAGATGGGCTGGGCAAAGCCATAGTAGTTTTCGATCCGGTCGGTCCGGGTCAGAGCCCCGCCGCCGTTGTGCAGGATGGTGGTTTCTATGTTGGCCCGGGCGGTGTACAACGCGGCGGACACGCCGGCGGGACCGGCGCCGATGATAATCATGTTGGCCATGGAGGCTGCCTCCTTGTGTAGTCTGTGTTCTGTGTATAGTATCATACCACAGGCGGTCCGGCTCTTCTGTGACAATCGTCACAGAAGAGCCGGAATCCTTTTGAACGGCTGGCCTTACTTGAGAAAGAAGCGCACCAGCTTCTCGTGCCCCTTGGTGTAGGGGTGGTAGCGCATGGGCAGATCCAGGAAGGTGTGCTTGCGGACGATGCTCTTCTCGTGGGTGAAGGTATCGAAGCTCCGCTTTCCGTGGTAGCTCCCCATGCCGCTCTCGCCCACGCCGCCGAAGCCCATGTGGGAGGTGGCCAGGTGGATGATGGTGTCGTTGACGCAGCCGCCGCCAAAGCGCAGCCGCCCCAGCACCCGCCGCTCCGTCCGCCGGCTGGCGGTAAAGAGGTAGAGGGCCAGGGGCTTAGGCCGCCGGGCAATCTCCCCCATGGCCTCCTCCAGATCCGTGTAGGTCAGCACCGGCAGCACCGGGCCGAAGATCTCCTCCTGCATAATGGGGGAATCCCAGCTCACGTCCTCCAGCACCGTGGGCGGGATAAAGCGCCGCTCAGGATCCGCCGGGCCGCCCAGGAAGACCTTTTCCCCCTCCATGAGCCCCATGACGCGCTGGAAGTGCTTGTCGTTGATGATGACCGGCATGTTGGAGAAATCCCCGCCGGGGAAGAAGGACTCCACCGCCTTCCGGTAGCACTGGAGAAAGGCGTCCTTGGCGCTGCGGTGGATCAGCAGGTAGTCCGGCGCCACGCAGGTCTGTCCGGCGTTGAGGCACTTGCCGAAGGCGATCCGCTTGGCGGCCAGGGGGATGTTGGCGGTTTCGTCCACGATCACCGGGCTCTTGCCCCCCAGCTCCAGGCTCACCGGCGTCAGGTGCCTGGCGGCCTTCTCCATCACCAGCTTTCCCACGCTGACGCTGCCGGTGAAGAAAATGTAGTCGAAATGCTCCTCCAGCAGGGCGCTGTTCTCCGCCCGTCCCCCCTCCACCACCGTTACATACTCCGGCGGGAAGAGGGAGGCGATCAGCTCCGCGATCATATGGCTGGTCCGGGGAGCGTAGGCGGAGGGCTTCACCACGGCGCAGTTGCCTGCCGCGATGGCCCCCGCCAGGGGCTCCAGGGTCAGCTGGAAGGGGTAATTCCAGGGGGACATGATCAGCACCACGCCGTAAGGGTCCTTCCAGATAAAGCTCTTGGCGGAGAACTGGGCCATGGGGGTGGGCACCGGCTTGGGCTTTGCCCAGGCCGGCGTGTGGCGGATCAGAAAGCCGATCTCGTCCAGCACCATGCCGATCTCCGTCATGTAGGCCTCAAAGGAGGACTTGTTCAGGTCCGCGTGGAGAGCGGCGGCGATCTCCTTCTCCCGGGACTGGATGGCCGCCTTCAGCCGCCGGAGCATCTCCAGACGGTATTTCACCGGCCGGGTGGCGCCGGTTTCAAAAAAGGCCCGCTGCCGTTCCGTTAAGGTATGAATATCCATATGCTACTCCGTTTTCCAGTCGAGATAGAGGCCCTTGGCGTAGTCGCCCACGGTGAAGAGAAACTCCCCGATCAAAGCGGCAAACTCCGGCGCCCCCTCCACAGTCAGATATTGTTTGGAGATATAGTCGATCATATCCGCCTTGCTCATGAGAATATCCAGAGCGTGCCGAGGGGAGTCGAAGCGGAGGGTCAGGAAGGGCTTGCAGCGGGGATACTCCCCCCGGCCGGCCTTGCTGTTGCCCTCTTTTACCCGGAGGTAGCTGTTCAGGGCGGGATAGCCGGTTACCGCGAAGGCGTAGGCCCGGTCCGGGGACTGGAGGGCCCACTGGTGGATCTTCTGGTGGCCCGCCTTGTTCAGCTGGCTGATGCCGTTGGGGAGCAGGTAGAAGTAGAGCTTCACCAGCAGCACCTGATCCTGGAGCTTTTTCGGCGCGTCCGAGGCCTGGAGCAGGCTGGCCATCAGCAGCAGGGCGCGCAGCAGGGAGGCGAAGGTGGCGGCGTTTTTCAAAACGCCCCGCATCCGGGGGAGGGGCATCCCCCGCCCGGAGAAGAACAGGATGAATTTATGGAGATCCGAAAATTCCAGCTCAATGTCGGGGGAGGGGTGGACCGCATCCACCTTTACGGTGAACCGGCCGTTCTCCACCACAAAGTGGGTGGCCATTTTCCCGCCCGGCGCCCTGGGGTACAGGGCGGACACCTGAAAGACAAAGCTCTTGCCCCGGAAGGCCGACGACAGCTCCCGACGGCTCTCGATCACCACCCGCAGCAGGGGGAGGGCGGAGTTGAAGAAGATCCGCGCCGCGTAGAGGTCGTCCTGTGTTATCCTCTTTCCCATGGCCTACACCTCGTCCGTCCAGTCGATTTCCGCCTCCAGGTCACGCCCTTCGAAACGGACGGCCTTCACCACGCGCCCGCCGGACTCCATCTCCACCACCTGGGCGTGCTGCATCATGTGGACGGCGGCCTTGACGATGTTCTCCGTGTCGATGCCGTTGATGTGCATCAGGTCCTCGTGGAAGCCGATGGCGCTGAAGCAGTCGTTGAGTCCCAGCTTCCGGAAGGCGCAGGCGTGGCCGCTATCCAGGATCACCTCGCCCACGGCGGTGCCGAGGCCCCCCAGGACCGTGTGATCCTCCACGGTGATGATCCGCCGGGTGTCCTCCACCGCCTGGAGGATGATCTCCCGGTCGATGGGCTTAATAGTGTGGAGGTTGATGACGCGGGCGTGGATGCCATAGTCGTACTCCAATACCCGGGCGGCCTGAATGGCCTGGAACACGCAGGAGCCGTTGGCGATGATGGTGACGTCGTCCCCCTCCGTCATCAGAACGCCCTTGCCCAGCTGGAAGCCGTAGTGCTCGCCGGTGTAGACCGTCTGGTCGAAGCCCCGGTTGATCCGGATGTACACCGGGCCCTCCGTTTCGTAGGCCGCCCGGATGGCGTTGGCGGTTTCATAGCCGTCCGCCGGGACGATGACCTTCAAATTCACCAGGGAGCGGACCATGGCGATATCCTCAATGGCGTGGTGGGTGCTGCCCGCCTGGCCAAAGGAGGTGCCGCCGTGGGTGCCGATGATCTTCACGTTGACGTTCTGGTAGCAGATGTCCGTGTGGAGCTGATCCGTGGCCCGCATGCTGGCGAAGACGGAGAAGGTGCTGGCAAAGGGGATCAGCCCGCCCTTGGCCATGCCGGCGGCCACGCCGAAGAGGTTCTGCTCGGCAATGCCCATGTTGAAAAACCGCTCCGGGAACCGCTTTTGGAAATCCCCGATCTTGGTGGACTTGGCCAGGTCCGCAGTGAGGGCCACCACCCGGGGGTCCTTCTCTCCCAGCTCCACCAGGGTCTTGCCGAAGATCTCGGCGGTGGCCATCTTGGTGCTCTCCACCGCTGTGTAGTTCATTCCGCCCATCTCAGCCCTCCTGTTCCGCGCGCTGGACGCGCTTGGCCTCGTATTCCTTCAGATCCTCCGTGGCCCGGGCGTATTTATCCGAGTCCATGGCGCCGTAGTGCCACTTGTAGTCCCCGGCCATAAAGGAGATGCCCTCGCCCTTGACGGTGTCCAGGATGATGCACACCGGCTTTTCGCTGGCCGCCATGGCTTGCTCCATGGCCTGGGAGAGCTTCTTCATGTGGTGGCCGTCCACCTCCAGGACATCAAAGCCGAAGGCACGCCACTTGTCGGCAAAGGGCTCCAGGGCCATCACATCCTCGGTGAGGCCGTCGATCATGGCGTGGTTCCGGTCCACCACGGTAATCAGGTCCGTGGCCTTGTAGTGGGAGGTTGCCATGGCGGCCTCCCAGACGCTGCCCTCGTCGCATTCGCCGTCCCCCAGAAGGAGCCAGGTCTTGTGGGGCCGGCCCAGTACCCGGGCGGCCAGGGCGTCCCCCAGGGCCAGGGCGCTGCCGTGGCCCAGGGAGCCGGTGGAAACCTCCAGGCCCTTAACCTTGTTGCTGTCCAGGTGCATGCCCAGGCTGCTGCCGGTCAGGTTGAAGGTCTTCAGATCCTCCTTGTCCACCAGGCCCAGCTGGGCGTAGAGGGCCGCCAGGATCACGCCGATGTGGCCCTTGCTGACGATGCAGCGGTCCCGGTCCGGGTCGTCGTAATGCTGGGGGTCAAAGTTCAGGTATTTGTGATAGAGCAGGGTGAGAAAATCCGCGCTGCTGAGAGCGCCGCCCATGTGGGCGCTGCCGGCCCAGTTACAGGTGTCCAGCGTCAGCTGGCGGAGCTGGGCGGCCTTGTGCTCCAGCTCGATCCATTCCGTCTTTGTCAGTGCCATACGCGCCTCCTAACCCTGATAGATCTCCGGGTGGCGGGATCTGAGGACCTGGAAGGCCTCATTTGCCACCTGGGCGGTAAAAGCGATGTCCTCGTCGGTGAGGGAGAGGTTGGTGAAGTGGTTGTGGTGGTTGGTGAGATAGACGCCCCGCCTGACCATCTCGGCGATCCACTCCTGATGGAGGAGCAGGCTGTCATCGTCGGCGATGCGCAGATAAAAGAGGCACGGCTCCCCGGAGATCACCAGGTTCACGCCGTTCTCCCTGGCTGCGGCGGCTAAAGCGTCGCAGACCTTCCGGCCCAGCTCCAGATGCCGCTGGGCGCCGTCCATGGCTTTCATCTTGTTGATGCAGGCGATGGCCGCGGCGAAGGGGACGGCGCTCATCCAGTAGCTGCCGGTGTAGGTGATGGAGGACACGGCTCCCCGGAGGAAGTCCTTCCCGCACAGGCAGGACACGTTGTAGCCGTTGGCGATGCCCTTGCACAGGCACAGAAGGTCCGCCTCAAAGCCGTAGTAGTGGTCGCTGCCCGCCAGGTCCAGCCGCCAGCCGCAGCGGACGTCGTCGATAATGAGGACGATGCCGTTCTCCGTGCACAGCCGGCGGACCTCCTGCCAGTAGCCGGGGGCGGGGAGCACGTTGTCCACAAAGTTCCCGTGCATGTAGGGGGTGGAGATGAAGCAGGCGATGTCATCCTTGTTCTCCTCGATGACCCTCTTGAGCCCCTCGATGTCGTTGAAGTCCACCAGCAGGTTGTTCTCCACCTCGCCGGGCAGCACCCAGGGGGCGTCGGCCCGCTGGGTCCACTGGGCCACGCCGTGGTAGTAGCCCCTGACGAAGATGATTTTCTTCCGGCCGGTGGCGGCCCGGGCGGCGAGGATGGAGAGGGTGGTCACGTCGCCGCCGTTCTTGGCGAAGAAGGCCCAGTCGGCGCAGGCCACCGTGTCGCACATCAGCTCCGCCAGCTCCACCATCTTGTAGGAGGGGGCGGTGATGCAGTCCCCCAGCTCCATCTGCTGCCGGGCGGCGGCGTTCACATCCTCGTCGCAGTAGCCCAGGATATTGGGACCGTAGGCGCACATGTAGTCCAGGAAGCGGTTGCCGTCCACGTCGTAGAAGTAGCTCCCCTTGGCGTGATCGGCGAACTTGGGGAAGGCGCCGATGGGGATGAAGCAGCCCTCAGCCGGCCCCTGGTGGCCGTAGACCCCGCAGGGAATATGCCTGGCGGCCCGCTGGAGCAGCTCGTCGTTTTTGGGATAAGTATACGTATTCACTTGCCAGCCTCCTCCTTTACTGCAGATAGACGGGAACCCGGTTTAGAACCCGGTTCAGGTTGTCAATCATGGGGATGTAGCCCTTCATGATGATTTTCCCGGCGGCCAGGGCGCTCATGGCCTCCAGCGTGCCGTCGAAGAGGCCCCGGGCGGCGTCGAAGTCGGAGAAGATCATGTAGGCCCGGGGGCTGACCGCCTTGCGCCGGCGGGTGATCAGGTGGCCGCCCCGGGCGGTGATCTCCGCGCAGGGCCCGTCCTGGATCTCCAGGGCGATGGTGCCGTCCGGAATGGCGGCGGCGGAAATGCGGCCCAGGGGGTCGTTGTTGGCCACGGCGGCCAGGGCCCCGGCCACCAGGTAGAACAGCAGCGTGGTGCTGCGCTCGAAGAAGCCCCGGTCCTCCAAGTCCGACGGCTGGGGGCGGAGATAGGCGGAGAGCAGGTCCGTCAGGGCGGTGAAGTTTTTCAGCAGGAAGCCCAGCCGGGGGAACCCTGCGTAGGGGAGGGGGTTCTTCTCCCCGTCCACCATGCGGTTGAAGTCCTCCGGAGAGGGCAGCAGGAGCTTGATCTGCCCGGTGTTGCGGCGGGTCATGCGGCAGGCACCGTCCTGAAAGGACAGCGTCGCCTGGGGGCCGCCCCGGACGTTGATGCCGATGGACACCGGCCGCCTGGGCGAGGCCAGCGACCGGGCGCTGTCATCCAGCTCACAGAGGGGCTCCAGGGTCCGGAGCACTGCCCACATGTTCACGTGGGCCATTACGAGGGGATCTTTCATGGCTGCATCTCCTTCTCTGATTGAATTTCCTCCAGCAGCGCCAAAAGGGACTGCGGCAGATCGTAGTTGGGGGCAGGCGCCGGGAATCCCAGCTCCTCCGGCGCCAGAACGGCGGCGGCACAGCCCAGCGCCCGGCGGACCAGAGGGGCGCCGCGCTCCTCCGCGAACAGGGACCGGGCCCGGTGGAGCGCCGACAGGGCGTCGGCGATGCCCCGGCTGCGGAGGCCCAGCAGCTCCCCAAAGCAGCTCAGCAGAGGATCGGCGGCAGCGCCGCCGTCCAAAACCTCCGCCAGCTGGTCCAGCAGGGGCGTATCCGGCGGCAGGCGGCGAAGGAGCTCCCGGCCGAACCGCTCCAGCTGAGCGAGGAAGCGCTCCACCCGGGCCAGAAGCTGCCCGCCCGCCTCCGCGTTCAGGGCATAGCGCCGCATGGCGATAAACTGGTCCATGGTTTCGTCGCTGACGTTGATGATCTCCAGGGCCTCCCGAGCGGTGAGGGTGGGGGAGAGCATGGCGTCCCGCAGGAGGAGGGACATGTCCCGCCGGGCGGCCTGCCGCAGGTGCCGGTCGTAGAGGGAGAAGACCTCCGCGGTCTGCCGGACCGGGATACCCGCCTCCAGCCGCCGCCGCGCCAGATTCATCAGCCGCAGGTCCTGCCTCCGGCACCAGAGGGCGCCGTTTCGCCGCTCCGGGCGGATGAGCCCGGCCTCCGTCAGCACCTGGACCTGCTCCGGCGGCAGCCCCGCCTCGTCCGCCGCCTGGTCCAGGGGGATGGGGGTGAGGTCGTCCTCCGCCCCGGTGCGGTTGATGGCCCGCAGGAGCTCTGCCTCGGCGGCGTCCCCGGCCCCCTGGTCCAAAATCCGGCGGATGACCGCCAGGGGATAGAACCGCTCGGCCTGGAGCTTTCGGATCAGGCGGATCCGCTCCACAGTTTCCGGCCCGTAGTAGGCCATGTTCCGCCCGGTCTTCCGCACGGGGCGGATCAACCCCTCCCGCTGGTAGTATTTGGCGGTGGTGAGGCTGATCTCCGCCGCCTCCGCCACCTGGCTGATTTTCAAGAGGTTCTCCATAGAAGGCCCCTTCCGGAAAAAATCAAGAGGGAAAGTGAAGAGTACCACTATCCACTATATGCCAAGCATAGCACGGAATATGGCAATTTGCAACAGAAAACTCGCGTATGTGGACAAGGGATCGGACTTTCTGCACAAAGAGGGGAGCGGAATAGCGGCCAGAAAAGAAAAACAAAAAAACGGTTGGCGGTTTTCCGCGATTATAGTACAATACAGGTATGAGGATGTTGCGGAGAAACGGCCGAAACAGATGAGAAAGGATGGTAGCATGGCAAATCTGGAACTGAAGAAGGGATTCTATTTTACCGGGTCCCTGGACCACGACCTGCGGGTCTTTGACATTATCATGTACACGGAGTTCGGCACCACCTACAACGCCTACGTGATGAAGACGGCGAACCACACGGTGCTCTTTGAAACGGTCAAGGAGAAGTGCTTTGACAGCTGGATGGAGCGGGTGGAGGAGATCACGCCCATCTCCCAGGTGGACTACCTGGTGGTGAGCCACACGGAGCCGGACCACAGCGGCAGCGTGGAGCGGCTGCTGGAGCGCAATCCCCGGATCAAGGTGGTGGCCACCGGCTGCGCCATCAGCTTTTTGAAGGAGATCGTCAACCGGGATTTCTACGCCCTGCCGGTTTCCGACGGCCAGACCCTCCGGCTGGACGACAAGACCCTGGAGTTCATCGTGGTGCCGAACCTCCACTGGCCGGACACCATGTACACCTATATCCGGGAGGACAAGCTCCTGGTGACCTGCGACTCCTTCGGCTCCCACTACGCCTGCGACGGGATCCTGGCCAGCAAGGTGACAGACCGGGAGGGATACCTCCGGGCCACCAAGTACTACTACGACTGCATCATCGGGCCCTACAAGGCTTTCATGCTGGACGCGCTCCAGCGGGTGCGCACTCTGGAGCTGGAGATGATCTGCCCGGGCCACGGCCCTGTGCTGGACTGCGGGATCCCCGAGATGCTGGACACCTATGAGAAGTGGTCCACAGTGGTGAACCCCAACCCCAGGCCCACGGTAATTATCCCCTATGTGAGCGCCTACGGCTACACCGCCAAGCTGGCGGAAACCATCGCCCAGGGGATCCGGGAGGCGGGGGACATCGATGTCCGCCTCTACGACATGGTCACCGCCGACGCCGCCAAGGTGGCGGAGGAGCTCTCCTTTGCCGACGGCTTCCTGCTGGGGACGCCTACCATTGTGGGGGAGGCCCTCAAGCCCATCTGGGACCTGACCAGCGGCATGTTCGCCGCCACTCACGGCGGCAAGGTGGCCTCCGCCTTCGGCAGCTACGGCTGGAGCGGTGAGGGGGTTCCCCATATCATGGAGCGGCTGCGGCAGCTGAAGCTGAAGACCATGGACGGCTTCCGGGTCCGCTTCAAGCCCGGCCAGCGGGACTTGGTGGAGGCCAGGGAGTACGGCGCCGCCTTTGCCCGGTTCCTCCTGGAGAATCTCCAGCCCATCCAGCGCGCCCCCAAGCGGAAGGTCCGCTGCAAGATCTGCGGGGCCATTTTTGACGAGGGCACGGAAACCTGCCCGGTCTGCCAGATGGGGCCGGAGCATTTCGAGCCTCTGGCGGGGGAGGAGCCCAAGGCCGCCCCGGCGGCGGAGCAGGTCCGCTGCAAGGTCTGCGGCGCGATTTTTGACAGCAGCCGGGACACCTGCCCCGTATGCGGCGTGGGCCGGGAGTACTATGAGCCCCTGAACGCCGCTGGCCACGGGGCGCCGGGCCGCGGACCCAGAAAGCTGGTGAAGTGCCTGGTCTGCGGAGAGATCTTTGACGCCAGTCTGGACACCTGCCCGGTCTGTGGCGTGGGCCGGGACAAGTTTGTGCCCGTGGAGGCGGAGGAGGCGTCCTTCCGCAACGACACCCGGAACACCTATGTGATCCTGGGCAACGGCTGCGCTGGTGTCAGCGCGGCGGACGCTATCCGGGAGCGGGACAAGACGGGGACCATCCTCCTGATCTCCAATGAGGGCCCCGCCTACCAGCGTCCCATGCTGACCAAGGCCATGCTCTCCGGGCTGACCGAGGAGCAGATGGCTCTCCACCCCGCCGGGTGGTATGAGGCCCGGGAGATCCGCCAGATGCTCCGCCGGCAGGTGGAGTCGGTGGATCCGAAGAGCAGGACCGTGACCCTGGACGGGGGAGAGCAGGTGAACTATACCAAGCTGATCTTCGCCCTGGGCAGCGAGTGCTTTATCCCGCCCATCCCTGGCGCGGACCAGGAGGGCGTGGTGGCCATCCGCCGGGTGGCGGATGTGCGCAAGGTCCAGGCCATGGGGGACACTCTCCGCCGGGCGGTGGTCATCGGCGGCGGCGTTCTGGGCCTGGAGGCCGCCTGGGAGCTGCGGAAGGCCGGCTGTGAGGTGACAGTCCTGGAGCTGGCGCCGGTGCTCATGGGCCGCCAGCTGGACAGCGCGGCGGCAGACCTGCTGCTGCGCCAGTGCGCCGCCTCCGGCGTCCGGGTAGAAACCGGCGTGCAGATCGCCTCCATTGAGGGCGGCGGCAGGGCCTCCGGCGTAAAGCTGGGGACCGGCGAGGTGATCGCAGCGGACCTGGTGGTGGTGTCCTGCGGCGTCCGGGCCAACGTGGCTCTGGCAAAGGCTGCCGGCGTGGAAACGGACCGGGCCATTGTAGTGAAGGAGAACATGGAAACCAACCTGCCCGGCGTCTACGCCTGCGGCGACTGCGCCCAGTTCCAGGGGGCGAACTTTGCCCTGTGGCCGGAGGCCCAGGAGCAGGGACGGGTGGCCGGCGCCAGCGCCACCGGGGATGTGGCCGCCTACCGGCCCATTGATCCCATCCTCTCCTTCCACGGCATGGGCACCGAGCTCTTCTCCCTGGGGGATCCGGGCAAGACCCCCGGCCGGGACTACACCACCATGGAGCTGCGGGATGAGCCCACCGGCCGGCTGGAGCGGTACTACTTTACCGGCGGCCGGCTGTGCGGTGTGATTTTGATGGGGGATGTGTCCAAAATGGCGGATATGATCCAGGCCATGGAGGAGAAACGGCCCCTGAAGGAATTCTTCGCGTAATGGTTTAAAATAAGAAGGAAGACAGCCGCGTCCACCGGACGCGGCTGTCTTCCTTCTTTCTGTATTGCAGTAACTGTCAAGGGGAAAAACATTACAACATATTGCCGTGCCGATGGATAAACGCGCCGTCCCCCTCCCGGAGCAGCACCCTGCCGCCGTCCACAGCCAGGCGGCCCCGGAGGTACACCTGGGCGATGCTGCCGGCAGTCCGGAAGCCCTCGTAGGGGTTGTAGTCCACGTTCTGGATGTGGTCCGCCGCCCGCAGCACCGTGTCCGCCTTCGGGTCGTAGACCACGATGTCCGCGTCGCTGCCCGGGGCAATGACGCCCTTCCTGGGCCAGCAGCCGTAGAGCTTGGCGGGATTTTCTGCCAGAACCCGGCACATATCCCCCAGGGTGATCCGCCCCTGGGCCACACCGGCGGTGTAGAGGAGGACGCCCCGGTCCTCCACGCCGGGAAGGCCCCCTGGGATCTTGGTGAAGTCCTTTCGGCCGGCCATCTTCTGCTGGAGGGTAAAGGAGCAGTGGTCCGTGGAAACGGTCTGGATCTCCCCCCGGCGGAGGGCCTCCCACAGGGCCTCCTGGTCCGCCTTTTTGCGGATGGGCGGGGCACAGACGAACTTGGCCGCCTCCAGATAGTCCGGGTTGTCGTAGACGCTGTCCTCCAGCAGCAGGTAGTGGGGGCAGGTTTCCACGTAGACGGTCTGTCCCCGGCGGCGGGCGGCGCGGACCTCCTCCAGGGCCTCCCTGGTGGACAGGTGGACGATGATCACCGGCGTATCCGCCATCTGGGCGATCCGCAGCAGGTGGCTGACCGCCTCCGCCTCCAGGGGATTGGGCCGGGTCCGGGGGTGGGAGCCGGGACCCATCCGGCCGGCGGCCTTGGCCTCCTCGATCAGGGCGCCGATGATGCCGCTGTTCTCACAGTGGACGCCGGCGATGCCGCCCACCTCCTTCAGCCGCTTCAGCGCCTGGTAGATCTCCGCCTCGCCGATCATCATGGCGGGATAGATCATGTACATCTTGAAGGACGTGATCCCCTCCGCCGCCATCTCCCCGATCTCCCGGGAGATCCCCTCGTTCCAGTCGTCGATGGTCATGTGGAAGCCGTAGTCGCACAGGCTTCTGCCGCCTGCCTTCCTGCGCCAGCGCTCCAGTCCGCAGCGCAGGGTGTCCCCCTTATCCGGCGCTGAAAAGTCCACCACCATGGTGGTGCCGCCCCGAAGCGCCGCCCGGCTCCCTGTGGCAAAATCATCCGCCGTCACGGTGCCAGCTACCTCCAGGTCAAAATGGGTGTGGGCGTCGATGAACCCCGGAAATAGAAGCTTCCCCGAGCAGTCCACTATTTCCCCGCCCGGATTGTCCAAGTCTTTTCCCACAGCGGCCACAGTTTCCCCCTCGATCAGGACATCGGCCGCCAGGACGCCGGCGCTGGAAACAACCCGGCCGCCTTTCAGCAAAATCCGCATGGTGCTTTTCCCCTTTCCTGTTTTCCTTCTGATGGTGCTATTGTACCATGCCGCACCGAAAATAGCTACCGAAAGCGGGCTGCATTTTACATAGATTTTACAAAAATTTTCGCTGCGGAGCAAAAAAGACTGTAGAAAACAGGCAATCAATACGGTATAATCATCTTGTACACGGCGGACACCTGAAAGAAAAAATCATTTGTAAGGAGGATCACAGATGAAAAAGCGGAACAAGCTCTTTTCTCTGGTGATGGCGGCAGTGATGGCCTTCAGCCTGGCTGTCCCATCCCTGGCGGCAGACGAGGGCGAGGGAACGGCGGCCGAAGCGGGCGATATCGTGGTGCTTTACACCAACGACGTCCACTGCGGCGTGGAGGACAATTTGGGCTATGCCGCTCTGGCGGGCTACAAGTTCGACATGGAGAACCAGTACGGCGCGGAAAATGTCACTCTGGTGGATATCGGCGACGCGGTTCAGGGCGGGCTGATCGGCGCCTTCTCTGACGGAGAGTGGATCACCGATATCATGAACTATGTGGGCTACGATCTGGCTGTGCCGGGCAACCACGAATTCGACTACGGCATGGAGCAGTTCCTCAGCCTTGCGGAGCAGGCCGAATTCCCCTACATCTGCAGCAACTTTATGGATCTGACCACCGGCAAAAGCGTCTTTGAACCCTATCAGATCATCCGCTACGGCGATGTGCAGGTGGCCTATGTGGGGATCGGTACCCCGGAGTCCATCACCAAGTCCACGCCTACCTACTTCCAGGATGAGGATGGATCTTTCCTCTACGGCTTCTGCTCTGGCGGCGACGGCCAGGAGCTCTACGACAATGTCCAGGCCAGTGTGGACGCCGCCAGAGCGGAAGGCGCCGACTATGTGGTGGCCCTGGCCCACCTGGGCATTGACAGCCAGTCCTCCCCCTGGATGAGCACAGAGGTCATTGCCAACACCACCGGAATTGACGTCATGCTGGATGGCCATTCCCACTCCACAGTGGAGATGGAGCAGGTAAAGAACAAGGACGGAGAAACGGTTATCCTCTCCCAGACCGGGACCAAGCTGGCCGCGATCGGCAAGCTGACGATCAAGGCAGACGGCACGATGGCCACCGAACTTGTCACCTCCTATGACAACATCATCTCTGCCGCCTCTGCCGACGCGGCCACCTTTATCGCTTCCATCAATGAGCAGTATGAGGAAACCGCCGGCCAGGTAGTGGCCAGCTCCGATGTGCTGCTGACCATCTATGAGGCGGACGGCACCACCCGGGCGGTCCGCAGCCAGGAAACCAACCTGGGTGACCTGTGCGCGGACGCCTACCGCATTATGATGGGTGCCGATATCGGCTGGGTCAATGGAGGCGGTATCCGCGACAATATCGCCGCCGGCGAGATTACCTACGGCGATATCATCACCGTTCATCCCTTCGGCAATATGGTGTGCCTGGTGGAAGTCAGCGGCCAGCAGATCCTGGACGCTCTGGAGCTGGCCTATATGTATGTGGGCGAAGCGGAGAGCGGCGGTTTCCTGCA
>CAJFVK010000034.1 GCA_904420435.1 uncultured Oscillospiraceae bacterium
AGGTCCACCGGCTGAGGAAGGCCGTGGCGTCGTCAAAGGGGGCCGCAAAGAGGAAGGACGCCATGGTGTACTCCCCTGCCAGCAGGGCGGTGCGGACCTCCTCCTCGCTGAGGGCCCGAACCGTCACCCGGACCCCCAGGCTCTCCTGCCAGAGGCTCTGGAGATAGGCGGCCACGGCGGCGTTCTGCTCCGTATCCACATAGAGGTACTCCACCTCCGGGAAACCGCTCCCGCCGGGATAGCCCGCCTGGCTGAGCAGGGCCTGGGCCGCGGCGGCGCGCGCCTCCCGGCTGCTCTCCTCCGACTCCCCCGCCTTGGCATCCCCCACTGCCCGGTAGTCCCAGTATATGGTTTCCTCCGGCTGCTCCCCATCCGCGGCAGTCTCCTCCGAGGGTTCCGTTTCCGTCTGCCAGAGGTCGTCCCGGTTGGTGATGCCGGAGGGCACCAGGCCGGTGGCCGCCGTATCCGCCGCCGTCCCAGCGGCAGCCAGCAGGTCCTCGTTGTCAATGACCATGGCGAAGGCCTGGCGGACCTCCAGGCTGTCAAAGGGGGCGGCGGCGTTGTTCAGCACCAGGGCGTAGGTGGACGTCACCGCCTCCACCGTCAGCTCCCCGGCCTCCTTCAGGGCCCCCATGCTCTCCTCCGACAGGGGCGCCACAAAGTCCAGCTCCCCGGCCTCCAGATCCTCCTCTGTGCCGCTCCAGCTGAACCAGAGCTCCCCGGGTCCCTGGGCGCCGTCGTAATAGCTCTCGCTCCGGGTCAGCAGGGCCCCCTCCCCGTCCAGGGAGGTGAGGGTGTAGGGACCGTTGGTCAGCACGCTGCCGGCGCTCCATCCCCCCTCCGCCGACTCCTGCCGCACCGGCATGGTCAGCACATCCGCGCACACCACGTCCAGGAAGTAGGCGCAGGGGCCGGTCAGGCGGATCACCAGGGTGCTGTCGTCCTGGGCGGTGACGCCGGTGAGGAGGGTCCCGTCATGGGCGGCCCGGGCGGCGCTGTACCCCTCCACCAGGGAGAGGTTGCTCAGCCCCGCCGGATAGCTCTCCAGGCTGAAGAGCCGCTGCCAGGCGTAGACAAAGTCCTGGGCGGTCACCGGTTCCCCGTCGCTCCAGAGGGCGTTGGACCGGAGGGTGAAGGTGTAGGTCTGGGAGCCGTCCGCCCCGTTCTCCACGGCGACGCTGCTGGCGATCCCCTCCACCACCTTGGCGTGGCCCGTCCCATCGTCCACCCGCTTCATCAGGTTCTCATACAGGTGTACCGCCAGGGTTTCCCCGCCGCTGGAGGCCAGGACGACCGGGTCCGCGCTGCTCTGGCGGCCCACGGCGGCCACCCGCAGCCGGAGGGTTTCCAGATCCTGCTCCTCCCCGCCGCCGGCGCAGCCCGCCAGCAGGGAGAGCACCAGCAGCGCCGCCATTCCTATGGAAAGCCATTTCTTCATGGACTGTTTCTCCTTATCGCGCAAAAAAGCTGTTTTTTGCGGTTATCAGCCACTATCATACCACCTTTTCCGCTTGCTGTAAAGGCAGGTCACAAAAAAGTTACAAATTATTACAAAACGGTATCAGAACGGCTGCGGCCTCCGCCGCAGAAAAAGGGCGGCCCCCTCCGGGGCCGCCCTTTCCTCGCGCTGGTTATTTCTTCTTGTCCTCCACCAGATGGCCGCTCTCATCGAAGCGCACCGGCGTCACCTCGTTCTTCGTGAACTTGGCGATATTCTGCAGCCGGATCATGCCCGGGTAGTCGGACACCAGGGTGTAGGCCACGCCGTGGCGCTTGGCCCGGCCGGTGCGGCCGATCCGGTGGACGTAGTACTCGTTCTCCTCCGGCACGTCGTAGTTGATCACCGCGTCCACATCGTCCACGTCGATGCCCCGGGCAGCCACATCCGTGGCCACAAAGACCCGCAGCTCCCCCCGGCGGAACTGGGCCATGACCTTCTCCCGCTTCACCTGAGGGATGTCCCCGTGGATACACTGGGCATCCACCCCCCGCATCTGCAGCAGGTGGCTGACCCGCTCGGTGTTGCCCTTGGTGTTGCAGAAGATCATCACCCGGTCGTACTGCTCGGCGTTGAGAATCTTCTCCACCGCGTCCAGCTTCTCGTTCATGGGCACCTCCAGGCTGTACTGGCGGATGTCCGGCTTGTTCTGCTCGTCGGCCCGGACGGTGATCTCCTCCGCGTCCCGCTGGTAGACCCAGGCGATGTCCATGACCTCCCGGCTGATGGTGGCGGAGAAGAGGCCCAGGTTCCGCCGGTTCTTCATCTGGTCCAGCAGCCGGGTCACGTCGTGGATGAAGCCCATGTCCAGCATTCGGTCCGCCTCATCCAGCACCACGGTCTGCACCTTGTCCAGCCGGACGGTCCGGCGCTTCAGGTGGTCGCTGAGGCGGCCGGGGGTGGCGATGACGATCTGGGGCTTTTTCTTCAGGGTTTCAATCTGCTTGCCGATGGGCTGGCCCCCGTAGAGGCACACCAGGCGGATGCCCTCCTTATACTGGGAAATCTCCCGCATCTCTGTTGTGATCTGCATGGCCAGCTCCCGGGTGGGGGCCAGGATCACCGCCTGGACGCTGCTGTCCTGGGGGTCGATGTGCTCCACAATGGGAATGCCGAAGGCAAAGGTCTTGCCGGTGCCGGTGGGGGCCTTGGCCGTCAGGTCCTTCCAGGCCATCATGGGCGGGATGCTCCCCGCCTGGACCGGGGTGGACATCTCGTATCCCTTCTTCTCCAGGGCCCTGAGAATCTCCTCTGACAGGCCCAGCGTGTCAAACCGCACACCCTCTGTGATCTCCATGGTTCCAAATTCCTCTCTTTTTCTTCTGTTCTGTGAGAGGTTTCTGGACCAAATTGCCCTAACCTCCCAGTTTATACTGTTACAGTTTAGCACAAACTGAGGCTATCCGCAAGAGGGTGAAAAAAGCGCCGCGGCGCATCGGCCGCGGCTGCGCCTCTCAGGACTTCTTTGCGCCACGGGACGGATGATCCCCCGAAAGCGCCTCGGCGCTCATGGAGGCATAGAGCTCCTCTGTTTCCGCCAGAGCGCTCCGCAGCATCTCCGCCGCTCTCCGGCAGTTGGGTTCCTCCGCCGCCTCCCCCTCCAGAAACCGCAGGGCGCTGTCCACCCGCTCAATCATAGTCGCGTACAGGCGCTTATAGTTGATCACGCCGCCCCACACCTCCTTCGTCCTAAATAGTAATATTTTATATTACTATATATGATTTGTCAACATTGGTTCCTATTCTATGGTATGGTACCCAGGGAGGTGATCTCTGTGAAGCCATTGAAGGTCCGGTTGAGCATCACGCTGGACGAGGATATCGCGCAGAAAATCCGGGATTTGGCGGAGAAGGACGACCGCTCCCTGTCCCAGTATATCAACCTGGTTCTGCGGCAGCATCTCCTCCAGAAGGGGGAAAAATGACCTTCCCGAAATCGGGAAGGTCATTTTTCCCTGGCGCCGGGGTCCGTCCGGCGTCCTTAGTACTCCGCCTGGAGGACGATCTCCCAGCTTCCGTCCGCTCCACGCTCCAGCACGTAGTGCCAGCCCCACTCCCAGTGGCGGTCCAGCAGGCAGACCTCCTCCACGCCGTCGCCGTTGATGTCCCACACGCCCACAGGCTCCACATGGAAGAGGAGGGGCGTGTCCTCCAGATAGTCCTCATAGGGCACCGTTTCCTCGTAGACCGTTTCCACCGTCCCGTCAGCCCGACGGCAGAGGACCAGGGAGAAAAACCGCTCCACTCCCGGCTCCTCCAGCCAGTAGCCGCCCTCGTCATAGGCGCTGCTCAAAAAGAGATAGGCGTCCTCCCCCCTGTCCGTGGCCACCCGGATCACGTCCAGGGTATATTCCCCGCCATAGCCCCGCTCCGCCAGGATCTCCTCCGCCAGAGCGTGCTCCTCCACCGCCGGGTCGTACTCCTCCGGCCCCACCGGCTCCCAGGTGTACCAGTATGCGTCCCCCAGGGACAGCCGGCGGGACACCGCCAGGTCCGGCGTGGTCCCGCCGAAGCGGAAGGAGAAGCCATAGGCCGGGACCAGCAGCTCCGCCGCCTGGCCGGTCAGGTCTGTGGGCAGTGCGAAGGCCCGCTCCTCCCAGGCGTCCTCCGGAACAAAGGCGGCCAGGGGGTCCAGCAGCGCCTGGGTATCCAGGTCCCGCTCCTGGAAACCGCCCACCCCGTCATTGTAGGTGTAGAACTCGCACTGCATCAGATAGTTCTCCCGGGGCTCGCTCCAGTCCCCCTGGTTGTAGACGTAGTAGCCCTCCTCCGCCAGCACCTCCGCCAGGGTGAAGGCCTGCTCCTCCGGGCCGTCGGCGCTGACCCACCGGCCGTCCGCCCAGCTGCCCACCAGCTGTCCGCCCACCATCACGTACAGGGGGCGGTCGACGCCGGCTCCGGCCTGCTCTTCCGCCGTCCCGTCCCCACCGGTGGAAACCGCCGGCGGCACAGTTTCCGCCTGACGGGTGGAATCCCCCGCCTCCTGGCAGGCCGGCAGAGATGCCAGCGCCGCCAGGGTAATCAGAATTGCCAGCCATCGCTTCATGGGACTTCACTCCTTTCCCTCCGTGGCAGAGCCACCGGTCATTTGACATTTTAGACGAACAGCCGCCCCATAAAGTTCCCGATTTTTGTCATTTTTCTTGTTCAGCTGGGCTGCGACGATGTCCGCACCGTCCGCCGGAGAATACCTCCCGGCGGCGGAGCCGCGCGTTTCTCCCGCAGTAACGCATCCATAGCGAGAAGAAAGGTCCCCGTCCGGAAAATCCGGACGGGGACCTTTTTCAGCTTTCAATATCTGCTGCTCCCAAGGGGAATCCTTAGGCAACCAGCTCCTTGGCCTTCTGAGCGGCGGAAGCGGCATCCTCGGTGTAGGCGTCAGCGCCGATCTCGTCAGCAAAAGCCTGGGTGATGGGGGCGCCGCCCACCATGACCTTGATCTTGCTGCGGAAGGGAGCGGCGTTCAGAGCGGCCACAGTCTCCTTCAGGGAGGGCATGGTGGTGGTCAGCAGAGCGGAGCAGCCAACGATCTTCACGTCGGGGTTGGCCTCAACAGCCTCGATGAATTTCTCCTTGGGCACGTCCACGCCCAGGTCGATGACCTCGAAACCAGCGCTCTCCATCATCATAGCCACCAGGTTCTTGCCGATGTCGTGCAGGTCGCCGGCCACGGTGCCGATGATGATCTTGCCCAGGCCGGTAGCAGCGCCAGAGGACAGGTGGGGCTTCAGGACCTCAACGCCCTTCTTCATGGCGCGGGCGGCCACCAGCATCTCGGGGACGAAGATCTCGCCGGCCTTGAACTTGGCGCCTACGGAATCCATAGCGGCGATCATGCCCTCGTTGAGGATGGCAGTGGGATCGCAGCCGGCATCCAGAGCCTCCTGGACGGCAGCGGGCACTCTCTTGGCCTTGCCGGCCTCAACAGCCTCGTACACTTCCTGAATCTTAGACATAGCAGTTATCCTCCTTATTATAATAAACGTCTATTATTCCAGGCGGCCGGCTTGGGGGGCCGACAGCCCTTCTTACTTTACCAGCTGGGAAAAAATCCCGGAAACGCTGCCTTTACAGCAGGCCCTGACGGTGGGCGGAGATGTAGTTCATGCAGTCCTCATCCTGCTCCTTCAGCAGCTCCACCGCGTACATCAGGCCCACCATGTCCTTGTTGGTGGGATCCACGATGGCACTGTCCATGCCGGCGTTCATCGCCAGAGCCATAAAGGCCATGTTCAGCGGCTTGCGGAAGCCGGGGAAGCCGAAGGAGATGTTGCTCAGGCCGCTGGTGATATGGATGTCAGGGTACTGGCTCTTGATCTGCTTGCAGCACTCAGAGAACAGGGTGAAGGCGGCCTGGTTGGTGGCGGCGGCCTCTACCAGAGGATCGATGTACAGGCGGTTGGGGGCGATGCCGTAGTGCTTGGCGCGCTCCATGATCTTGTCGAAGACCTTCATCCGGTCCTCCACGCTCTGGGGGATGCCGCTCTCGCACAGCAGGGCCACGCAGCCCCACTCGGTGTCAGCGATGGCGGGGAACACGATATCGGTCTTCACGATGCCGTCCGCGTCCTTCTCCATGGAAACGGAGTTGACGATGCCCGGCTTCTTGCAGAGCTTAAAGGCCTTGGCGCACACAGCGGCGCTGGGGCTGTCCACCGAGATGGCCACGTGCTCCATCTCCTCGGGGATGGCGGCCTCCACCTCGTCGATCATCCACTTCAGGGTCTCCAGCTCCACCGCGGGGTCCGTGGAAGCGCAGACGTCGATGTACAGGGGAACCGGTTCCTCAAAATAGTCCTCATCCTGGGCGGCCTTCGCCTGGGCAAGGGCGCGCTGGCGGATGAACTCGCTGTCCCGGGCAGCAATGGCCTTCGCCACAGCGGGGATGGCGCCGTTCAGCTTCTCGCCAATGATGATCATGCTTTGTACCTCCAAATTTTTTGTGCATCTTAGCTAAAAAGCACATGAGTTTTTATCCATAGCTGTATTATAACGCAAATTTTCTTCGGAGAACATACGGCAACCTATTGACAAATTACCCTCCGAATTCCTACAATGTGTATGACGACTATTTGAAGTGAGGAATCGATCCATGAAGCTGAGTGCCGCGCTGCTGAAAAAGGAGATGTCCGCGCTGTTTGAGGTGCATTCCGAGGAGAAGCTGTCCTGTGATCCGGTCCTGGGCCGGCCCCAGTTCCTCCAGGCCGGGAGCCTGCCCGCCCCCAACACATTGTACCTGTCCCTGGGGGCCGCCCAGGTGTCCCGCTTTCCGGTCCCCTCCGGCTCCCTGGTGCTGGAGGTCCTGCCGGAGCTGCCCGCCGGCGTACCGCCCCGGCAGACGCTCCTGATCCGCTCCGCCTCCCCCGGGGCGGTCTACAACGCCCTGGAGCAGATCTTTGAGCGCTATGACAGCTGGTACAGCGACCTGATGGAGTCCCGGCTCCAGGGCCAGTCCATCCAGACCCTTCTGGAGCTGAGCTACCCCCTGCTCCAGAGCCCCCTGGTGGTGGTGGGGATGGACTTCTCCGTCATCGCCGCGGTCCGGGGGGAGGAGGTGATGATGCCCCGGGGGGTCTTCGGCTCCACGGAGGAAACCTACAACGCCATCACCACCCTCAAGCAGGACAAGGCCTACAGCGACTGTCTGGAGCTGGACGGCTACTTCTACTACCGCGCCCCGGTGGACGGCTACAACTCCCTGTGCGTCAACATCAAGAAGTACGGCCGCACCTCCTTCCGGCTGCTGATGCTGGACCTGGAGAACACCCAGGACCTCTCCGCCGGCTTTCTGCTCCAGATGCTGGCCGGCCTCATCGAGCACGCCCTGCTCCACAACACCGCCCCCCTCAGCCGGGAGGACACCACTCTGCGCACCATCCTCCACACCGCCATCAGCGACCGGACGGCGGACTACGTGACCATCAGCCAGCAGCTGGACAGCGCGGGCTGGCACAGCGGGGACGAGTACCTGTGCATTGTACTGCAGCTGTCCTACCTGGACCAGAAGAACCTGACCGTCCACTCCATCTGCAGCTACATCGAGAACATCATCTCCGGGGCCTGCGCCTTCCAGTTCCGGGACGACATCGTGGTCTTCTTGGATCTGACCATCTCCTGCATGTCCCAGGAGGACATCGCCGCCCGCCTGAGCTTCTTCGTCCGGGACAGCCTCCTCCGGGCGGGCTACAGCCGGGTGCTCCTGGGCCACTTCAACCTGCGGCGCCAGTACGACCAGGCCCTGATCGCCCTGGACATGGGCAGCCGCCGGAACCCCTCCTTCTGGATCCACCGCTTCAACGACATCGCCTTCGACTACATCCTGGAGCAGGCCACCCGGAAGCTGCCGGGATACATGATCAGCCACGAGAAGCTCCTGGAGCTGAAGTACTCCGACGAAAGAAACGGCACAGAGTACCTGCGTACTCTGCGCCTGTATCTGGATAATCACCTCAACGCGGTCCAGACCGCCCGGGACCTGTTCGTCCACCGGAGCACCTTCCTCTACCGGCTGGAGAGAATCCGCACCATCCTGGGCACGGATTTCTCCAATCCGGACGAGGTCCTCTACCTGATGCTCTCCTTCCGGTTCATCGACCAGGAGGAGCGGCGGCTGTCAAACCAGTAGGAAGCAGCCGGTGTAGGCGATGGTGTTGGGGCCATAGTTGTAGTGGAGGCCGTTGTCCAGGCAGACCTGGTTGACCATCAGGCCGTAGGCCTCCATGGAACTCATGGCCTTGTCGGGGAAGCGGCAGGGTTCGTCTGGATAGGTGCACTTGCCGCACTGCTTGCAGCAGCCGGTCCCCAGGGGCAGCAGGTCCGGGTACCGCCGGCGCAGCTCCTCCAGCAGGGCGCTGAAGGCCTTCTTCTGGTTCTGCTCCGCCTCCTGCATGCCCTCGATGTCAAAGCTGTCCTCCAGCTGGCCCACGGTCTGGACAATGATGCCCTCCCTGTAGCGGGCGATCCGCGCCGCGCACTCCTCCAGGCTGCCGCAGCCCGGCGGGCAGGACCAGCGCTTGTCGTACATGCCGCAGGTGTTCACCGCGCACATGTCCCGCACGTCCTGCAGCACGTGGAGGGTGGACACGTCCAGGGCCGCCGCGTGGGTGAAGCCGCACTCCTTGGCCAGGGCAATCAGTTCCGCTGTATTTTCCATTTTAAGTTCATCCTTTCCTCAGTTCCGGCTGCCCCCAGGGGCAGCCGGTTTCTGTTGATCCCGCCGGTTCCCTATTCCTCGTCCTCGTCGGAGAACATCAGCTGCTCCACGAACACGTCCTGAAAGTCCGGGTCCGAGGCCAGCTCCAAAAACTCCACCTCGTTCATCAGCCGGCCCGCCAGGGCGAACTGCTCCGGGTCCGCCACCGCCAGCTTGGCCCCCTCCCCGGCGGCGTTGCCCACCGGGATGATCCGGTCGGACAGCTCCATGGGCAGAAGGCCGATGGAGCAGGCGCTCTCCGGGGCCATGTAGTTGCCGAAGGCACCGGCGATCAGCACCTGCTGGATGTCTCCGATGGCCACGCCCAGGGTCTTGGCCAGCAGCCGGATGCCGGCGGCCATGGCCCCCTTGGCCAGCTGCACCTCCCGGATGTCCTCCTGGGTCAGGCACACCTTCTCCGTCAGGAAGAAGGCGTTCCTGTCCTCCACCTTCCTGACCCGGTCGGTCCAGGGGTGGCCCGTTTCCTGGATCTTTCCGCCGCCAGTGAGCACACCGGCGGCCAGCAGCACCGCCACCGCGTCCAGAAGGCCGGAGCCGCAGATGCCCACAGCCTCCCCGCCGCCGATGACGGAGAAGCCCAGGCTGCCGTCCTCCCGGCGGAACACGTGGTCGATGGCCCCGTCGGCCCCCCGCATGCCGCAGCGGATCTTGGCCCCCTCAAAGGCCGGGCCTGCCGCCGTGGAGCAGGCGATGGACCGGTGACGGTTGCCCAGCACCATCTCCCCGTTGGTGCCGATGTCCACCATCAGCGTCAGGGGCTCCCGGCGGCTCCAGTCCGCCGCCAGCAGGCAGCCGATGGTATCCGCCCCCACGAAGCCCGCGATGCAGGGCAGCATCCACAGCTCCCCGTCCTTGCGGATGTGCAGGCCGTAGTCCGCGGCCTGGAGCACCATGGGGTCCCGCTGGGCGGGCATGTAGGGCGCCAGCATCAGGGGCGCCGGGGACAGGCCCAGGAAGAGGTGGTGCATGCAGGTGTTGCCCACCAGGGACACCCGCAGGATGTCCTCCCGGCTGCAGTTGACCTTTGCCACCAGCTCCCCCAGCATCTCGTCCAGGGCCTGCCGGATCACCCGGTAGAGGGGCTCTCCCCCGTGCTCCATGGCGTAGCTGCCCCGGGCGATCACGTCCGCGCCGAACTGGGTCTGGGGGTTCAGCCGCCCGGTGACCGCCATCTGGGCGCCGGTGCGGCCGTCCAGCAGGTAGCCCACCAGGGAGGTGGTGCCCACGTCGAAAGCTGCCAGAGCGAAGAAGGGCTTCTCCGTCTCATCCACCAGCGTGCCAGTCATCTCCACGCCGCCGGTGAGGATCCGGTTGTCCCCCTTCTCCGGGGTTTCAATGGACACGTCCCCATAGACCCGCAGGCAGCAGGCCTTCAGCAGCTCCTCCTCCGGCAGGGGGCCGCCGCCCTCCTCCCAGCGGAGGTTCTCCCGCCCCTTGGCAATCCGCACCAGGCACTTGCCGCAGGTGCCCCGGCCGCCGCAGGGGGCGTCCGGCGTCAAGCCGGCGGCAATCTCCGCCGCCAGGACCGTGGTTCCCTCCTCAACAGTTTGTATGAGGTGCTCCCGCAGGAAGGTCACCTTATATAATGCTTTCTCCATATTCTTCACCATATCATCCAAATTTGATCCCGCTCAGGGGAAATCCCTTCTTATAATTTTACTGTTTTTCCCCCGCCGTTTCAACCGCTTTCCCATTTTCATACAAAGTGTCTGATTAGGTGGCCTCTCGGGTGCCTGTCCGGCGGAATCGTTCCCGCCGGGCGGAAAAGCTCTTGCGGAGAAACCGGGGAAGCAATACAATGAAATCAGCAGCCGGATTTGGCGCATTTGCCCGATGCGGCACAAACAAACAACATTGAGGAAAGGTGGTACCCTATCATGCTTACAGTCCGTCAGAATCTGCTGGAAACCATCCGGGGCGGCAAGCCCGACCGGTACGTCAATCAGTACGAGTTCATGAAGCTCATCAATAACCCCCTCAGCCTCCACAATCCCAACCCCAAGCGGGGCGAGCTGAATGTGGTCAACGCCTGGGGCATCACCCGCTCCTGGCCGGAGCACGTGCTGGCCGCCTTCCCGGTTCACGACGCGGAGCACGTGGTGATCAAGGACATCACCCACTGGCAGGACTATGTCCACGCCCCCAACATTAAGTTCTCCGACGCGGAGTGGGAGCCCTTTATCAAGCAGGCGGAGGAAGTGGACCGCAGCCAGTATTTTGTGACCGCCATGGTGGCCCCCGGCCTCTTTGAGCAGTGCCACCACCTGGGAGAGATCCAGCAGACCCTGGTGAACCTCTACGAGGAGCCGGACCACATGAAGGATCTGATCAAGTACCTGGTGGACTTTGAGCTGGAGCTGGCGGAGCAGATCTGCACCCACATGAAGCCCGACGCTCTCTTCCATCACGACGACTGGGGCACCCAGATCTCCACCTTCATGTCCCCGGCCATGTTCGAGGAGTTCTATCTGCCCGGCTACAAGCAGGTCTACGGCTACTACAAGGCCCATGGCGTGGAGCTGATCGTCCACCACTCCGACTCCTACGCCGCCACCTTCGTCCCCTATATGATCGACCTGGGCGTGGATATCTGGCAGGGCGTCATGTCCTCCAACAACATCCCCGAGCTCATTGAGAAGTACGGCGGTAAGATCACCTTCATGGGCGGCATCGACAGCGCCAGCGTGGACCGGCCCGACTGGACCCCCGAGCTGATCGCCAAGGAGGTCCGGAAGGCCTGCGAGGCCAACGGCACCAAGTTCTACATTCCCAACACCACCATGGGCGGCCCGTCCAGCATCTTCCCGGGCGTCTATGAGGCGGTCAGCGAGGAGATCGACAAGATCAGCAAGGAGATGTTCTGATCCATCTCTTCCCCGCTCTTTTCCGGGGCGCCGCTTGGCGGCGTATCCCCGTCAGGAGAAGGCAGGACGCGAAAAGGGATCCGTATCAAAAGCCCCGTTCAGTTTTGTACTGAACGGGGCTTTTATCGCCCCAGTCGGCAAGACGCTGAAAGTAGACACCCACAAAAGTGTGGGTGTCTGCTTTCGTTTTACGGGCGCACGCCTCTTTCAGAGGCGCCCCGCGGATCTTCCCCTCAGGAAACCTTGATCTGCAGTGTCACGGTGAGCTCCCGGCCGGGAGTGGCCAGATACTGCCCGTCGTAGTACATGCCGCAGGATGCGCCGCCGTCCAGGTTAAAGGCGTCCACGCAGCCGAGGCCCAGCATCAGCTCCCGCATCTGCTGGATGGTGGCCCCGCCGGGGACGGACGCCACCAGGAGCTTTCCGGAGCCGTCGACGCCCACCGCCGTCCGGGGAGAGGAGGCCGTGGTGAACCGCTCCTCCTGGAAGCCCGCCTCCAGGGTGGTCACAATGACCCCGTCCTGCACCAGCCGGGGGCCGCCGGACACCATGCCCACCAGGTTCTCCACGGGGAACGCCTCCCCGTTGTCGGTCTTCAGATAGTAGCTTTTGGTCACCCTGTCGCCGATGGAGGGTACGTCATAGTAATCCGTCGCCGTGTAGCCGGTGCCCATGTAGGCCACATAGCCGTCCGCCGGGATGGCCACTACGGTACCGCTGGCCACGCTCTGATAGCCCGTGATCACGCCGCCGGTTACGGTCATCACGCTGCCTGCAGCGGTGATGGTCACGCTCTGCCCGTAGGCGGGGGTGTAGAGCACGCTGAAGTCCGCGCCCTGGTTGGCGGTGTTCACCTCATAGATGGACCAGTTTCCACCGCCGCTGGAGAGAAGCTGGGTGAAGATCCCCGGCCGGCCGATGACTACAGAGCCGTCGGCATAAATGCCCAGGGAGGAAACGCCGGAGTTGCCATACATCAGCTCCCCGTCCACCATCACGTGGCCGATAGGCACCTTGAAGGCGTCATAGGAGGCAAAGAAATTCCCGTTGACCACCGCCAGGGCGCCGGAGCCGCTGACGATCTCCTGGAAGGGCGCCGTGGCACCGATGGTGTTGTCCACCAGGGCGGTTTCCACCGTGACCCCGGCGGCCTTGGTGTCCACCGTCAGCACGTGGGCCGTCACACCGGCCAAAGTCCGCTGGCTGTAGGCAACCGCGCTGCTGTCAGCGCCGCCGTTCTCCTCCTGTTCAGAGGCCTCATAGGTGTAGACCCAGCCGGCGCCGCTGCCCAGCACGCCAGCCTCCCGGCCGGCCGCGGCAGTAAAGACGCCGTCCTCCTCCAGCCGCTCCGCCAGGGTCTGGGAGCCATCCTTCACCTGGCAGGTCAAAGCCGCGTAGGAGAGGTCCACCATATCGCCCCGATTGATGGTCACCGCAGCCAGGGAAGCGGCGGCCTCCTCGGTCATCATGCCGATCTGGGCGGCAAAGGGCAGAGCTTCCTTCCAGGTGAAGTCCCCGGCGGTGTCGTCGTAGCCCAGGGAGCGCAGCAGGAGGGTCACGTAGCTCTTGGCGTCCAGCTCCTCCTCCGGCTCAAAGGTGGTGGCGCTGGTGCCCTGGGTCAGGCCGTTGTCGTAGCCGTAGGCCACGTAGCTCTTCCCCCACCCAAGGTCTGTAAAGGGTGTGTCCTCATCGTAGGCCAGGGCGGCCTCCTCCAGCCCCAGCAGGCGGATCAGCATGACAAGGCCCTGAATCCGGCTGGGCACGCTGTCCAGCTCATAGCCCTGCTCCGTGCCACGAAACAGCCCCAGGTCCGCCAGTTTGTCCGCCCGGTCCGTGGACGCCGCCGACGAGCCTGTGGCCGCCGCCGGCATCACTGCTGCGGTCAGCGCCAGGACACAGGCCAGCAGGAGGGAGAAAAACCTTGATTTTCTTTTGTTCATCGCAGATACCTCTCTCTTCTTTCCGCTTGTGATGCGGAATTTTTTCCGGCCGCAGGGCTTTCCCGCCTATTCCCCCGATTGCGCGTCAGCAGGAACCCCTGTTTCCGGTCTGCCGCCAGCGGCGGCATTTTTGCGCAGTTTATCCCTATAAAGTTAGTATAATTCTTTATTCCGGCAGCGTCAACCCCTCTTCCGGGAATTTCCGGCGCCGGCCGGTGGCATGGATACACCTGATCCCTCATATAAATGAAGCATATCGGGATAGGGAGTGTAAGCCATTGAAGGGAAATATTGAAGAGCGGGCCTGTGAGCTGGCGCAGTACATCATAGAGAACCGATCCACCGTCCGGGCCGCGGCCAAGAGATTCGGCATCAGCAAGAGCACGGTCCACAAGGATCTCAGCGAGCGTCTGCCTCTCTACAACCGAAATCTCTTCCTTCAGGTAAAAGCGATCCTGGATGAAAACAAGGCCCAGCGGCACATCCGCGGCGGCATCGCCACCCGGCGGAAATACCGCGGCGGCACGTAAATTCCCCGCTCCCGGCGGCGCTTCCCGGGAAAACCGCCGGGGGCGCTTCCCCGGTTCCATATTGCGTGGAGAAAGGAGGCTTTTTATGGCCTGTTCAGCCCGCCGTCAGGGAAACGGCTCCGGCAGCGCCTCTTCCAGCCGGTCCGTTCCCGTCAAACGCCACAGCCACCCCATCTGCACCGCGGTTCCCCGCCCTGTCTGCGAGGAGCTGCTGGAGTGCATGGTGGAGCAGCTGGGGCAGCAGACCCTCCTGCTGGAGCAGATCCGTCAGCTGCTGGCGGATCAAACCGGTAACAAAGAGTGAACAAACTGAAAACAAATGATGACAGTTTTCCGAATTTCTTGTATCTGCGTTGAATTGTGCTATAATAGCAACCAGCCTCTTCGTCCCCTTCCGCCGCAGGGCGGGAGGCCGTCGGACGTGGCCGGAAAATTTTGCGGGGCAGGAACCTTTTTTCGCCCCTTTGCGTCTATTGATAAGAAGCAGTACATAGGAAAAGGAGCTTTCACCCATGTCTTCACCAAAGAGGAAAAAACGCCGCCGCTCCGGGGGAGAGCGGGCGGTTCTGATCATCTGCATCCTGCTGTTCGTCGTCATCGGCGCCGTCGGCGCCTACCGGGGCTTTGCCCGGCCGCCGGAGCCGGCGGACTCCGGCGGACAGCCTTCCGCCGGCGGCAGCGGGGATGGGGCCACCGTCCAGGAGCCGGACACCCATTTTGAGCGGAAGGACAGCTACTATACCATCCTGGTGTCCGGCGTGGATGACGATAACGGCGGCAGCGACACCAATATCCTGGTGTCCATCGACGCCGTCAACGGGGAGATCAACGCCGTCAGCATCCCCCGGGATACGCTGATCGACGTGACCTGGAACGTCCGGAAGATCAACGCGGCCTACAATGTGGGCGGCATCGACCGCCTGCAGACGGAGTTGGAAAAGCTTCTGGGCATCCCGGTGGATTTCTACATCTCCGTGGACCTGGGCGGCTTTGTGTCCCTGGTGGACGCCATCGGCGGCGTCTGGTTCGACGTTCCCGTGAATATGAACTACGATGACCCCGTCCAGGACCTGCACATCCACTTTGAAAAGGGCTACCAGTATCTGGACGGGAAGGACGCCATCAAGGTGGTCCGCTGGCGGCAGAACAACGACGGTTCCGCCTACCCCAACGGGGACATCGGCCGGATTCAGACCCAGCAGGCCTTCCTCACCGCCGTGGCCCAGCAGATGCTCAGCAACCTGGGCAGCAATCCCATCCAGGCCATCCAGGACTACGTGAACCTCTTTACCACCTATGTGGACACCGACCTGACTGTGGGCAACCTGGTCTGGATCGGCGAGCAGGCCCTTACCATGGGCATGGAAAATATCCATTTCTACACATTGGAGGGGGAGAGTGCCTGGGCTTACGGCGGCTCCTACTACGTGCTGGACCCCGAGAAGACCCTCTCCCTGGTCAACAGCTCCTTCAACCCCTATCAGGAGGACCGCACCCTGTCCGACCTGGACATCGCTTCCCCCAATTGACCCGGTTTTTTGTCTGTGCTTAGGAGGTACAAGCCATGAAACGGCGGCTATCCGCATTCCTGCTGGCCCTGGCGCTGGCGCTCTCCCTGTCTGTCTTCGCTGCCGCAGAAGGCAGCGCAAGCGTCTTTGTCCCGGTCCGGACCTACGACGGCCGTTTTCTGGACGTGCCTCAAAGCAGCTGGTACTATGAAAATATCTCCTCCCTCTACGAGCTGGGCCTGGCGGAGGGCCAGTCCGCCTCGTCCTTCGGCCCGGAGGAGAACATCACCATCGCCGAGGCGGTAGGCTTTGCCGCCCGTCTGCGCAGCCTCTATGACTATGGCGACGCGGAGGCCGGCCCCGCCTCCTACAGCGGCGACGGCGGCCAGTGGTACACCCCCTACGTCCTCTATCTCCAGGCCCTGGGCATTCTTGACAGCACCTTCGACGGTCTGTACGACACCTACGCCACACGGGCCCAGATGGCCCACATCGCCGCCAACGCCCTGCCCAGCTCCTACTTCTCGGAGCTGAACGCCACCGCCGTCACTGTGGGCTACGCCACCCGGACCTTCATCCGGGACGTGGACGACTACACCCCCTATCAGCAGGAGATTTTGCAGCTCTACCGCTGGGGGATCCTCTCCGGCTCCGACGCGGCCGGCTCCTTCCACCCGGACGACTACATCACCCGGGGGGAGTTTGCCGCCCTGCTGACCCGCCTGGCGGAGCCCTCCCTGCGCCTGACGCTGCGCTGGGACGTTTCCTCCGTCTACAGCGCCAGGGACACCACCTATGAGGATCTGGCGCAGCCGGGTGTCTACCGCCCCGCCCACAGCCTGACCGACCAGAGCGCCATCGACTCCAACATCCGCTACATGCTCCACCGGGGCGAGAACACCCTGACCCTGCAGATGGACCCCTCCCAGATCACAACCGCCGCCATGGAGCAGCTGATGGGGGCCTATCTGGACACGATCCGCCTCTACATTGAGCAGGGCTACAACGCCGTCCAGTGTACCTACAGCATCTCCTCCGGCCAGGTGACCCTGTCCTTCTACAGCAGCATCTTCACCTCAGAGAGCCTCTTCGCCTCCGCCCGGGCGGACACCCTGGCCGCCGCCATCCAGGTCCACGACACCCTGTGGCAGAACGGCGTCATCACCGGGGACATGACAGACTACGAGAAGGCCCTGGCCTACTTTACCTGGATCTGTGAGAACTGCTCCTACGACTACCGGGCCACTGCCTCCTCCGTTTCCCACACAGCCTACAGCCTCTTCCAAATGGGCAGCGCCGTCTGCGACGGCTACACCGCCGCCTACAATCTGCTTTTGAAGCTGGAGGGCATCGACTGCACCACCGCCTCCACGGAGGACCACATCTGGACCGTGGCCCAGCTGGACGGCTCCACCTATCACATCGACACCACCTGGGGCGACCAGACCGGCACCATCCGGTACGACTACTTCGGCATGACGGAGGCGGAGTCCCTGGCCCGCTTCCAGCCCTGAGTCAGGACTGACGATGCGAAACAGCAGGCCCCCGGCCGCGCGATACGCGGCCGGGGGCCTTTCTCCGTTCCGAGCGGAAAGGAGTCTGTCCGGAGCGGTGTCTTATCCCTTGGGCACCTGCTTCATGGAGAGTCCGATGCGCTTTTTCTTCTCGTCCACCTCCAGCACCACCACCTGGACGATGTCCCCTACGGACACCACCTCCGAGGGGTGCTTGATGAACTTTTTGGACACCTGGGAGATGTGGACCAGCCCGTCCTGGTGGACGCCGATGTCCACGAACACGCCGAAGTCGATGACATTGCGCACCGTGCCGGTGAGCACCATTCCCGGTTTCAGATCCTTGATCTCCAGCACGTCCGTGCGGAGGATCGGGGGCGGCAGCTCGTCTCTGGGGTCCCGGCCGGGCTTCTGGAGCTCCCTGGCCACGTCCAGCAGGGTGGGCACCCCCACGCCGCACGCCTCCGCCAGGCGCTCCGCCCCCAGCTGGGCCATCTTCCCGTCCAGATCCCCCAGCCTGCCAGACGCCGCGTCGGCCGCCGTGTGCCCGGTCAGCGCCAGGAGCTTCTCCGCCGCGGCGTAGCTCTCCGGATGGACGGCGGTGTTGTCCAGCACGTTGCTGCTCTCCGGCACCCGCAGGAAGCCGGCGCACTGCTCAAAGGCCCGGGGCCCCACCTTGGGCACCTTCAGGATCTGCTTTCGCGAGGTGAAGGCCCCGTTCTCCTCCCGGTATTTCACAATGTTCCTGGCCGTGGTGGCGTTGAGCCCCGCCACCTGCTGCAAGAGGGACGCCGAGGCGGTGTTCACGTCCACTCCCACCGCGTTCACGCAGTCCTCCACCACGGCCCCCAGGGCCTCGTCCAGCCGCTTGGGGGGCATGTCGTGCTGGTACTGCCCCACGCCGATGGCCTTGGGGTCGATCTTCACCAGCTCCGCCAGGGGGTCCTG
>CAJFVK010000035.1 GCA_904420435.1 uncultured Oscillospiraceae bacterium
ACAAGGGCAGCTGGTACAAGGGCACCGCCAACGCCATCTACCAGAACATCGGCTTTGTGGACATGTACGACCCGGAGTATGTGGTGGTTCTGTCCGGCGACCACATCTATAAGATGAATTACATGAAGATGGTCCGGGCCCACAAGGCCGCCGGCGCCGCCTGCACCATCTCGGTGCTGGAGGTGCCCTGGGACGAGGCCTCCCGCTTCGGCATCATGAACGTGGACGGGGAGGACAACATCGTGGAGTTCCAGGAGAAGCCCAAGGAGCCCAAGAGCAACCTGGCCTCCATGGGCATCTACGTCTTCACCTGGCAGAAGCTGCGCCAGTACCTGATTGACGACGAGAAAACCCCCGGCTCCAGCAACGACTTCGGCAAGAACATCATCCCCACCATGCTGGCCGCCGGCGAGAAGATGCTGGCCTACCGGTTCGAGGGCTACTGGAAGGACGTGGGCACCCTGGAGAGCCTGTGGGACGCCAACATGGATATGCTCTCCCGGGGCGACCTGGACCTGCTGGACGACGACTGGCCCATCTACGCCCGGATCCCCAATCAGCCTCCCGCCTTCATGGGCCGGGAGGCCAAGGTGGAGCACAGCGTGGTGACCCAGGGCTGCGAGGTCAGCGGCGAGGCCTTCAACTCCGTACTCTCCGACTCGGTGGTGATCGAGGAGGGGGCCAGGGTGCGCTACAGCGTGCTGATGCCCGGCGTCCGCGTGAAGAAGGGCGCCACGGTGGAATACGCCATTCTGGGTGAGGGCGCCCGCATCGGGCAGGGCGCCAAGGTGGGCGGCGACCCCATGGACTACGATCCGGACAAGTGGGGCATCGCCGTCATCGGCCCGGGCGCGGCCATTGAGGACGGCGAGGTCGTGGCGCCGAAAACCATGCTCAACCAGAACCACGAGGAGGTGTCCAGATGAAGGGATTACATGGATTGATTTTCGCCTACGGCAAGCACCCGGGGCTGCGGGAGCTTGCGGAGCACCGGGCTCCGGCCTCGGTCCCCTTCGGCGGGCGCTACCGCATGATTGACTTCATTCTCAGCAACATGGTCAACGCCGGCGTGGACGACGTGGGCGTGATCCTTCACGGCAACTACCAGAGCCTGCTGGACCACCTGGGCTCCGGCAAGGACTGGGATCTCAGCCGCAAGCACGGCGGCCTGCGGCTGCTGCCCCCCTTCGCCGTGGTGCAGCACCGGGACGACAGCACCTTCCGGGGCAAGATGGAGGCCCTGGCCGGGGTCCAGAGCTATCTGGAGAACATCCGCCAGGACCACGTGGTGCTGGCCGACAGCGACACCATCATCAACCTGCCCCTCCAGGAGGTCTACGCCGCCCACCTCTGCTCCGGCGCGGACATCACCGCCGTGTGCACCTCCCGCTACCGGGGGGACCTGGAGGACGGCTCCTACTTCCAGGTGGACGGCAGCGGCCGGGTCACCTCCACGGTGGTCGACCTGAAGACGCCGGAGGGCCTTCAGTGCCTGGACATTTTCATCATGTCCAAGGAGCTGCTGCTCCGGCTGGTGGAGGAGTGCCGCCGGCTGGACCACTACAGCTTCCGGGGCGCGGTGCTCCGGGACATGGCGGATCGGCTGCACATCCAGACCTATGTCTGGGACGGGTACGCCGCCCAGATCCAGACCCTGGCGGAGTACTACACCCGCAGCATGGAGCTGCTCAACCCCTCCATCCGCCGGGAGCTGTTCCCGCCGGAGCGCCCCATCTACACCAAGGAGCTGAACGTCTCCTCCACCTACGTGGACCCGGACGGCGGCTGCGTCAACTCCCTGGTGGCCGACGGCTGCACCGTGGAGGGCACGGTGGAGAACTCCATCCTCTTCCGGGGCGTATCGGTGGAGAAGGGCGCGGTGGTGAAAAACTGCATCCTCATGCAGCACACCTCCGTGGGCATGAACGCCCGGCTGGAGTGCATCATCACCGACAAGAACGTCCGCATTACAGAGGACTGCACCCTGGTGGCCAGCGAGCGCTACCCCATGGCGGTGGAGAAAAACGCGAGAGTGTAAAATTCGTGTAAAAAAGAGATAGTTTTACCAAAGGAATGGACTTTTTTACCGGGAATTCTGTCCATAATCGGTATTGAGATTCCGCTTGCAAGAAGATATGATGGTAGACGCAGAGATGGATTCCCGGCGTGCGCCTGCCGGGCGGGCCTGGCCCGCCGAGGAAGGAGGAAACGGCATGAGAGTTTTGTTTGCAGCCTCGGAAGCGGTGCCCTTCTGCAAGACGGGAGGGCTGGCGGACGTGGCGGGAAGCCTGCCCCAGGCCCTGGCCAAGGCCGGGGACGAGGTGGCGGTGATCCTGCCCCTGTACCAGAAGGTGGCGGACGGCTGGAAGAGTCAGATGAGCTTCGTCTGCCACATCGACGTCCCCCTGGGCTGGCGCCGGGTGTACGCCGGGCTGTTCCGCCTGGACCGGGACGGCGTGATCTGGTATTTTGTCGACAACGAGCACTACTTCAAGCGGGAGGGGCTCTACGGCCACTATGACGACGGGGAGCGCTTCGGCTTCTTCTCCCGGGCGGTGGTGGCCCTGCTGCCCAGCCTCCAGTGGATGCCCGAGGTGATCCACTGCAACGACTGGCAGACCGCCCTGGTCCCCATCTACTTAAAGGACGAGTGCGTGCGCTGGCCGGAGGTCCGCGGGATCAAAACCGTGTTCACCGTCCACAATATCGAGTACCAGGGCCGCTACGGCCCGGAGACCCTGGAGGACCTCTTCGGCCTGGCCCCGGGCTGGATGAAGGACGGCACCCTGGACTACGCCGGTGACGTGAACCTGCTGAAGGGCGCGCTGATGACCTGCGACGCCATCACCGCCGTCAGCCCCACCTACGCCCAGGAGCTGCGGGACCCCTACTACGCCCACGGCCTGGACGGGGTGATGAACCTGAACGCCAGCAAGCTCCACGGCGTCCTCAACGGCATCGACATGGACCGGTACAACCCGGCCACGGACCCCAAGATCGAGAGCCGCTACAGCGTCAAGCGGATGGAGGGGAAGGCCCGGTGCAAGGAGGCCCTCCAGAAGCGGCTGAGCCTGGATGTGGACCCGGATGTGCCCATCATCGCCATTGTCAGCCGCCTGGTGAGCCACAAGGGGCTGGACCTGGTGTGCAAAGCCTTCGACGAGATCATGAGCCTCCACTGCCAGTTTGTGGTGCTGGGCAGCGGGGACTACGGCTACGAGCAGTTTTTTGAGAGCAAGCTGGGCTGGCTGCCCGGCCGGATGGCCCTCTACCGGGGCTACAACGAGGACCTGGCCATGGCCATCTACGCCGGGGCGGACCTGTTCCTGATGCCCTCCAAGAGCGAGCCCTGCGGCCTTAGCCAGATGATCGCCATGCGCTACGGCACGGTGCCCATCGTCCGGGAGACCGGCGGGCTCAAGGACACCGTCCACCCCTACGAGGCCTGGTGCGGCGCCGGCAACGGCTTCACCTTCGCCGCCTACAACTCCGGCGACATGGCCTATGTGATCCGCCAGGCGGTGGATCTCTACCACAACAACCGGGACGCCTTCAAGAAGCTTCAGTACCACGGCATGACCGGGGACTACAGCTGGGACAAGAGCGCCCAGGCCTACCACCACATCTATGAGATGATCCGCTCCTGAGAGCGTTCGCCGCGGGAAGGGGGGTATCCGGGATACCCCCCTTTTTTCGGTTTTTCACCGGTATCCCCCCTGTGAGGCATATCCCAGGGCACCGTTCCGGCGCCCTGGGATATGCTCCGCAGAGAAATCTAGAGGAAGTGAGGCAAGGAAATGGAGAATTTTAACCGGGCCCAGATGAAGGAGGCCATTGTCAATAAGCTGCGGCTGAACTTCGGCTGCGACGTGGAGGAGGCCAGCGAGGCCAACATCATGAAGGCCTGCGCCATGGTCCTGCGGGATGTGATGGCCAGCCATGCCATTGACACCCGGGCGGCCACCAAGCGGGAAGAGAAGCGCAAGGTCCACTATATGTCCATGGAGTTCCTGCTGGGCCGCAGCCTGGCCAAGAATGCCTACAACCTGGGCGCCCTGGAGGCCATCCGGGGCGCCTTGGAGGACCTGGGCTTCAAGCCGGCGGACATCTTTGAGATGGAGCCGGACGCGGGGCTGGGCAACGGCGGCCTGGGCCGCCTGGCCGCCTGCTATCTGGACAGCCTGTCCACCCTGGAAGTCCCCGCCGCCGGCTACTCCATCTGCTATGAGCTGGGCATCTTCAAGCAGAAGATCGTGGACGGCCAGCAGGTGGAGCTGCCTGACGACTGGATGGGCATGGGGGACGCCTGGCTGGTGCCCAAGCCCGAGGAGATGGAGGAGGTCCACTTCGGCGGCACCCTCCGGGAATTCTGGGACGACGGCTACCTCCATGTGGTCAACGAGGGCTACACCCGGGTGCTGGCGGTGCCCTGCGACATGGAGATCGCCGGCTACGACACCGACCACACCAACACCCTGCGGCTGTGGGACGCCAAGAGCCCCAAGCCCATTGACATGGCCCTCTTCAACAAGGGCGACTATGTCCAGGCCAGCGAGGAGGCCGCCATGGCCGAGGCCATCGCCAAGGTCCTCTACCCGGAGGACAACCACTACGAGGGCAAGAGCCTGCGGCTCAAGCAGCAGTACTTCTTCGTGTCCGCCACGGTCCAGTCCATCGTGCGCAAGCACATCAACACCTACGGGACCCTGACCAACTTCCACGAGAAGAACGTCATCCAGATCAACGACACCCACCCCGCCCTGGTGATCCCGGAGCTGATGCGGATCCTGATCGACGACGCGGGCCTCAGCTGGGACGAGGCCTGGAACATCACCGTCCACTCCGTGGCCTACACCAACCACACCGTCATGTCCGAGGCTCTGGAGCGCTGGCCCCAGACCCTGGTGGAGTCCCTGCTGCCCCGGATCTGGCAGATCCTGGTGGAGATTGCCCGCCGCTGGCAGACCAAGGTGGAGAATTTCTACCACGACAGCAACAAGACCAAGGCCATGGCCGTGATCTGGGACGGTGAGGTCCGGATGGCCAACCTTTGCATCGCCGGCGGCATGAAGGTCAACGGCGTCAGCGAGCTCCACAGCCAGATCCTGAAGGACGACCTGTTCCACGACGCCTATGTGATGGAGCCGGAGAAGTTCACCAACGTCACCAACGGCATCGACCACCGCCGCTGGCTCAGCGAAATCAACCCCGGTCTGGACGCCCTGGTCCGCGAGCTCACCGGCGGCAAGGCCTACCTGACCAAGCCGGAAACCCTGAAGGAGCTGGACAAGTTCGCCGCGGACGCCTCCGTGCTGGAGCGGCTGGAGCAGATCAAGAAGGAAAACAAGGAGCGCTTCGCCAAGTACGCCCGGCGGGAGCAGGGGGTCATCCTCAACACCGACGCCATCTTTGACGTGCAGGTCAAGCGCCTCCACGAGTACAAGCGGCAGCTGCTCAACGCCATGCACATCATCTACCTCTACCAGCAGCTCCAGGACAATCCCAACATGTCCTTCACCCCCCACACCTTCCTCTTCGGCGCCAAGGCGGCCCCCGGCTACGCGGTGGCCAAGCGGATCATCCACCTGATCAACTCCCTGGCCAACCAGATCAACAACGACCCCATCTGCAAGGACCGGCTCCAGGTGGTGTTCCTGGAGAACTACCGGGTGTCCCTGGCCGAGCAGCTGATGCCCGCCAGCGAGGTGAGCCAGCAGATCTCCACCGCCGGCAAGGAGGCCAGCGGCACCGGCAACATGAAGTTCATGATGAATGGTGCCCTGACCGTGGGCACCCTGGACGGGGCCAACGTGGAGATGCACCAGGTGCTGGGTGACGAGAACATGTTCCTCTTCGGCCTGAAGACCCCCGAGGTGGCGGAGGCCCGCCGCAACGGCTACAATCCCTACCGGCTCTACAGCCGGGATCCGGCCATCCACCGGGTGCTGGACCAGATGACCGCCGGCTTTGGCGACGGCATCTCCTACCAGGATCTCCACGAGCGGCTGCTGTTCGGCAACGGCGGCACCCCGGACGAGTATATGCTCCTGGCGGACTTCACCTCCTACTGCGAGGCGGAGCGGCGGATGGTGGAAACCTATGCCGACCGGAAGAAGTGGAACGAGATGAGCCTGCACAACATCGCCCGCAGCGGCATCTTCGCCGCGGACCGCTCCATCGCGGACTACTGCGACCGGATCTGGCACGTGCCCTACAAGAAGTAAGCCCCGGCCCGATTTTTCGGCCGGCGGGCCCTTTGGAACACCGCGCTGTCTTTCCCGCGGCGGCGCGCCGAATCAGATGAAAAGGAGGAGCTTTGATGACCATTACTTGGCTGGGCCATTCCTGCTTTCTGGTGGAGGCCCAGGGCTTCCGCATTGTGCTGGACCCCTTCCAGGGGGTCCGGGGGCTTCCGGACACCAGGGCGGAGGCCCATCTGGTGCTGTGCAGCCACGACCACTTTGACCACAACTATGTCCAGGGCGTCACCCTTCTCCCCCAGCGGGAGAACCCCTTCGCCATCCGCACCGTGGCCACCTGCCACGACGACGCCGGCGGCTCCCTCCGGGGGCCCAACACGGTCCACATCCTCTCCTGCGGCGGCGTGACCCTGGCCCACATGGGGGACCTGGGCCACGTGCTGACACCGGAGCAGGCGGAGGCCATCGGCCGGTGCGACGCCATCCTCCTGCCGGTGGGAGGCACCTACACCGTGGACAGCGCCGCCGCCTACCAGGTGGCCGAGCAGCTCCAGCCCCAGGTAGTGGTGCCCATGCACTACCGGCGGGGCGACGTGGGGCTCAAGGAGATCGACACGGTGGACTCCTTCCTCGCCCGCTTCCCCGCCGGCATGGTCCATACCTACGGCGCCTCTCTGGAGCTCCGCCCGGGGATGGAGCGGCAGGTGGCCGTCATGTCCCTGTAGAGCAGGTTTTTCAGGCAGCCCGTCCAGGCAGCCCGCCGCAAATGCGGCGGGCTGCTTCTTTTTTCGTTCCATTTCCATGAATCCCGCCTGGCGGACCTCTCTCTCGGCGCCGCTCCGAGAAAAGTTAAAAATATTTCACTTTTACTATTGACAGCCCTCCACCCAAGTGATATATTTATAACACCATGAAGTTAGAAATATTTCACACAGGAGGTCTTACCATGAACCGCAAAAAAATGAGCCTGAGGGCCTGGATGTATCTGAAGATCACGCCGGCGGCCCTGTTTCTGGTGTACTACTGGATGTGCACCCGCCGGGATTTCCGGCCCTCCTATCTCTACCTCCAGACCGCCGTCTTCGCCGCCGCCGGAGCCCTGGGCGCTGTCCTCCTCTTCCACGGCAGGGACGTCTTCGATGAGTTTGCCAAAGAAAATCTCCGGACCACCGACTCCATCTGCCTGAAAATCGCCTATGTCCTCATGATCCTGGCGGCGATCCTCTGCATCTTTACGGACTTCTCCGGCGTGATTGCCGGCTACGGGATCCTGGCCGCCATCCTGCTCCTGACGATCCTGCGGGCGGTGATCTTCTCCGCCATAGAAAAAAAGGGGATGTAGCCGCCGATGCTGAAGACGAGAATCAAGGAGTACCGGGAGCGGGCGGGGCTGAAGCAGAGCGAGCTGGCGGAGCTGGTTTCCGCCCGGCGGGAAACCATCGTCCACCTGGAGAACGGGCGGTACAACCCGTCCCTGAAGCTGGCCATGGATATTGCCAAGGTCTTTCACGCCACGGTGGAGGAGCTCTTCCAGTTTACGGAGGATGAGGAATAGCGGCGCTTATCCCGGGAGCCTCTGATGGAACGGCCGCCGTCAGGGGCTCTTCTCCTCTTCCCGCTCCTTCCTATAGCGGATATATTCCATCCCCCACGTCTGTAAGCTCTCCAAAACAGGGGAAAATTTTTCGCCGATTTCACTGAGCGAATACTCGACCTTGGGCGGGATCTGCGGATACTCCCTGCGGATGATCAGTCCATCGGCCTCCAGCTGCTTCAGCTGTGCCGCCAGAGTGGCATGGGTCATTTTCGGCATTTTTCGCTGCAGCGCATTGAATCGGGTCGTCCCCTCGCTCAAATAGTGGAGAATCAAAATGGCCCACTTTCCCTGTATGAGCCTCTGCGCGGTGGCGAAAGGGCACACGCCAAACCGGTCCTGCTCCATCACGCCTCCTCCTTTCAGTATGTTTTCCTATACTAGGTATGGCAAAAGATCGTACTTGCAAAAGCCTGGAAAGAAGCTATAATCCGTATGTGATAGTTTATTGAACTATTATAATAAAACGAACTGAAAGGAGCAAGAAAAAATTGACCCCTCTGGAGAAAGTAAACGACTTTTTGACGCAGGCCGGCACCTTCTATCTGACCACGGTTGACAGGGACCGGCCGAAATGCCGGCCGGTGGCCTTCCATATGGCGGCCGGCGGCCATCTGTATTTCGCTGTCGGCGACTTTAAGGAGGTCTACCGGCAGATGCGGGAAAATCCCCACGTGGAGTTCTGTGCCACGGTAGGAGGGGAATTCCTGCGGTATTTTGGCCGCGCGGTCTTTGAAACGGACGGGACCATAGCGGAACAGATCCCTGCCGCGTCGCCCGCCATGCAGAAGATCTACAGCGAAACGACGGGCTATCGGCTGGCAGTTTTCCATCTGGTACATGCCACGGCGGAGTTTCGCAGCATGCTGGGCGTAAAGGAGTCCTACGATTTGGAGGAGGGCTGACGCATCCCCGGCCCGGGCAGCATAAGCCCGCCCGCGCTGGCGCTTGACCGCTCTTCCTTGCATTTTATGCTTTCTTTATCAATTATTAGTCAAGTGCACTTTTATCCGCTCCAGGCCTGCCCCACAAACAGAAAACTCTTTTTGGCCGCTCTTTGGCTTTGCCAGAGAGCGTGCCTCCTTTTCTTGGCTACTCCGCCCGGTTTTCCCGCCGATTCCCTTCCGGTTTTTAGTAACTGTAACAAATTTCCGAGTTTTGCATAAATATACCAAAAAACCTCTTTACGGCATCCCCTGTTTTCCTGTAGAATAAGGGAGAAAATTCAGCCAGGCGGCAGAAAGGCGGCATGCGTATGCGCTCAGCACTTATCCTGGAAAACGGCATGGTTTTCCAGGGCCGGAGTATTGGCAGTACGGCTCCAAAGATCTGCGAGTTGGTGTTCAACACCTCCATGACGGGCTATCAGGAAATCCTCACCGATCCCTCCTACGCGGGCCAGGGGATCGTGATGAGCTATCCCCTGATTGGAAACTACGGCGTCAACCAGGAGGACAACGAGTCCCGCCGTCCCTGGGCGGAGGCCTTTGTGGTGCGGCACCTGTCCCCCCGGGGCAGCAATTTCCGCTGTGAGGGAGATCTGAACAGCTATTTGCAGCAATATGACATCACCGGTATCGAAGGGGTGGACACCCGGGCCCTGACCCGGCTGCTCCGCTGCCAGGGGACCATGAACGCCATGGTGACCACGGAGCCCCAGGAAAATTGGGAATCCTGTCTGGCCCAGATCCGCGCGTACCGGGTGGAGGGCACTGTGGAACGGGTGACCCGGCAGAGGGAGGAAGTATTCCCTGCCGAGGGAGCCGTTTTTTTGCGTGTGGCCCTCATGGACTACGGCGTCAAGCAGAACATGATCCGCTGCCTGCAGAAGCGGGGCTGCGAGGTGACCGTGTTCCCCGCCTCCACCCCCGCCCAGCGGATTCTGGAGGGGGGCTTCGACGGGGTCATGCTCTCCAACGGCCCCGGCGATCCGGCAGACAACACCGCCATCATCGCTGAGATCCGGAAGCTCTACGACAGCAGCCTCCCCCTCTTCGCCGTGTGCCTGGGCCACCAGATGCTGGCCCTGGCCACCGGTGCCAAGACCCGGAAGATGCGCTTCGGCCACCGGGGCGGCAACCACCCGGTGAAGGACCTGCTGGCCGGCCGGGCCTACATCACCAGCCAGAACCATGGCTACGTGGTGGACCGGGAGAGCGTCCGTCCGGAGGTGGCGGAAGTTTCCCATGTCAACGTCAACGAGGGCAGCGTGGAGGGCCTTCTCTACAAGCGCCCCAACTGCTTCACCGTCCAGTTCCACCCGGAGGCGTCCCCGGGGCCCATGGACACGGAGTTCCTCTTTGACCGGTTTGTGAACATGATGAAGGGAGGCAAGGTCTGATGCCGAAGGATCCATCCATCAAGAAAGTTCTGGTGCTGGGCAGCGGCCCCATCGTCATCGGCCAGGCCGCCGAGTTCGACTACGCCGGCACCCAGGCCTGCCGGGCCCTGAAGGAGGAGGGCGTGGAGGTGGTGCTGGTGAACTCCAACCCAGCCACCATCATGACCGACAAGGACATCGCCGACCACGTGTACATCGAGCCCTTGACCATCCCCTCCGTCACGGCCATCATCGAAAAGGAGCGGCCCGACTCCATCCTGCCCACCCTGGGGGGCCAGACGGGCCTGAACCTGGCCATGAACCTCCACGAGCAGGGAATTCTGCAGCAGTACGGCGTGCGCCTGCTGGGCACCAGCCCCGACTCCATCCGCAAGGCGGAGGACCGCCAGGGCTTCAAGGACACTATGGAGTCCATCGGCCAGCCCTGCGTCACCAGCGACGTGGTGGAGAGCGTGGAGGACGCGGTGGCCTTCGCCGGGAAGATCGGCTACCCGGTCATCGTCCGCCCGGCCTACACCCTGGGCGGCACCGGAGGCGGCATTGCCGCCGACGAGGCGGAGCTGCGGGAGATCGCCGACCGGGGCATCCACCTGAGCCGGGTGGGCCAGGTGCTCATCGAGCGTTGCATCGCCGGCTGGAAGGAGATCGAGTTCGAGGTCATGCGGGACGCCGCGGGCAACGTGATCCAGATCTGCTCCATGGAGAACATCGACCCCGTGGGCGTCCACACCGGCGACTCCATCGTGGTGGCCCCCACCCAGACTCTGGCCAACAAGGAGTTCCAGATGCTGCGCAAGGCGTCCCTGGACATCATCTCCGCCCTGGAGATCGAGGGGGGCTGTAACGTGCAGCTGGCCCTCCATCCGGACAGCTATGAGTACGCGGTCATCGAGGTGAACCCCCGCGTGTCCCGCTCCTCCGCCCTGGCCTCCAAGGCCACGGGCTACCCCATCGCCAAGGTGGCCGCCAAGATCGCTCTGGGCTACACCCTGGACGAGATCCCCAACGCGGTGACCGGCAAGACCACCGCCTGCTTCGAGCCCACCCTGGACTACTGCGTGCTGAAGCTCCCCCGGCTGCCCTTTGACAAGTTCACCACCGCCAGCCGGAAGCTGGGCACCCAGATGAAGGCCACCGGCGAGGTCATGGCCATCGGCAACAGCTTTGAGGGGGCCCTGCTGAAGGCCATCCGCTCCCTGGAGCTGCCGGTGAAGTCCCTGCGGCTGCCGGGGCTGGAGGACCTCTACACCGAGGAGATCGAGGCGAGGCTCAAGAACGTGGACGACCAGCGGCTGTTCGTCATGGCCGAGGCCCTGCGCCGGGGCTTCTCCCCGGAGAAGATCAACGCCATCACCAAGGTGGACGTGTGGTTCCTGGACCGGCTGAAGGACATCGTGGACATGGAGAGCCGGCTGGACCGGGGCCATCTGGACGAGGATACCCTCCGCCAGGCCAAGGTCATGGGCTTTGCTGACGCGGACATCGCCGGTCTCAGCGGCCGGACGCGCCAGGAGATCAAGGACCTGCGGGAGCGCTTCGGCATCCGCCCGGCCTTCAAGATGGTGGATACCTGCGCCGCCGAGTTCGAGGCCCAGACCCCCTACTACTACTCCACCTACGACGAGGAGAACGAGGCCGCCCAGCCCCTGCAGCTGCCGGTGGTGGGGGAGATGGCCCCCAACGTCCCCCTGGCCCCCTTCCTCTCCGCCGCCGACCCGGAGGCCCACCGGCAGGACAACCGTCCCCCCCGGCGGAAGATCCTGGTGCTGGGCAGCGGCCCCATCCGCATCGGCCAGGGCGTGGAGTTCGACTACTGCTCTGTCCACTCCGTGTGGGCCTTCAAGCGCATGGGGTATGAAACCATCATCATCAACAACAACCCGGAAACCGTGTCCACGGACTTTGACGTGGCGGACAAGCTGTACTTCGAGCCTCTCACCGCCGAGGATGTGGAGGCCGTGGTGGAGCTGGAGAAGCCCTGGGGCGCCGTGGTCCAGTTCGGCGGGCAGACCGCCATCAAGCTGGCCCAGGCCCTGACGGACATGGGCGTGCCCCTGCTGGGTACCTCCTCCGACGGGGTGGACGCCGCCGAGGATCGGGAGCGCTTTGACGAGATCCTCAACCAGTGCGGCATCCCCCGGGCCAAGGGCCACACAGTCTTCACCACCGACGAGGCCCTCCGGGCGGCCAACGAGCTGGGCTACCCGGTGCTGGTCCGGCCCTCCTACGTGCTGGGGGGCCAGGGCATGGAGATCGCCTACAGCGACCAGAACATCCGGGACTTCATGGCCATCATCAACCAGACCACCCAGGAGCACCCCATTCTGGTGGACAAGTACCTGATGGGCCGGGAGGTGGAGGTGGACGGCGTATTCGACGGGGAGGATATCCTGATCCCCGGCATTATGGAGCACGTGGAGCGGGCCGGCATCCACTCCGGGGACTCCATCAGCGTCTACCCGCCGCTGCACATCTCCCGCCAGCAGAAGGCCACCATCCTCCGCTACACCCGGGATCTGGCCCGGGCCCTGGGGGTCATCGGCCTCATCAACATCCAGTTCATCCTCTACCACGAGGAGGTCTACGTGATCGAGGTGAACCCCCGCTCCTCCCGGACCATCCCCTACATCTCCAAGGTCACCGGCGTGCCGGTGATCGACCTGGCGGCCAAAGTCATGCTGGGCCAGCGGCTGCGGGACCTGGGCTGGGGCACGGACCTCTATCCGGAGGCGGGGATCTGGGCGGTCAAGATGCCCGTGTTCTCCTTTGAGAAGCTCACCGACGTGGACACCGGCCTGGGGCCGGAGATGAAGTCCACCGGCGAGGTGCTGGGCATTGCCGAGAGCTTCCCCCAGGCCATTCTGAAGGCCTTCAAGGGGGCGGGCACCAAGCTGCCCAAGGCCGGCGGCCTGGTGATCTTCACCGTCAACGACCAGGACAAGGCCGAGGCCACGGAGATCGCCCGGGGCATGGCGGACCTGGGCATCCGCCTGATGGCCACCGCGGGCACCGCCAAGGCCTTCCAGGAGGCGGGCGTCCCCTGCGAGATCGTGGCCAAGGCCAGCGACGATCACCCCAATATCCTGGACATCATCGCCTCCGGCCAGGTGGACATGGTAGTCAACACCCCCAAGCCCGGCCACCACAACGACAGCGACGGGTTCCACATCCGCCGCAGCGCCGTGGAGCACAGCGTCACCTGCATCACCGCCATCGACACGGCCCGGGCCGTGCTCACCGCCCGCCACGAGGGCCGCAGCGCCGCCCTGGAGGCGGTGGACATCACCCGTCTGGAGATCCAGCCGCCCCGGGCGGAGGAGCGGGAGAGCCTCACCTTCCGCTACGCCTGTCAGGCGGATGTGCCGCTGATCATGCGGTTCATCAAGGAGCTGGCCGCCTACGAGGGTCTGAAGGACCAGGTGGTGGCCACGGAGGCAGACCTGGACGAGAGCCTCTTCCAGCACCGGAAGGCGGAGGTCATCTTCGCCGTGGAGGACGGGCTCGAGGTGGGCTTCGCCCTGTTCTTCCAGAACTACTCCACCTTCCTGGGCCGGGGCGGCATCTGCCTGGAGGATATGTACATCCTGCCGGAGTACCGGGGCCGGGGCTACGGCAAGGCCCTGCTGCGCCGCCTGGCGAAGATCGCCCTGGAGCGCCGCTGCGGCCGGCTGGAGTGGTGGTGCCAGCACGAGAACCGTCCCGGCATCGCCTTCTACACCGCCCTGGGCGCCAAGGCGGCCGACGAGTGGGCCCTCTACCGCATGGGCGAGGGGGACATGGAGCGGCTGGTCCGGGGCTGATTTCTCCCCTTCGCCTTTTTCGCCGGGGGACCGCGCTGCGGTCCCCCGGCCTTGCGTTCCCGGGCGGAATGTGGTACCCTATGGACAGCTCAGAATTCTCCGGGAGGAAAGCCTATGGAAGCAAAGTCCCTCGCGCCCCTCTGCCGTCTGACGGGGCAGGTGGTCCACGGCCGGGGCAAAGGCCGCACGGTGGACATGCCCACCGCCAACCTGCTGCCGGACCCGGGCCAGTCCCTGCCGCCGGAGGGGGTCTACGCCTCCCTGGTGGAGGTGGACGGGGCGTTCCATCCAGGCGTCACCAACGTGGGCCCCAGGCCCACCGTGGACCAGGACGCCGCCCCCACGGTGGAGACCTACCTGATCCACTTCCGGGAGGACCTCTACGGCCGGCGGATCGCCGTGTCCCTGTACCGGTATCTCCGCCCCACGGTGAAGATGGACTCCCTGGCGGCGGTGAAGGCCCAGGTGGACCGGGACAGCCAGGAGGCCCTCCGGCTCTTCGGCCTTGCCCCTTGAGGACAGCCTGTTTCAACAAAAGAGTGCCGGGTACCCAAGGGGTACCTGGCACTCTTTTGTTGGATGAGGATTGTTTCACTACGCCTCGGCGGCTGCCGGGGCAGGGCTTTTGCAGACCGTGGCGGCCACGATCCGCCGCTCGGCGATGTGCTCCACGTGGATCCGCATGCCGTAGGCCTCCACGTCCAGCACCGTCCCGTCCTTGGGGATGGTGTGGAGCCGGCTGAACACCAGGCCCCCCAGGGTGTCGAAATCCAGGTCCTCCGGCAGCTCCACCCCCACGGTTTCCGCCACCTCCTGCACGTCGGCGCTGCCGCTGACTCGCCACAGGCCCGGCTCCAGCTCCACGATCTCCGCCGGCTCGGAGGGGTCGAATTCGTCGTAGATATTGCCCACGATCTCCTCCAGCAGGTCCTCCATGGTCACCAGGCCCGCCGTGTCGCCGTACTCGTCCACCACAATGGCGATGTGGACCTTCTTGGACTGCATGTCCTGCATGAGGGCGCTGGCCTTCAGCGTATCCGGCACGAAGTAGGCCGGCCGCAGCAGCTCCCGGAGGGGCCGGGGATGGCCGCTCATCCGGTCCAGCAGGAACTCCCGGGCGTTGAGGATGCCCAGGATATCGTGGATGTCCTCGCTGTACACCGGGTAGCGGGAGAGGCCGGTGTCCCGGATGGTCTGTTCGATCTCTCCGTCCGCCGTGTCCAGGGAGAAGGCGGTCACCTCGGAGGCGTGGATCATCACATCCCGGACCGTGGACTCCCCGAAGTCAAAGACGTTCTCGATCCACTCCTTCTCCCCGCTGTCGATGGTCCCCCGGGCCTCGCCCAGGTCGATCATCATGCGGATCTCCTCCTCCGTCACCGTTTCCTCCTCGGCCTCGGTCTTCAGGTGCAGCAGCCGCAGCAGGCCGTTGGTGGAGGCGGACAGCAGCCAGATCACCGGCCGCATGACCACCGCGATGGCGGACACGATGCCGCAGGAGAACTTGGCCACCTGGAGGGGCTTCTGCATGGCGATGCGCTTGGGCGTCAGCTCCCCCAGCACCAGGGTGAAGTAGGACAGGATGATGGTGATGACGATGACCGAGAGGGTGTCCAGCGCCCGCACCGGCAGAGCCTGGAAGCCCAGATCGTAGTAGACCCAGTTGACCAGGGGCTCAGAGAAGTTGTCAGCGGCAAAGGCGCTGCCCAGATAGCCGGCCAGGGTGATGCCGATCTGGATGGTGGAGAGGAAGGCGGAGGAGTCCTCCACCAGCTTCAGGAGCTTGGCGGCCGCCTTGTCCCCCTCCTCCTCCAGAAGGCGGAGCTTGCTGGGGCTCAGGGAGATCACAGCGATCTCCGTCATGGCAAAAAAGGCGTTGATAGCGATCAAAATGGCCTGTAAAAGCAGCTGTTGGGGTATACTGTCCAAAAAATTCTCTCCTTACTTGTTAAAATCCGGGGTGTTTCACAGCGTTACGGGGAAAAAGAGCGCAAAAGAGCACAGCCTGCCGGAGGCAGACCATGCTCTTCTCATGGCAATATGGGATTCGTTTCGGTCCGCGTCGCTGTTGTCCGCGTCGTCCATGCCGGTTTGCGTTCCTTTCCACCACAGTAATTGTGGACTATTATACCCTCTGCGGCGCCCGTTGTCAAGACGGGCGCCGCCCTCACAGCGGTTTTCCGGATTTCCTGGGGCGGGGCGCAACGAGAAAAGACGGCTTTCTCAAAAGCCGTCTTTTTACGCACACCTATTCTTTACTCGCCAAACCCGTTGTCGATCAGCTCTTTCAGAGCCTCCACGGCCTCCTTCTCGTCGGAGCCGTCGGCAATCAGCGTAATCGTGGTACCCTTCACAATACCCAGGGACAGCACGCCCAACAGACTTTTGGCGTTGACACGGCGCTCATCCTTCTCAACCCAGATGCCACTCTTAAACTCGTTTGCCTTGCGAATGAAGAAAGTTGCGGGACGGGCCTGCAGGCCTACCTCGCTGTGAATGGTCACTTCCTGCGTATACATAAGATATTCTCCTTCAACACCAAATCAGAATTCTTACCGCTCGATAGGTACATGTGTGTAGTATTAAGATATCAAAATTGTTGTTTTTCGTCAATGACGAAATTGCATAAAGTTGGCGAATATTCCGTAACTTTATTTCCGCAATTCTGGCAATTCCTACAAATGTGTCACTATTTTGTGTACAAAAGCCGCCGATTATGCTCTTTTTTTCAGGTTCCCAGTGATTTTTTACGGTGGACAAAGGGGGCCGATTCTGTCCTTTTTTGACCGGATCTCCCCATTTTTTCTCCTGTTTGACCCCCGCGGCAGCGGCGCCGCCCCGCTTCTTTTTCCCCTATTTCAGCTCTACGATGGTCACCCCGTCCTCGCCCTCGCCGTAGCGGCCCAGGCGGAAGCTCTTCACGCCCGGGTGGCGCTTCAGGGTGGCCTGCACCGCCCGGCGCAGGGCGCCGGTGCCCTTACCGTGGATGATGCTCACCGTTTCCAGCTTCCCCAGCCGGGCCGCGTCGATGAACCGGTTCACCACGTCCTCCGCCTCCAGGGTTTCCATGCCCCGGATGTCCAGCTCTCTGGGAGCGCCGGCGGATCGGACGCCTGCGCTGACGCGCACCATCTGCTGCCGTGCAGCCTTCTTCTGCCGGGCTTCCGCATTCTCAATCAGGCGCACCTCCTCCGCCCGGATGGTCAGCTGCATGGCCCCCGCCTGGAGGCGCAGCTTCCCATCCTTATCCACGGAGAGCACCGTGGCCCGGGTTTTGGTGCCCCGCAGCTCCACCAGGTCCCCCTTCTGGATGGGGCGGCTGGGGGCCGGCAGGGGCTCCTCCGGCTCCTCTCTGGCCCGCAGCTCCCCCTCCGCCTGGTTCAGCCTGCCCCGGATGGCGGCCCTGGCGTCGTTCACGTTCTGCCAGTCGTAGGACTTCTGCTGCTGTTTTCTCAGCTCCTCCAGCTGGGCGAAGATGGCATCGGCAGAGGCCCTGGCCTCCCGGATGATCCGGCGGGCCTCCGCCTCCCCCCTGGACCGGGCGTTCTCCTTGGCCCGCTCCATCTGCTCCCGGAACTCCCGGGCCCGCTTCACGTCCTGCTCCCGCTGGGTCCGCAGCCGCTCCGCCTCGTCCCGGTCCTTCTCCAGGCTCTGGCGCCGCTGCTCCAGCTCCGAGAGGACCTCCTCGAAGCGCACCGCCTCGCTGTCCATCTGCTGCCGGGCGGTTTCAATGACCTCCTCCGGCAGGCCCAGCCGCTGGGAGATGGCGAAGGCGTTGGACTTGCCGGGGATGCCGATGAGGAGCTTGTAGGTGGGCCGCAGGGTCTCCACGTCGAACTCGCAGGAGGCGTTCTCCACCCCC
>CAJFVK010000036.1 GCA_904420435.1 uncultured Oscillospiraceae bacterium
CCAAAAAAGCCCCCGCCAGGGGCAAAAAAACCCAAACAGCGAGGATACCATGAAAACAGTAACCATCTATACCGACGGGGCCTGCTCCGGCAACCCCGGCCCCGGGGGCTGGGGGGCCATCCTCCGGTACGGTCCCCACGAGAAGGAGCTCTCCGGCGGGGAGGAGCGGACCACCAACAACCGCATGGAGCTGACCGGGGTGATCGAGGCCCTGCGGCTTCTGAAGGAGCCCTGCGTGGTGGAGCTGTACTCCGACTCCAAATATGTGATCGACGCCCTCCAGAAGGGCTGGGCCCGAAGCTGGCAGCAGCGGGGCTGGGTGAAGAGCGACAAGAAGCCCGCCCTGAACAGCGACCTGTGGGAGATCCTCCTGGGCCTGTGCGACGTGCACACCGTCCGCTGCCACTGGGTCAAAGGCCACGCGGAGAACGAGTACAACAACCGGTGTGACCAGCTGGCAGTGGCGGAGAGCCAGAAATACAAGTGAGCCGGGCCCACGCGGAGAAGTTCACAGTTTGTTGATTTTTTGTACATGATTTCCACACAAATTGCCTGTATCATAAGAATCAGCAAAGGGGTAAAACCTGATGCGATTTCTCCCTCCTAAAACACACACAACACACAGCGGAAAGCCCCTGCCGAAAGGCAGGGGCTTTTCGTACTCTATAAAATAGAGTAAAGGGGACGGCCGGGCCTCTCACGGCCCGGGCCGGCGGCAGCCCAGGACCACCAGGAGAATCCCCGCGGCCACCAGGACCAGGGAGATCAGAACAGGCCGTTTCAAGGGGATTTCCCCCAAAACAGGGGGGAAGGCGGACGATTTGAAAAAATTTCCCCGTTCACAATTTATTTACAGGGGATTCATGATTTCCACACAAACCTATCGTACAATACAATCAGCAAAGGGATAAAACCCGATGCGATTTCTCCCTCCTAAAACACACACAACACACAGCGAAAAGCCCCTGCCGAAAGGCAGGGGCTTTTCGTGTCTGTCCATAAAAAGCTGCCGGGTTTTCCCCAGGCGGTGGAAAACCTGGGCCGGGGAAAAGGCCGTACCTTTCCCGCAGCTTCACAGTGGGGAAGTCCCCGCGCCCTGCCAGGAGAGGCTCTGCGGGGCGCTGGACTGAATTCGAGGTGGGCTTCGCACCCTCGCTCTCCCCTTGTCCCGCGCATTTTTTCTTATGCAGGGAGCTCAAAAAAGCCTGCCCCGGTATACCCGGGGCAGGCTTTGAATGGTACCGAAAGCCGAAGAATTTCCTGCAGAAGGAAAATACTGTACAGTATCGGGGGAGCTCGAGGGGGCAAAGCCCGCCTCGAATCCAATCGAATGCCCCGCAAAGCCTTGCTTTGCAAGGCGTGCGGCCCGCGCAGCGGGGACTTTCCCGCAGCTTCGCAGCGGGAAAGTATCGGCATGATTTTTCCCGGTAACGGGGAAAATCCCCCTCAGCGGCTGAGAATCCCGTAGACCTGCTGGATCATCTCCCCCAGCTTCTCCATGGGCACCGCCGCCTGGACGGCGTCGCCGCTGCGGGACAGCTCCGGCAGCAGGGAGCGGAGGGCCTGGAGCTGCTCCGGGGAGATTTCGTGGCACAGGGCGGTCAGGATGGCCAGGGGGCCCTCCACCGCCGGGGCGTAGGACCGGCCGCCCAGGGTGTAGTCCCCGCCCTCCGCCGGGGCCAGGCTCTTCACCACGGCCAGGCCCACCAGGCCCTGGCTCCGGCAGCTGGGGACGATGCGGGTGCCGCAGCCCTCCTCAAAGGTGGAGCGGACCCGGAGCAGGGGCACCTGGAACCGGATGCCGGCGGCCACGGCCTTGGGGTGGATCACCGAGGCCCCCCAGTTGGCCAGGAAGAGCATATCCTCGCTGGACACCTCCTCCATAAAGGGGGCCTGGGGCACCACCCGGGGGTCCGCCTTGGCGATGCCCGGCACGTCAGTGTAGATGTCCACGGCGTCGGCCTTCAGAAAGCCGCCGATCACCACGGCGGAGGTGTCGCTGCCCCCCCGGCCGATGGTGGTGGTCATGCCCTCCGCCGTCCGGCCCTGGAAGCCGGTGATCACGGGGACAACCCTCTCCCGGATGGCCTCCCGGACGTTCCGGTCGTCCATGGAGAGGATGTCCGCCCGGCTGTAGTCGCCGGTGGTGCGGATGCCGGCGCTCTCGCCGGTGAAGGGCCGGGCGGGGATGCCTGCATGGGTGAGCTCATCGGCAAACACGCAGGCGGAGATGGTCTCCCCGCAGCTGATGAGCAGGTCCCGGCAGGCCAGGTCCGCGTCCCTGCCGATCAGGCCCAGGAGGGTGTCCGTGGCGTAGGGGGCGCCCTTCCGGCCCATGGCGGAGATCACCACCACCGGCTGGTTGCCCTGCTCCAGCTCCCGGCGCACGTGGCCCATGGCCTGCCGGCGGGCCTCCTGGGTGGATACGGAGGTGCCGCCGAATTTCATCACAACTAAACGCATGGTTCACCTCATCTGTTTGGATTTGATCGGATTGCCTCAGATCAGCTGCATCTCGATCATCTTCTCAGCGATCTGGATAGCGTTCACCGCGGCGCCCTTGCGGATCTGGTCGCCGCAGCACCAGAAGGCCAGAGAGTTGCCGTCGGTGGAGATATCCCGGCGGATCCGGCCCACATAGATGAGATCCTGGTCGGAGGTGTCCGCCGGCATGGGATACTCGTTCTTCTCCGGGTTATCCACCACCTTCACCCCCGGGGCCTTGGCCAGCAGGGCGCGGGCCTCGTCGGGGGAGAGAGGCTTCTCGGTCTCGATGGTGATGGACTCGGAGTGGCTGCGGAACACCGGCACCCGGGCGCAGGTGCAGTTGACCATCAGGTCCGGGCAGCCCAGGATCTTCCGCCCCTCGTTGAACATCTTCATCTCCTCATAGGTATAGCCGTTGTCCTCGAAGACGTCGATGTGGGGGATCACGTTGAAGGCGATCTGGTGGGGGAACACCTTGGGAGAGATGGGCTCCCCCCGGAGGATCTGCCCCGCCTGCTCCCGCAGCTCCCCGAGGCCGGGCAGGCCCGCGCCGGAGACCGCCTGGAAGGTGGTGGCGATGACCCGCTTCACCACCGCCGCGTCGTGGAGGGGCTTGATGGGCACCATGGCGATGATGGTAGAGCAGTTGGGGTTGGCGATGATGCCCTTGTGGAGCTTCAGATCCTGGGGGTTCACCTCCGGCACCACCAGGGGGACCCCCTCGGTCATGCGCCACTGGCTGGAGTTGTCGATGACCACGGCGCCCTTCTCCACGGCGGCGGGAGCCAGGAACTTGCTCACGTTGGCCCCCACGGCGAACAGGGCGATGTCCACCCCGGCAAAGGCCTCCTCGCAGGACTGCTGAACCTTCACGGGCTGGCCCTTAAAGAGGATCTCCCTGCCCACGTTGTCCCCCACGTCCAGAGGGCGGATCTCCCCCACGGGGAAATTCCGGGACTCCAGGTTCTTCAGCATCTCCGTCCCCACGGCGCCCATAGCGCCGGCCACGGCCACTGTGTATGTCTTCATCATATGAAAAGCCTCCCATTGTCATTCACGATGGATGATTTCTCTTCGTGTGTCTGTCCGGCCGCTCCCTACAGGCCGCCCAGGTAGGCGGCCCGGACCTTCTCGTCCACGGCCAGGTCGGACCCCTTGCCGGAGAGGACGATGTTGCCCGTCTCCAGCACGTAGCCCCGGTTGGAGATGCGCAGGGCCATCCGGGCGTTCTGCTCCACCAGCAGGATGGTGGTCCCCATCTCGTTGATCCGGCGGATCAGCTTGAAGATCTCCGCCACAATCAGGGGGGCCAGGCCCAGGGACGGCTCGTCCAGCATGAGGAGCTTGGGCTTGCACATCAGGGCCCGGGCCACGGCCAGCATCTGCTGCTCGCCGCCGCTGAGGGTGCCGGCGGCCTGCCGGCGCCGCTCCTTCAGGATGGGGAAGAGGGTGTAGGCCTGCTCCTGCCCCTCGGCCAGCTCGCTCTTGGACATGGTGTAGGCCCCCATGCGCAAATTGGCCTCCACGGAGAACTCCGGGAACACCTGCCGCCCCTCCGGCGACAGGGCGATGCCCAGGGCCACCCGCTCGTGGCAGGGGAGCTTGGTGATATTGGCGCCGTTGAACCAGATCTCGCCGGAGGCGATGGGGACGGTGCCGACGATGGTGTTCAGCGTGGTGCTCTTGCCCGCGCCGTTGGAGCCGATCAGGGTGACGATCTCCCCCTGGTCCACCTCAAAGGAGATGCCCTTCACGGCCTTGATGTTGCCGTAGCTGGTGTGCATGTCGCGAATTTCCAAAAGTGCCATCTCTCAGACCTCCTCACCCAGGTAGGCGGTGATCACCTGCGGGTTGCTGCGCACCTCGTCCGGCGTGCCGTTGGCGATGAGCATGCCGTGGTCCAGGACGTAGATGCGGTCGCACAGGTTCATGACCAGGCGCATGTCGTGCTCGATCAGGATGATCGTGTTGCCCATTTTCTTCAGCTGCTGGATGAAGACCAGCAGCTCGGACGTCTCCTGCTCGTTCATGCCCGCGGCGGGCTCATCCAGCAGGATCAGCTTGGGGCGGCTGGCCAGGGCCCGGGCGATCTCCAGCCGGCGCTGGAGGCCGTAGGGCAGGCTGTTGGCGTAGTTGTACCGGTACTCGTAGAGCCCGGTCAGCTCCAGGACCTCCTCCGCCCGCCGGAGGCTCTCCTTCTCCTCCCGCCGGTCCCGGGGCAGGCGGAGCATGGACTCCACAATGCTGGCCTTGTTGGCGCTGTGGAGCCCCACCAGCACGTTGTCCAGCACCATCATGTTGTCAAAGAGCCGGATGTTCTGGAAGGTGCGGGTCATGCCCTTGGCGGTGATCTTGTGGGGGGCCAGGCCGGTGATGTCCTCCCCGGCAAAGGTGACGGTCCCCTCCGTGGGACGGTAGATGCCGGTGATGTCGTTGAACAGGGTGGTCTTTCCGGCGCCGTTGGGGCCGATGACGCCCACGATCTCGTTTTGATAGATGTCCATGGTCACGTCGCTGACCGCGATCAGCCCGGAGAACCGCTGGGTGATCTTTTCACAGTGGAGAACAACTTCGCTCATTTTTTCTGCCCCTCCTCTGCCGCGGCGTTCTTTTCCTGGAGCCTGTTGTACAGGTGGATCTGGCGCAGGTCAAAGCCGCCCAGGATGCCGTCGGACTTGAACATGATCATCAGCACCAGGATCAGGCCGTACAGGATCTGGCGCCACTCCACGATCCACTCGCCGCAGAAGGTGCCCAGCCAGCGGAGAAACTCCGGAAGGATGACGAAGAAGATGGCGCCGAAGATGCTGCCGGGGATGCTCCCCAGGCCCCCCATGATGGTCATGGACAGGATCTGGATGGACTGGTTGTAGTTGAAGGTGGTGGAGTCCACATAGCCGATGTAGGAGGCGTAGTACACGCCGGCAAGGCCCGCGATGGCCGCGCAGATGGCGAAGGCGAAGACCTTGTAGCGGAACACGTTGATGCCCATGGCCTGGGCGGCGATGGGGTCGCTCTTGATGCTCTTCCAGGCCCGGCCGCTGCGGGAGTTGATCACGTTGTGCATCAGCAGCACCACAATGGCCAGCAGGACCACCGCCAGGTAGTACTTCTGCACCGGCTGGCTCAGGGTGAAGCCGAAGAGGGAGGGGGCGGGGATCTGCTTGATGCCGAAGGGGCCGTTGGTCAGGGACACCCAGTTGAGCTCCACGATCCGCATGATCTCGCAGAAGCCCAGGGTGACGATGGCCAGGTAGTTGCCCTGGATCCGCAGGGTGGGCAGGGCCAGAAGGGCGCCGGCGATGAAGGTGATGATCACAGAGCAGACCAGGGCCGGCAGGAAGGAGAAGCCCGCCTTCGTCGTCAGGATAGCCAGGGAGTAGGCGCCGATGCCGTAGAAGGCGGCCATGCCCAGCACCACGATCCCCGTGTAGCCCATGATCAGGTTCAGGGCCAGGGAGAGGATGGAGTACAGCAGGCACTGGATGGCCACGTTGCGCAGGTAGTAGCTCTCCAGCACCAGGGGATAGACGAGGACCACGGCGAAGAAGATGGCGGTTATGAGAATTTGGTGCTTTGCCCAAAAGTTGATGGCTTTTCTAAACATTGGCGAACCTCCTTAGACCTTCTGCTGGGTCTGCTTGCCAAACAGCCCGCTGGGCCGGATGATCAGAACCAGGATCAGAATGACAAAGGCAATGGCGTCTTTGTATCCGGCGCTGATATAGCCGGCCACGAACGTCTCCAGCAGGCCCACGACCAGGCCGCCCACCAGGGAGCCGTGGAGAATGCCGATGCCGCCCAGAATGGCCGCGGCAAAGGCCTTGATGCCGATGGTAAAGGACATGGTGGTGTCCACCGCGCTGTAGTAGATGCCGATCATGATGCCGGACAGGGCGGCGCACACGGTGCCGATGAAGAAGGTGATGGTGATGATGCGGTTGACGTTGACGCCCATCAGCTGGGTGGCCACGGAGTTCTGGGAGATGGCCCGCATGGCCTCGCCGTACTTGGTGCCGTAGGTCAGCCAGGTCAGGAGGATCATCATGACCAGGGCCGTGGCGAGGATAATGATGGTGAAGGGGTCGATCACAGCCCCCAGGAGCGTGAAGGTGGAGAAGGTGCTGAAAGAGGGTACCGCGATGGTCTGGGACCCGAAGATGTACAGAAGGAGATTGGTGATCACGGTAGAGTAGCCCACCGTGCAGATCAGGGCGGAGATGCCCGGGGCGCCCTTCTTGCGGATGGGGTTCAGGGAGGCCCGCTCCATGAAGACAGCCCCCGCGCCGCACAGGAACAGGGACAATATGACGGTGAGCCAGTATGGCACATGCCACCAGGAGTACAGGAGCACGATCAGAAACGCGCCTGCCACCATGAAGGCGTTGTTGGCAAAGTTGATCAGCTTCAGAACGCCGTAGACCATGCTGTAGCCAACCGCAACCAGCGCGTAGATGCTGCCAACCGCCAGGCCATTGATGAATTGCTGGAAAAACATAATGTGCCCTCCGAATGAACAGTGTGAAACTTGCGCATCAGCAGCAAAGCTGCGGAGGCAAACGCCTCCGCAGCTTTGCCAAGCAGATGTTCCTTTTCTCTTTTGCACAAAAGGACCGTCAGGGCCGGCGCAATCAGTTGCTCCAGGCCACGAACTTGCCGTCCTCGATCACGTAGGCGCTCAGCGGCTTGGTCATGTCGCCGTTCTCCTCCATGGTGATCTTGGTGGTCAGGCCGTCAAAGTCCTTGATGTTGTGCATGGCCTCCACGAAGGCCTCCCGGTCGTTGCCGGAGGTCTTCATGGCCTCGAACATGACGCGGATCAGGTCGGTGGTGTTGAAGGCGTGGGAGTCCACAGGCTCGCCGTACTTGGTCTCGTAAGCTTCCTTCCACTCCTCAAAGGTGTCGCTGTTGCCGCTGTCGCCGAAGTAGGTCAGCAGGATCTGGCCCTCGGCGTTCTCGCCCACGTTGTCGATGTACACCTGGTCCTGGAGGGAGTTGTTGGAGATGACGGTCTTGTCGATGCCCAGGCGGCGCATCTGGTTGACCAGCAGGGAGGCCTCGTTCAGGTGGGCCACCAGGAAGAACAGGTCGTACTGGTCGTCGATCTCCTTGAACTTGGTCAGAGAGGCGTTGAAGTCCTTCTGGTCGATCTGGAAGACGTCGGAGTAGACGATCTCGCCGCCCCGCTCGGTGAAGGCGGCCGCAAACTCGTCGTACATGCCCTGGCCCCAGTCGCTCTGCTCATAGTACATGGCGACCTTGGTCAGGCCCATATCGTCGATGACGAAGTCGGCGAAGTAGGTGCACATCTGGCGGGTGGTGGCGTCGCCCCGGAAGAAGCGGCCGTCGCCCATGCCGGACCAGTCGGCGTTGGACACGGAGCCGGAGCACACGGGAATGGCGGCGTTCTTGAAGATGTCCACCGTGGCCAGGGCGGAGGTGGTGGTGAAGGGTCCGAAGACCGTCAGCACGTCCTCCTCGTCACACACCTTGTAGGCCAGGTTGGTGGTTTCGTTGGGATCGGACTTGTCGTCGTTCCACTCCACCTCCACCATGGCGCCGTTGATGCCGCCCTCGGCGTTGATCTGCTCCACAGCCAGCTCGATGGCCTGGCGCTGGTGGCGGCCGTAGGTCTCATTGTTGCCGGTCAGAGGCCCGATGTACGCGATCTTGATGGTTTCCCCGGAGGAACTGCCGGAATCCCCGCCGGAATTGCCGCCGTTGCCCCCGTTGCCGCCGTTGCCGCCGTTGCTGCCGCCGCCGTTGTTGGAGTTGCCGGACTGGCAGCCGGTGGCGCAGGCCAGCAGCATGAGCAGCGCAAGAATGGATGCAATAACTTTCTTCATGGTTTACCCCCCTTTAATTTGTAGCCATGCATACGGTAAGCGTGAAACATCATCTCCGCCATGGCCGGAGCGAAAATGATTTTCTTTTATAGAAAGCGGCCCCTAAACCGTTTTCCTGATGAACTGAGGAACGCACCAGGGCTCAGAGTCCGCCATCTACCCCATAAGCTGCACTAAGTGTACAATAGTTTCACAAAAAATACAACCACTTATATTGACATTTTTTTGTTTCGTGTTATGCTAAAGTCAACGCTTCGCAGGGGACAAACCCGGTCAGTCCATCATACGTGCAAGGAAGACTGGGTTTTGTCTTTCGGAGATGTACAAAAGTATATAGGGAACTGGGGAAATTGTCAAGCTTTTTTCATAATATGCACAAGAATTGTACAATTTGTCAAGCCTGCCGGGACTGGTAAAGGGGAGCGGCAGGGGAAAAGCGCGGGAATTTCAGCACAGATGCAGCAGACAGGAAAGGAAGGATCGAAGAGAATGAGCAAGCAGGATATTAAGGAGTTTGTGGACGGCATGCACTTTGGCAGCCCGGTTTCCCAGGAGGAGTTCAAGGCCGCGGTGAAGAGCGCCTACATGGACCGGGCCCGGCAGGTCTGGTTTATCTACCGGAAGATCAAGGAGCTGTACCCGGAGGTGGACGCGGAGCGGATCATCCGGGAGGGCTCCTGGGACTTCGGCATCTACCAGGGCAACCAGATCGCGGAGAAGTACGGGGCGGAGAACATCGGCCCCAGGGAGGCCCTCTTCGGCCAGACCAGCAAGGGCGGCATGCTGGTGTTTGAGCAGGAGATCGTGGAGGCCGACGAGGACAGGGCGGTGAAGCACTTCAACGCCTGCCCCCACTGCGAGGCCCTGCGGGAGCTGGGGGCCACGGACGAGGAGATCAAGGCCTTCTGCCGGGACATGATCGGCGCCTGCGACTACGCCATCGTCCACCCCTTCCCCCACGTGACCATCGACTTCCCCACCACCGTGGCCGACGGGGAGGGCGAGCCCTGCCGGATGACCATCACCCGGGTGAAGGAGTAAGCCGCTCCGGCTGGCGAAAAAACCGGCTCAGATAGAAAAGAGGGAGGGCGCGACATGCAGACGTCGTTTTCTGAGACCGACAGGAAGATTTTCCGCGCCCAGTGTGCCATGGCGGAGGCGGTGGCCAGGCTGATCGGGAACAACTGCGAGGTGGTGATCCACTCCCTGGAGGACCCGGAGCACTCGGTGGTCCAGGTCATCAACGGGAGCATCTCCGGCCGCTCCGTGGGCGCGCCGCTGACCAACTTTGCCCTGGAGATGGCCCTCAACGGCAGGGAGTCGGACAAGAAGTTTTTCGGCCCCTACTACTCCATGGGGGTCAAGGGGAAGCAGCTGCGCAGCGTGACCTCCGTCATCCGGGGGGAGGACGACCGGATCATCGGCCTGGTGTGCTTCAATATGAACCTGTCCGCGCCCTTTTACAGCATTATGGAGGAGTATTCCGGGGAGGCGGAGCGGAAGAAGGAGACCGTGTACGAGATCTATCCCCGCACCGTGCAGGAGCTGATCCGGTATATGCTGGACGAGGCGGTGTCCTTTGCGGACAGCAAGGAGGACGTGACCGCCCAGGAGCGCAACACCATCGCCATCCAGCGGATGCGGGAGCAGGGCGTCTTCCACATCAAGGGGGCGGCGGACATTGTGGCCAGCGAGCTGGGGATCTCCAGGACGAGCATCTACAACTATCTGCGCAGCATCAAGGACCACCCCGCCCAGGGGGTCTAGGGCAGAGTTTGGACAAAACCGAAGAGGGGCGAAGTTTTCCACACAAATGTGGAAAACTCCGCCCCTCTTTTTTGCGCTTTCGCCTTTTTCTCCGGGAGCGGGGAGGCGACAGAGCGACGCCGGCTCAGGAGGCCCCCTCCGGCACGAGATCCCAGGGGGTCTTTTCCCCGAAGACCACCCGGTAGTAGTCGGTCTCCAGGATCAGCCGGGAGTAGTCGAACCGGCTGGTCACATCGGTGAGGACCTTTTTGGCGTAGTCCTCCTCCACCACCGTGTCCGCCTCCCAGGGGGTGAAGGTGTCGGTTTTGGAGTCGTAGGCCCCCGCGTCGGTGAGGTAGCTGTAGTTGGAGAAGATCACAAGGCCCGGGGAGTCGGACAGGATGTCCCGGCCCATGACCAGCCGGGAGTCGTAGGGCAGGCCGAAGAGGTTGGCCAGGGTGGGCATGATATCCAGGCTGGAGCAGTACTTATCCACCTCCACCGGCTCCTCCATGGAGGCGCACCACAGCAGCAGGCGGCTCTTGTAGAGCTCGAAGTTGGGCTCCACCTCGTGGCCCGCCAGCTCGTTGATGCCCTCCGGCGTCAGGCCGTAGGGGTAGTGGTCCCCGGAGAGGACGATCACCGTGTCCTCCAGCTTTCCGGCGGCCTCCAGCTGTTCGATCAGGCTCTCCACCGCCCGGTCCAGCTCGATCTGGCAGGCCAGGTAGGCCTGGACCTCCTCGCTGTAGGGCAGGTCCTTCACCAGGTCCCGGTTCTTGTAGGCGATGTAGTTGCCCACGAAGTTGTACTGCAGATGGCCGCTGACGGTCATGTAGTAGGCCACAAAGTGGTCCTCGTTCACATACTCCGGCACAGTGAGCTCCATCATCTCCACGTCCGACTCCGGCCAGGTGGCCGTGACCTCCAGGCCGTTGCCCAGGCCCTTGTAGTCGTAGCCCATGTTGGGGTGGGAGATGTCCCGGCCGTAGTAGGTGTAGGTGTGGTCGTGGTAGGCCTTGGCGGCGTAGCCCTGCTGGGAGAACAGGTTCCCGAAGCCGAAGGGCATGTAGTTGGACCCGGAGGCCCGGTAGCTCCAGACGCCGGCCTTGGGCAGGAGCCCCGTGGTGGTCACATACTCCCCGTCGCTGGTGGACACGCCCCAGGAGGGGGTGTAGAAGTTGTTGAACCGGAAGCCCTCCTGGCTCAGCCGGTACAGGGTGGGGGTCAGCTCCGGGCTGATGGCCAGGGGGCTGTAGGCCTCCGCCACGATCCAGACCAGGTTCTTCCCCGCGAAATAGCCGGTCCACCCGTTCTTGGCCGTGGGCTTGCGCTGGGAGAAATACTCGTGCATCTGCAGGAGGGTTTCGTTGCTCTCCTCCGCCATCAGAGCGTCAAAGTCGATCTCCAGCACATTGTCCCCGTAGACCACCGGCTCCTCGGGCGCCTCCTCGCCGCCCTCCGGCTCCGGGACCTCCACCGGGGGCTCCGGTTCCGGCTCCGGCTCCGGGGCCAGCACCTCCTCGCCCTCCTGCTGGAGGACGCTGCGCTGGAAATCCAGGGCCGTGGCGGTGAGAAGGCCGAAGTTGGACACCTGCAGGTCCGCGGAGGCGGACTGGGTGAAGATGTACCGCAGGGACATGGTGCCCCCGGTGGAGCACAGCACCACCGCCGCCGCCGTCAGGCAGAGGGCCAGGGAGCCCCCGGCGCAGGACAGGAGGCTCCGGCTCCGGCGCTCCCCCTCCGGGAAGAGCCAGGGCAGGGCCATGACCGTCACCGTGGGGAAGATGAGCAGGATCGTGATGGGCAGCACATTTTTCGCCACCTGGTAGATGGCCTGGGAGAAGAAGTCCTTGGCCACCATGCCCGCCATGGTGACGGAGAAGAGGGACAGGAAGGTGTGGAACACGCTGTAGTAGACGATCTGGGCGCCCACCCAGATGGTGATGACCCACACCAGGATGTTGAGCACCACCTTGCCGGCCCGCCGGGGCAGGACGCCGCACAGAAGGCCCAGCGCCGCCGCGATGGGCAGGGAGAGGAGCAGGGTCATCAGCTCCCCCCGGAAGGTGACGCTCTGGAAGCAGAAGAGCTTCACCATCAGCTCCTGGAGCACGATCACCCCGTATAGAAAGGCCATTGGCCGCAGCAGCCTCTGGAAGTCCGGGGGGATCCGGCTGAGGGCCCCCCTGATCCGCTGGATGACACCGCCCATGGTGCAAATCCTCCCATGCATCTGTTCTTTCTCTCATTAGACGCAGGTTCGACGGAAAAGTTCCGCCTGGTCAGACGCCTGCCGCTATCTTAATGCAGAACAGGGAAAAAAGCAAGGGCCCAGCCGGATTTTTCACCGGCCGGGCCATAGGGCGTCGAAGTAGGCGCGGATCTCCTCCCCGCTGGCGGCGCAGCTGCCCTGGAGAAAGCCGCTCTTTCCGCCGCCCCGTCCCCGGAGGGCCTGATTCATGGCGGCGGCAAAGGACCGGACGTCCGTCTCCCGGCCGCAGAGGACCGCGTAGCGGTAGTCCCCGTCGACGCCGGCGAACACGGCGCACCGGCCGCCGCAGGTCTGGCCCACGCTGTCGCAGAGCCTGCGCAGGGCGTCGGCGTCCATCTCCGGCTCCAGGAGCACCACGTCCCCGGCCCCCCGGAGGGACTCCGCCCGGCGGGCGATGTCCGCCTCCTCCAGGCTCCGGAGCCGGCCCCGGAGGCGGTACAGCTCCCCCTGGAGCCGCTCCACGGCGGCGGCGGTCTCCATGACCTTGGCGGACAGGGCGTGGGAGACCCGGGCGTTCTGGTCCAGCACCCCGTTCAGGTACCGGAGGGCCCGGCCCCCGCAGAGCATCTCGATCCGGACCCCCTCCCGGAAGGTCTGGCAGCTGAGGAGCTTCACAAGGCCGATCTGCCCGGCCCGGCTGACGTGGGTGCCGCAGCAGGCGCAGCAGTCCGCCCCGGGGAAGGACACCAGCCGCACCAGGCCGGGGATGAACTTCTTGCTCCGGTACTCCGCCTGCCGGAGGGCCTCCCCCTCCAGGCTCCGGATCTCCACGGCCCGGTCCTGCCACAGGTAGGCGTTGACCTCCTCCTCGATGGCCGGCAGGTCCTCCGGCGGGATGGGGAAGTTGAAGTCCACGGTCACCGTGTCCTTCCCCAGGTGGAAGCCCACGTTGTCGCAGCCGTACCGGCGGCAGAGGAAGCCGCTGACCACGTGCTCGCCGCTGTGCTGCTGCATGTGGTCGAACCGCCGGTCCCAGCAGATGGCGCCGGACACCTGCGCCCCCGCCGGGAGGGCGTCCCGGCAGGTGTGGAGGACCAGGCCGTCCCGCTCGTGGGTGTCCAGCACCTCCGTGTCCCCCAGGGCGCCCGTGTCCCCGGGCTGGCCGCCCCCCTCGGGGTAGAAGGCCGTCCGGTCCAGGGTTACCAGCCATGTCCCGTCCCGCCCGGGCTCACAGGAGAGGACCGTGGCGGTAAAGGTCCGGAGGAAGGGGTCCAGGTAGTAGAGTTTTTCGGTCATAGGGCATGTTCTCCTTTTTGGGTTTGGGGAGCCGTCTTACAGGATCTCCCACCAGTTGATGGCGATAGCGAACCCCGCCACGGCGGAGCAGATGTTGGCGGCCATGGCGTAGTTCGCGGCCCGGTCCCGGGTGTCCGCCGTAAAGAGCCGGCGGTAGAGCAGGGCCTCCGCCACGAGGATCAGGACCTCCAGGGGGAGGAACCCCAGAAGGAGCAGGCCGGGGGAGCGGAAGAGCAGCTGCAGGCCGCCGGTCAGCAGCAGCTGGGTGGCCATGTTGACCAGCAGGAACACCTTGAGGTTCCGCCGGTTCAGGCACTTGAAGCCCCACAGCAGCACCCCTTCGATCAGCAGGGTGGGTGCCAGGGTGGAGAGGAACTGGAGCAGCAGGGCCACGAGAGGGGAGCGCTGGGACACTGTGCCCGCCGCCCAGTCCACCTGGACGGTCTCCTGGAGGACCTGCCGGGTGCAGGGGGCGGAGAGAAAGACCTGGCCGCTCCTGGTGACCATCAGGATGCGGAACTCGTCCGGGACGCCGGCGTAAGAGAAGACATGGGTGCCGCTGCCGGAAACAAGATCTCCATTCATGGGGCCGTGGATAGTTCCCTGGGCCGTGCAGGCGTGCCAGCCCTCCGGCACCGCCGCCAGCAGGGCGTCCAGCAGTTCCTGGTCCAGGGGGTCCGGGGTATTGCTGCCCCAGGAAAAGCCGCCATAGATCTTACTCCCCGGCTCGTCCCGCTCCAGGAGGTCCAGGTAGTAGAGCTCCTCCGGCGGATGGGACACCCGGACCGTCAGCTGGGGCTTGGGGCCGCTGTCGGCCAGGGCGGTCGCGGGGAGGAGGAGAAGCAGAAGCAGGGTGATCCAGAGCGTTCGAATGCAGCGCATGGCGGTAGCCTCCTTCTTGTTCTGTTTTCTCGCCGGCTGAGGGGGGTGTTGGCATTGGCCAATGCCGGGGCTTTTATTTGCCGCTCCGCGGCGGGGGTGGGGGAAGTTTCGCGCCCCCGGGCGCGAGCCCCTTTTTCGGCATTTGCCATGCCGGGGCTTCTTTGCCTCCGGCGGCCCACTTTTGTCACTGAACAAAAGTGGGCAAAAGTCAGCTTAGGGGCTTGGCCCCTAAGAACCCCGGTTGGGTGTTGGCTTCCCTGGGTGTGTCCGTAGGGGCCACCGAGGTTGGATAGTCGTTGCAGCGTATTAGCTTGGAGTACAGTAGGACTCCGCCTGTCGGCCTCCTATTATGATGGCCTCCAGGCTTGGGTAGTCGGTGCCCCTGCCTTGGATTGGTGTTTTGTTGTGCGGTGCGAACCTGCTGGCAGCCCGTCCACCCGCCAGGCCAGCGCGCTTAAAGCGCGGACTCGGGGGCAATCGTAACGTCCACCGGCGCTCAGAGGCAACCGCCCCGCCAGAAGAACAAGGCCCCCAGTACACGTCAGGGCAAAGGGAGTCCTTAGAACCGCAGGTTCTAAGCGGCTTTTTCGCCCCTTTTTGTCCGCACAAAAAGGGGCTCGCCGCCGGAGCGGCGAAATAACCCCCGGCAGGGACTGCCGAAAAAATCAGGCCAGCGCGCTTAAAGCGCGGACTCGGGGGCAATCGTAACGTCCACCGGCGCTCAGAGGCAACCGCCCCGCAAGAAGAACAGGACTCCCAGTACACGTCAGGGCAAAGGGAGTTCTTAGAACCGCAGGTTCTAAGCGGCTTTTTTGCCCCTTTTTGTCCGCACAAAAAGGGGCCCGCGCCGGGGCGCGGAACAGCCCCATAAAAAGCCCCGGCATTGGCAAATGCCAAAAAGCCCCCGCCGCGGCCAGCGGCAAAAAACCCTCAGATCAGCCCCAGCTGGTGCTTCCAGGTGAGCACCCGCAGCACCGACTGGTCGATCTGGCTCTCCGGGATGGTCCCGTCCTCCACGGCCTGGACCACCAGGGGGATCTGCTCCTCAAAATCCGTGGTGACGATCATGTCGTTGCCGGCCAGCACCGCCAGCACCGCCACGGAGCCGTCCTCCGCGTAGGAGCGGACCGCGTCCATGGCCAGGTCGTCCGTCAGCAGGACGCCCGCAAAGCCCAGCTCCTCCCGGGCGATCCGGTGGACCTCCGGGGACAGGGAGGCGGGGAGGGCGCCGTCCATGGCGGTGACGATGTTGTGGCTCACCAGGACGCTGTCCGCCCCGGCGGCAATGCCGGCGGAGAAGGGGAGGAAGTCCGCGTCAAGAAACGTTTCATAGGGCCGCTGGTCCACGGCGACGCCGGTGTGGGTGTCCACATTGTTCCCGTAGCCGGGGAAGTGCTTGAGGACGGTGCCGATGCCCGTCTCCCCCATGGCCTCCACCACGGCGGCCACGTAGTCCGCCGTGGCCTGGGCGTCCTGGCCAAAGGCGCGGTCATAGATGAAGTCCCCCGGGTCGGTGGACACGTCGGCCACCGGGGCGAAGTTCACGTTGATCCCCAGCTGGAGCAGGGTGGCGTTCTTGGCCGCCGCGTCGGAGAGGACGGCCTCCATGCCCCCCTGGGCGTACAGGTCCTGGGGGGAGAGGCACCGGTGGGGGAACAGGTTGGGGTTGGCGCTGGCCCGGACCACGGTGCCGCCCTCCTCATCCACGCCGATGAGCAGGGGGATGCCCGTGTCCTCCCGGGCGGCGGCCTGGTAGCCGGCGATGGTCTCCGTCACCTGGTCCTCCGTGAGCCAGCTCCCGGCGCTGTCCCGGAAGTCCCGGCCAAAGAGGATGTAGCCCCCCAGGTGGTACTGGGCGGCCTTCTCCGCCCCGGCCTCCTCCGGGCAGCGGACGAAGAACAGCTGGCCCACCTTCTCCTCCACCGTCATGTCCGCCAGGAGGGCCCGGGCCTCCGCCTCCCAGGAGGGCGCCTCGGGCTCCGCCGGCTCCTCCGGCGGCTGGTCCGGGGTTTCCGGCGGGGCGTCCGGCTCCTGGCTGCCAGGGCCGGCGGGCTCCCCCTGGCTCTCCCGGGGGAACAGGAGCTCCCGGAGGGCCGGCACGTGGTACACCGCCGCGCAGCCGGCCACCAGCACCGCCAGGGCCAGCAGGGGGAGAAGCCGCCGCATCACTGCTCCTCAGCGAAGGTGTTCCACAGGGTGCCGATGCCCTGGATGGTCACCTCCACCCGGTCCCCGGCCTTCAGCCAGTGCTTCTCACCGGTGTAGCCGTGCATGACCCCGGCGGGGGTGCCGGTGAAGATCAGATCCCCGGGCAGGAGGGTGAAGTGGCGGGACAGGTCGGCGATCAGCTGGGGGATGGAGAAGATCAGGTCGGATGTATTGGAGCTCTGGCGGACCTCCCCGTTGACGGCGCAGGAGATGTCCAGATGGCTCCCGTCCAGAGCGTCCCCGGTCACCAGGCAGGGGCCGATGGGGCCGAAGCCCTCCAGGGACTTGCTCAGCACCCACTGGTTGCCCCGGGCGAACTGCAGATCCCGGGTGGACACGTCGTTGCCGCAGGTGTAGCCGTAGACGTAGTCCATGGCCTCCGCCTCGGACACGTGCCGGGCCTCCCGGCCCATGACCACCACCAGCTCCGCCTCGTAGTCGTACTCCACGTAGCCCTTCTGGAGCAGAATGGTGTCGCCGCAGGCGGAGAGGGTGCTGGGGAACTTGTTGAACAGCACCGGCCGCTCCGGAATGGGCAGGTTGCACTCCATGGCGTGGCGGCGGTAGTTCAGGCCGATGCACAAAACCTTGTCCATGCCGGTGATCACCGGGGCCGCCGGCGCGCCGGCAGGGACAAAGCACTGGGCGTTCCGGGACAGCTCCTCCAGGACCGCCCGGGCCGCCTGGCCCCCCTGGACGGCCTCCAGGGCGGTGGCGGGGGCGGAAACGCCCCGGCGGGCGGCCTCGGCGGACACGTCCACAGTGCCCTCGCCGGTGAGAAGCCCCAGGGCGGGGCGGCTGTCTTTCCAGAATTGCGTGAGTTTCATAAGTGGCTCCTTTCTTGTTTGGCACTTCCCGTGCCTGGGCTGTTTTATAGCAGATTTCGCCTGCGGGCGAGCCCCGTTTATGGCATTTGCCATGCCGAGGCTTTTTTGCCTCCGGCGGCCCACGGGAGTGCCCTCCTCGCGGCATAGCCGCTG
>CAJFVK010000037.1 GCA_904420435.1 uncultured Oscillospiraceae bacterium
CGTCACCTTATCGTAAGAAAAAGGCAATCTGAATTCATTCCACAAAGGAGCAAAGGATATGAGAGAACAGTTAGCGAACATCCGCGCCCAGGCCCTCTCTGCCGTGGAGAGCGCCGGGACCGCCGCGGAGCTGGACGCCCTGCGGGTCCAGTATCTGGGCAAGAAGGGGGAGCTCACCGCCGTCTTAAAGCAGATGGGCAAGCTCTCCCCGGAGGAGCGGCCCGTTATGGGCCAGCTGGCCAACGACGTCCGCGCCGCCCTGGAGGAGGCCCTCTCCCGCCAGGGCAGCATCCTGGAGGCCCGGGCCCTGGAGCAGCGGCTGCGGGACGAGGCGGTGGACGTGACCGTCCCCGGGAAGCCCGTGAAGCTGGGCCGCCGCCACCCCATGTATATCGCCCTGGACGAGATCAAGGACATCTTTATCGGCATGGGCTTCACCGTTCTGGACGGGCCGGAGATCGAGCTGGCGGAGCTGAACTTCGACCGCTTGAACGCCGGTGAGGGCCACCCCTCCCGGGACTGGAGCGACACCTTCTATTTTGACGAGGACAGCCGGGTCATGCTGCGGAGCCAGACCAGCCCCATGCAGGTCCGGGCCATGGACACCATGGAGCTGCCCATCCGGATCATCGCCCCGGGCCGGGTGTACCGGAAGGACGAGGTGGACGCCACCCACTCTCCCATGTTCCATCAGGTGGAGGGCATGGTCATCGACAAAAACGTCACCATGGCGGACCTGAAGGGGACCCTGAACACGGTGGTGGAGAAGCTCTATGGCAAGGGCACCAAGACCCGGTTCCGGCCCCACCACTTCCCCTTTACCGAGCCCTCCTGCGAGATGGACGTCCAGTGCCACAAGTGCGGCGGCGTGGGCTGCCCCACCTGCAAAGGGGAGGGCTGGATCGAGCTGCTGGGCGCCGGTATGATCCACCCCAAGGTGCTGCAGATGTCCGGCATCGACCCGGAGGTCTACTCCGGCTGGGCCTTCGGCATGGGTCTGGAGCGCACGGCCATGCGGCGCTTCAAGATCGCCGACCTGCGGCTGATCTTTGAGAACGACGTGCGGTTCCTGGAACAGTTCTAGTTCTTAAAGAGGGGACTGCGTCCCCCCTTTAGATTCCCCCTCACCAGTGACGTCGGTCACTGGTGGGCGCGCCCAAGACGCGCGGGTCGGGGAATTTTCGGCAGGCACATGTCCTGGCGAAAATGACTGGATATTTTTCACGCCGGGGCGTGAAACTCTGCGAGGCATTTGCGGATCAATTCCGCATTCCGGTATAAAGGAGTTATAGAAGATATGTTATTGAGCAGAAAGTGGCTGGACGAGTTTGTACACGTCGATGCCAACGATAAAGATTTCGCCGAGGCCATGACCCTCTCCGGCTCCAAGGTGGAGCTGACCCACGACCTGGGGGCTGAGATCTCCAACGTGGTGGTGGGGCAGATCCTCTCCCTGGAGCGCCACCCGGACAGCGACCACATGTGGGTGTGCCAGATCGACGTGGGCCAGGCCCAGCCGGTGCAGATCGTCACCGGGGCCTGGAACATCCACGCCGGGGACCTGGTCCCGGTGGCCCTCCATAAGTCCACCCTCCCCGGGGGCAAGAAGATCGAGAAGGGCAAGCTCCGGGGCGTGGTGTCCAACGGCATGATGTGCGGCCTCTATGAGCTGGGGCTGGACGAGCGGGACTTCCCCTACGCCGCCATCGTCCCCGCCGCCATTCTGGGGGATTATCACCCCCTGGACAAGAACAAGCCCTCCATCCCCGCGGACATTCAGCCCGGGGACAAGGTGTTCGGCCCGGTGGTGTGCGCCCGGGTGGAGGCGGTGAAGGAGAAGGACGTGAACGTCTGGACCTGCTGTCTGTCCTACGCCGAGGCCGACGGCCCCTCCGGCGCCATCGCCGCCACCCCCTGCCCCAACCTCCACGAGGGGGATCTGGTAGCTTTCAACACCAAAACGGGACATATTTGTACCCTGGATGACCTCCACGCCCAGCAGGCGGAGTTCCCCCACTGCATCCCCGACGGCATCTTCGTCCTCCACGAGGAGGGAGTGAAGCCCGGGGACGACATCAAGCCGGTGATCAACGCCGACGACCACGTGGTGGAGTTTGAGATCACCCCCAACCGGCCGGACTGCCTCAGCGTCATCGGCCTGGCCCGGGAGGTGTCCGCCACCTATGACGTGCCCATGGCCCTCCACGAGCCGGTGGTAAAGGGCGGCGCTGAGGGCTCCCTGGCGGAGCTGCTGGACGTGGAAACCCCGGCGGCGGACCTGGTGCCCCGGTATACCGCCCGGATGGTGCGCAACGTGAAGATCGCCCCCTCCCCCAAGTGGATGCGGGAGCGGCTGCGCTCCAGCGGCGTGCGCCCCATCAACAACATCGTGGACATCACCAACTACGTGATGCTGGAGTACGGCCAGCCCATGCACGCCTTTGACTACCGCTATGTGCAGGGCGGGAAGATCGTCGTCCGCCGGGCGGAGGAGGGGGAAAGCCTCACCACCCTGGACGGCAAGGAGCACGTGCTCACCGCCAGTCACCTGGTCATCGCCGACGACACCCGGGCCGTTGGCCTGGCGGGCATCATGGGCGGCCTCAACAGCGAGATCGTCTCCGACACGGTGGATGTGGTGTTTGAGTCCGCCTGTTTCGACGGCACCTGCATCCGCAAGGGCGCCCTGGCCCTGGGGATGCGCACCGAGGCCAGCGCCAAGTTTGAGAAGGGCCTGGACCCCCTGAACACCCTGCCCGCCGTCAACCGGGCCTGCGAGCTGGTGGAGCTGCTGGGGGCCGGCCAGGTGGTGGACGGGGTCATCGACGTGCTGAACTTCGTGCCCCAGCCCCGGACCATCCGCATGGATCCCGACCGGGTCAACGCCCTGCTTGGCACCGACATCCCCGCCGTGGACCAGTACCAGTACCTGGAGCGGGTGGGCATTGTGACGGAGAAGAAGGACTTCCCCAACGGCAGCGCCGACGTAGTCATCCCCTCCTGGCGGGGCGACGTGGAGGGCATCGCGGATCTGGCCGAGGAGGTGGCCCGGTTCTACGGCTACAACAGGATCCCCGTCACCCTCATGCGGGGCCAGACCACCCTGGGGGGCTACTCCCCCGAGGAGGGGCTGGAGCGGCTGCTGGGCGGCGTGTGCCGGTCCTGCGGCTACGACGAGATCATCACCTACTCCTTCATCTCCCCCACCTGTTACGACAAGATCCGCTGGGCCGCCAATGATCCCCGCAGGCAGTCCTTCAGGATCCTGAACCCCCTGGGGGAGGACACCTCCATCATGCGCACCACCACCCTGCCCTCCATGCTGGAGATCCTGACCCGGAACTACAACTACCGCAACAAGAGTGCCAGACTCTACGAGGTGGGCCGGATCTATCTCCCCGGTGGGGAGAACGGCCTGGCGGTGGAGAACAGGGTGCTCTCCATGGGGGCCTATGGGGAGGACATGGACTTCTATGCCCTGAAGGGGGCGGTGGAGGCCATCCTCCGGGAGATCCGGGCAGCGGACGTCCGCTTTGAGGCGCCTGCCGAGGCCAACCCCTCCTACCACCCCGGTCGGGTGGCCGAGGTGTACGCCGGCGGCCGCCCCATCGGTGTGCTGGGCCAGGTCCATCCCCTGGTGGCTGCCAACTACGGCGTGGACGCCGAGCTCTACTGCGCCGAGCTGGACTTCAACGCCCTGCTGGAGGCCCAGGGGCCCGACCCGGAGTATGTCCCCCTGCCCAAGTATCCCTCGGTGGAGCGGGACATCGCCGTGGTGTGCGACGAGGCCATTACCGTGGGCGCCCTGGAGGAGGCCATCCGCAAAGGGGCCAGGGGCCTGCTGAAGGAGGTCGCCCTCTTCGACATCTACCGGGGGGCCAACATCCCCGGGGGCAAGAAGTCCGTGGCCTTCAGCCTCACCCTCCGCGCCGATGACCGGAGCCTTACCAGCGAGGAGGCGGATGAGGATGTGAAGAGCATCCTGGAAACGCTGGAGAAGGAGTGCGGGGCGGTGCTGCGGTAAGCAAGGCGCGAACATTTGCCAGGAAGCCCCCCGGAACGGCTGTGCCGTTCCGGGGGCCTTTTCTCTTTCTTTCCGGTGGAAAAACTGCGCCTTGCTTTTTGGCGGCGGCGGTATATAATGAAGGCAAGATCAAGCAAAGGAGAATCCTGCCTATGAAACAAATGCTGCGACGGCTGCTGGCGCTCCTGTGCGCCCTGACGCTGCTGGCTGTGCCGGCCGCTGCGCTGTCCGTGGAGGACGCCCTCTCCATTCTGGAGGAGAACTACATCTACCCCATTCCGGAGGCGGCCTATTCCGCCCAGACCCTGGACGAGCTCTTCTCCCAGCTGGAGGACCCCTACACCTACTACATGAGCGCTGAGGAGTACGAGGCCTTCCTCGGCAGCGTGGAGGGGACCTCCTCCGTTTCCGGTATCGGCGCCTCCATCCAGTACACCGACGAGGGGATCCTGCTGGTGTCCGTCCTGCCGGGAGGCAGCGCCATGGACGAGGGGCTCCAGGCCGGCGATCTGGTGATCGCCATTGACGGCGTCAGCTGCGTCCCGGCCAACGAGAGCCACCGGGCCCTGATGATCGGCGAGCCCGGCACCTATGTTACCGCCACCGTCCGCCATGCCGACGGCACGGTGGAGGACTACCGGCTCCAGCGGCGCAACGTGATCATCTACAACACCAACATCACCGTCCTGGACGGGGGCGTGGGCCTCATCGACTGCGACAGCTTCGGCAGCGAGACCGGCTCCTACTTCACCGAGGGCATCCAGGAGCACGAGGAGGATGTGGAACTCTGGATGGTGGACCTGCGCAGCAACTCCGGCGGTACCCTCTCCTCCGCCATTGAGGCCCTGGGTGACTTTGTGGGCAGCGGCCTTCTGGTGGCCCTGCGCAACAAGGACGGCCAGCTCTCCTACCGGCTCTACCCGGAGTCCTACCTGACGGAGAAGCCGGTGATCGTCCTGACCAACGGCTACTCCGCCAGCGCCTCCGAGCTGTTCACCGCCGGCATCCGGGACCGGGGGGCCGGCATTGTGGTGGGCGAGCGGACCTTCGGCAAGGGCGTGGCCCAGATCGTCCGGGACGAGAGCTCCGACGAGGACCTCTTTGACGGGGATGCCGTCAAGGTCACCGCCTACCGCTACTACTCTGTAGACGGCAACACCACCGACCGGATGGGCGTGATCCCCACCCTGCTGGTGAGCGGCGAGGACGCCAAGGACGTGGCCCTGCTGCTGGCGTCCCAGGAGCCGGACACGCCGGAGGGGTATCTCTGGCTGCGCCTGGCGGGCTGGGACTTCTACGTGGACGCAGCAAACGCCCCGGCGGACACCCTGCGCACTCTCATCAGCGCCCTGCCCCCCGACGCGGAGATCTTCCTGGGCAGCGGGCAGAACTGGGTGCCAATCACCACCGCCATGGCCTCTACCCTCTATGAGGCCGGGGACCTGAGCCGCTGGTTTGACGACGTTTCCGAGAGCGACTTTGCCGACGAGATCAACGCCCTGGCCACCTACGGCCTGCTCCAGGGGGACGGCAGCGGCAGCTTCCACCCGGAGGGCACCATCACCCGGGCGGAGCTGTGCGACATGCTGGCCCAGCTGCTCAATGTGTCCACCAGCACCCAGGGGTACTTCACCGACGTGACCGAGGGCCACTGGTACACCAGCTCCGTCAACGCCATGGCCCTCATGGGCTTCGTGGACGGGGTGGGGGGCGGCCTCTTTGACCCGGACGGCCTTGTGACCCAGCAGGAGTTCTGCGCGGTGATGAGCCGGGTGGCGGCCTACCTCAACTGCAACGCCGCCTCCTACATCGAGGATCTGACCGACGAGGAGGTGGCCACCGACACCACCCTCTCCTCCTACTCCGCCTGGGCCCAGCGGTACGGCTACATCATGGACCACATGATGGTGGACGGCAACGGCAACCCGGTTTCCATCCTCCAGCTGAATGAGGAGGCGCCCCAGGAGCCCATCCTGCGGGAGGAGGCTGCGGCCACCCTCTACCAGATGCTGACCATGTTCCGCATCCTCTCCTACTAAGTCCGCCGGGGGCCGCTCCGGCAGGCTGGCTGCACAAAACGCAACACCGGTCCGGCGGGAGAAAAGGCTCCCGCCGGACCGCCGTTTTTCCCCGGATTTTCCTCTCCGGCGGCGGCAGGGCGCCCTCTTGCTTTATGGACGGAAATCCTGTATAATAGAGAAAATTTTCGGTTTCCGGCAAGAAAGGAGGCGCGCCATGGGCTCGCTGCTGCTCAGGCATATTGACACGCTGGTCACCTGCGACGATGAGGACCGAGTCCTCCGCCAGGTGGACCTTCTGGCGGAGGATGGCTTTATCCGCCAGATCGCCCCGGGGCTGGACGTCCCGGCGGACGAGGTGATCGACTGCACGGGGATGCTCTGCTACCCGGGCCTGGTGAACACCCACCACCATCTCTACCAGTGCTTCTCCCGCAACCTGCCCCAGGTGCAGAACCTGGAGCTGTTCGACTGGCTGAAGGCCCTCTACGATATCTGGAAAAACCTGGATCAGGAGGCGGTGCGCCTGTCCTCTCTCACCGCCATGGGGGAGATGATGAAGCACGGCTGCACCACCTGCTTTGACCACCACTACGTGTTCCCCCGGGATGCCGGGGACCTGATCGGCGTCCAGCTGGCCGCCGCCGGGGAGCTGGGCATGCGGATGGTGTCCTCCCGGGGCAGCATGGACCTGAGCGTAAAGGACGGGGGCCTGCCGCCGGACAGCGTGGTCCAGACCATCGACGAGATTCTCGCCGACAGCGCCCGGCTGATCGAGGCCTACCACGACCCCTCCCCCGGCTCCATGCGCCAGATCGTCCTGGCCCCCTGCTCCCCCTTCTCCGTTTCCGGGGAGCTGCTGCGGCAGAGCGCCCTTCTGGCCCGGCAGTACGGCGTCCGGCTTCACACCCATCTGTGCGAAACCAGGGACGAGGAGCGCTACACCCTGGACCGCTACGGGCTGCGCCCCCTGGCCTACATGGAGAAGCTGGGCTGGACCGGGCGGGACGTCTGGTTCGCCCACGGCATCCACTTCAACGACCAGGAGCTCCGCCTTCTGGCGGAAACCGGCACCGGCGTGGCCCACTGCCCCGCCTCCAACATGAAGCTCTCCTCCGGCGTGTGCCGCCTGCCGGAGATGCTGGAGCTGGGCGTCCCGGTGGGGCTGGCCCTGGACGGCAGCGCCTCCAACGACGGCAACAGCCTCCTGGAGGAGCTGCGCACCGCCTATCTCCTCCACCGGCTCCACAGCAGCGAGCGGGCCCCCTCGGGCTACGACCTCTTAAGGATCGCCACCAGGGGCGGCGCGGCGGTGCTGGGCCGGACGGACATCGGCTCCCTGGAGGCCGGCAAGTGCTGCGACCTGTTTCTGGTGGACAGCGGCCGTTTGGAGCTGGTGGGCAGCTGCCTGGACCCGAAGAATCTGCTGGCTACGGTGGGTCTGCGGAACGCCGTGGACTACACGGTGGTCCACGGCCGGGTCACCGTGCGGCAGGGCCGCCTGACCGCGGTGGACGAGAGGCAGCTGGCCGCCCAGGCCAACGCCTGCTGCCTGGCCTATCTTCACAAGCAATAGAGAGGCGGAGCGGGGGATAACGCCCCGCCGCCCTACAGAACACAGGAGGTTTTTCAGTCGTGGATGAATTTGGTTCCATTTTTGATTTTGCCATCGCCGGCTACGGCATCTACTTCATCTATCTGTCCCTCTCCGCCAAGATCAAAGGAGAGGTATTCCGGGTCAAGGAGCTGCTACCGGCTACCTGCACCATGGACAAATGCAAGGACCCTGACGCCTTCACCGCCTATATGATCCCCCGGGTACTGCTCTTCGGGGTACTGCTGTTCCTCTTCGGCGCGGCGTCTTTTCTGGGGCTCTTCGGCAGCTATATGCTGATCGCCTGTATCGCCTTTGTGGTCTTCCTGGTGGTCTTCTACTTCGTTGTTCTCAAGCGGGCCGCCAAGCTCTTCTGGTAGGCAGCCCCTATATGGAGGAAGCCCTATGCCGCGCGCAGAAATCACCAAGTATGCCATCGCCCAGAGCACCAAGGAGCTGATGCGCTCCCTGCCCTTCGCCTCTATCTCCGTCAGCGACATCACCCGGCGCTGCGGCATCAACCGCAACACCTTCTACTACCATTTCCGGGACAAGTTCGATGTGATCCGCTGGATCTTCTACACGGAGATCACCCCCCTTGTCCGCGACAGCATGGACGCGAACAGCTGGGCGGACAGTCTGTCCAGGCTCTGCCGCTACATGCAGGAGAACCGGACATTCTACCTGAACGCCCTGACGGTGGCCGGACAGAATTCCTTCGCCGAGTGCCTGCTGGAGTTTTCCCAGTCCCTGGTGGCGGAGGTTCTCCGCAGCGCGGACCGGGAGGGCTCCCTGCCGGAGGAGGACGCCGCCTTTGTGTCCCGCTTCTACGCCTATTCCCTGATCGGCATTGTGCTGGACTGGGCCAGGGAGGGCATGACGGCTGACCCCCAGCCCACAATCTGCCGTCTGGAGCGCCTGATCAACGGCCAGCTGCTGGGCGGCATCGCGCGGCAGGCGGCGGCCCCCGCCGAAGATTGAGCCCGCTATTGGGTCAGACGATAAAAAAGACAGGACGGAGATCTCAATCTCCGTCCTGTCTTTTTCCTTCGTCATTCTCCCCGGCCGTCAGATCAGGCTGGAGAGCACGCTGGCCTTGGTAACGATGCCCTTCAGCTGGCCGTCGCCGTCCACCACGGCGATGGGATAGACCGCCTCCGCCGCCAGGGGCATGATGTCCGCCACCATCACGTCCGGCGTGGTGGTCTGGACATCCCGGTTGGTCACCTGGGCAATGGTCAGCTTCTGCTGGTAGGCCCGGATGGCGTCCCGGATGGTCAGGATACCCACCAGGCACAGCCGGTCGTCCACCACATATACGGTGGACAGGGCGTTTTTCCGCATCTCCTGGATGGCATGCTCCGGCCCGTCCGTCAGGCGGACCAGGCTGGAGGGGGTGATCATGATGTTGCGGACGGTGAACACCTTGGACTTGTCGGCGCTGCCGGTAAAGTCCCGGACGTAGTCGTCGGCGGGGTTGGCGCTCATGCCCTCGGGGGTGTCCACCTGGATCACCCGGCCGTCCCGCATGATGGCCACCATGTCCCCCAGCTTGAAGGCCTCGTCCATGTCGTGGGTGATAAAGATCACCGTCTTCTGAAGCTTGCGCTGGATCTGGAGCAGCTCGAACTGCATATCCCGCCGGACCAGGGGGTCCAGGGCGGAGAAGGGCTCATCCATCAGCAGCACCTCCGGGTCGTTGGCCAGGGCCCGGGCGATGCCCACCCGCTGGCGCATGCCGCCGGAGAGCTGGCCGCAGCTCTGGTGCTCCCAGCCCTCCAGGCCCACCATGGAGATCACCTCCCGGGCCTTCTCCTCCCGCTGCTGCCGGGGCATGCCCCGGACCTCCAGGCCGTAGGCCACGTTGCCCAGCACGTCCCGGTGGCTCATGAGGCCGAAGGACTGGAACACCATGGAGATCTTGCTCCGCCGGAACTCCAGCAGCTCCCGGCTGTTCATCTCCGCCAGGTTCCGCCCCTCGAAGAGCACCTTGCCGGTGGTGGGCTTATTGAGCCGGTTGAAGCAGCGCACCAGCGTGGACTTTCCCGAGCCGGACAGGCCGATGATCACAAAGATCTTTCCCCGGGGGATCTCCAGATTCACATCCCAGAGGGCCGCCGTAACGCCGGTCCGCCGGTAGACCTCGTCCTTGGTGGCGCCGGCCTCCATCATCTTGGCCGCCTCGCCCCGGTTCACGCCGTAGAGCTTGCTCACATGCTCGGTGCGAATGATGATATCCTGACTGCGCTCCTGCATTGCGCTTCCCTCCCTTCTCATTTCTGCTCTCCGCCGGTCTCCTGGTCCCGCTTCTTCCGGGACCGCTTCTTCTTGTCCCCGGAGCCCCAGCTCTGGGTCAGGCGGTCCAGGATGATGGCCAGGATCACCACGCTGGCGCCGGCCACCAGGCCCCGGCCGATCTCAATGCGGTTCACCGCCTCCAGCACCTCCATGCCCAGGCCACGGGCGCCGATCATAGAGGTGGTGACCACCATGGCCATGGCCATCATCAGCGTCTGGTTCACGCCGGTCATAATGGTGGGCAGGGCCTGGGGAATCTGCACCTTGAAGAGGGCCTGGGGCTTGGTGGAGCCGAAGGCCTTGGCGGCCTCCACCACCTCCTTATCCACCTGGCGGATGCCCAGGCTGGTCAGACGGATCACCGGCACCACCGCATAGATCACCGTAGCGATCACCGCGGAGGCGTTGCCCGTGCCGAACAGCAGCAGGGCGGGGATCAGGTAGACGAACACCGGCATGGTCTGCATGGTGTCCAGAATGGGCCGGACGATCCGGTTGGCCCGGTCGGAGCCGGAGAGGAGGATGCCCACCGGAAGGCCGATGATCAGGGCGATGATCACGCTGGCGATGACGATGGAGAGCGTCAGCTCCATCATGTCCCAGTAGCCCACCGCGCCGATCAGGGAGAAGAGCACGGCGTAGAGGACGCCGCTGCGGCTCTTCCCCCGGGCCTTCCAGCCCAGCACGCCCACCAGCAGCACCAGCAGGGGCCAGGGAATGTGGCTCAGCAGCCAGTTGATGCCGCTGACCAGGCCGCCCAGGGCGCCCCGGATAGCGCCCAGCACCCCGTCCGCCCACACGGCGAAGGACCGGACCGCGCTGTCGATGGCGCTGGTGTCCAGCTCCAGGAAGGCCGGGAACTCAAAGAGCCAGTCCGCCCCGCTGCCGCCCCCGCTGCCGCCGGAGGCCAGGGCCGCGCGCAGCTGCTCCGCCTGGTCCTCCTCCAGCCACTGGTCGATCAGCTCCGGGTGGGACTCCGTCAGCAGCCACCGGGCGGCGTCCTCATAGTCCGAGGAGCCGCTCTCCTGCATGTAGGCCAGGGCCTCGCTGATCAGGGCCGAGGGCATGCTGAAGTTGGAGAGGAATTCGCAGTATGCCGGGTTGGAGGCGGCAAAGTCGTTGCTCACCGCCACGGTGACCGTCACCGCCGGGCAGGCGCCGATGCCGTCCTGGTAGGTCTCCGGGTTGTAGGGCGTATCCTCCAGCAGCACAAAGTCGTACATGCCCAAGAGCCAGGTGGGCTCCCAGTAGTAGGCCACGATGGGCTCCTGCTTATCCCAGGCGGAGGTCATGGCCGTGTTCAAAATGGCGTCGCTGCCGCTGACAAAGTAGTTATAGTACTCATCCAGCCCGTAGGCCTCCACCTTCTTCTCCATGATCTCCGTGATGGCCCAGCCGGTGATGCCCCCGTAGATGATGCCCTTGGAGGGGTCCTCCGGGTCCGGGAAGAGCTCCGGGTACTTGGCCAGGTCCTGGACGGTCTTCAGATCCGGATAGGCGTCCGCCACATAGCGGGGGATGTAAAAGCCCTGGTAGTTGTCGTTGAAGTTGATGCCCAGCTCCACGAACTTGCCCGCCTCCAGGTCCGACTGATAGGTGGCGATATTGTCCGTCCACTCCTCCATGTGGACGTCCACCTCCCCGGCCAGCAGGGCTTCGTGGGAGATGGGCGTGGAGCCCGGGGTTTCCTGCCAGGTGTAGCCGAAGACCTCCTCCGCCACCAGCCCGGCCAGGGCGTTGTTTAATTTGATGGAGTCCCAGCCTACGTCGGCAAAGGTGATGGTGGTCTTCTCCGCCGGCTGGCCCTGGGCCTGGACAGCGCACACCGCGCTGCCCATTACCAGAAGCGCCATCACCAGTGCAGCCAATTTTTTCATGCTCGCTCCTCCTTTTCCAGATGGTTTCTGCACCCGTATCCGCCGGGCCGCCGGACGCCTCCCCGGCCTTCCGGTCGTTTCCTCTTCGCGGTTGCAATGTGATTTTTTTCTAATAAATCAATATTTTTATCTTCTCCGGAAGCGGTTTCCCGCCCCTTCGCGCCGGCGCAGCGCCTATCTGGTTTCCGCGGGATATCCCAGGAGCCTGGAAACCGCCTCCAGCTGGCTGAGCTCGCAGGCCACCACCAGCACGTCCCCAGCGCTGAGCACCGTCTGGGGGCCCGGAGAGAGGAGGATCTCCTCCCCTTTGCGCACCGCCACAATGGTGGCGCTGGTCTTCTGCCGGAACTGCAGCTCGCCGATGCTGCGGCCGGCCATGGGCCCTTCGGACACCTGGAACTCATAGGTGCGCAGCCGGTCGCTGCTGCGGAAGCGCTCGCTCAGGTCCATCATGCGGCTGAACGTCTGGTTGATCTCCGCGTTGAGCTGGTCCCGCTTGGCCACCATCTCCCGAAGGCTGGCCTTCAGGGCCCGCAGGTCGCTGTAGGCCTGGTACTGCTCCACGTACTCCACCGCCCGCTTCTGGGACAGCACCGTGGATCCCACGTTGTTCTGGGTGGAAACGATCCCCATGTCGCCCAGGAGCCGCATGGCCCGCCGGATGGTTTCCGCGGAAACGCCGTACTGGGAGCCCATCAGGGAGCGGCCGGTAAAGCGCTCCCCCACTTTAATTTCGCCGGAAACGATTTTTGAGGCAATATCAAAGGCCACCTGGGAATAGATTGGAGGGGTAGCGGACTGTTTCATGCTGGCAAGCACCTCCCTTTGGTCAGCGCCCTCGTCTTGTAACAACCTCATATTAACATACAGGTTGTCACTTGTCAAAGGTTTTTTGTCGCATCCCGCCAGCGGGCAAAAATTCCAAATGGCAACGCGGCGGGGAGGCAGACTGCCTCCCCGCCGCGCTTGGTTGATTTTCCCTCTCTGGTCTGCTATACTGGACCGGTCAGAAATTTACTCCCACCGCAGAGCCGCCGGCGCCATCTCCAGGCCGAACCGCTCCCGGAGGACGGCGGAAACCTCCTCCCTGGTGTGCAGCTCCGTTTCCTGGACTTCGCCGCCCCGGTGCTCTGTAAAGGTGGTCCCCGTCAGGGCCAGGCTCCCCTCCGCCGTGCGCAGGTTGATCACCCGCTTCTGGGCGAAGAGGCTGCCGGGGTTGGTGGCGCAGTAGTAGTTGTAGGGGATGAAATAGGTGGCCGTCATGGGGAGGTTGGGAAACTCGATCACGTTCTCCCGCACCCCCTGGCTGGTGATCCGGCACAGGCGCCACCAGGGCTCCTCCAGGGGCTCCACCCAGAAGGACTCGCCGCAGACCACCCGCTCTCTCCCCAGGGGGACCGGCCCGCCGGGCTGGGGACCGCCGTAGCCCACATCGCAGTAGTAATCCGTCCCGTCCAGGCGGACCACCACGGCCCGATGGAGCATGGGGGGCAGGAAGTCCCGCCCCCGGACAATCCGGCAGGTGACGGACCAGGCGTCGTAGCCGACCCCCTGGAGGAAGGCGCAAAACACCGCGTTCAGCTCAAAGCAGAACCCGCCCCGGCGGCGGGTCACCACCTTGTCAAACAGGGCCGGGATATCCAGGGAGGGCTGCCTGCCCTCGTCGTAGGGCTCCATATTCTCAAAGGGGATCTGGCACTGGTGCTGGAACACGATCCGGTCCAGGGTGGGGAGGTCCGGCGTCAGAGGCCAGGGCATCCCGATCCGTTTGGCATAGGCCTCGCAGTCCGGCAGCGGGGCGTACATTTCTTCATACATGGTATCATTCTCCTTCCTCCCGGCCCGCCCCGGGAGGAGCGGATTCCCGCCTGGGCCGCAGCTTCGCGGCCAGGGCAGCGCAGCTGCCCTGCGGGATCAAACCGACATGTTGCGTCTATGATACCACACCTGCCGCCATATTTCAAATTTTTTCCTCCCGCCCCGGTCCGCCGTCCCACCGCCGGAAACCCTACGGCGCCGGCGGTTTCTCCCGCCGCTGCATCCCCACTCTTTGAAAGAGGTCCTCCCCATGAAAAAAGCCCCTCCCAAACCTACAATCTCTCAGCTGCTCTGGCTCCCCCTGGCCGCCGGCGCCGCGGTTCTGCTGGCCCTGGCGCTGCTGCTGCCGAAGCCGGAGCCGCCCGCAGCCCCCGCCCCCACGATCATCATGCCCCTGCCGGAGGTCCCCTACGACAGCTACCCCCTGGTGGCCCACGCCCTGGGGCCGGTGGACGGCCGGGACTACGTCCCCTGCCTGGAGGGATTTCTGGAGAACTACGAGCTGGGCTACCGGGTCTTTGAGTGCGACTTCCTTCTCACCGCCGACGGGGAGGTGGTCCTCCGCCACGACTGGGCCTCCCCCCTCCAGGAGGGGATCGACGAGGAGAATGTGCCCACCCTGGAGGAGTTCCTCTCCACCCCCATTCTCGATACCTACACTCCCCTGAGCTTCCGGGACCTGCTGAGGCTCATGGAGGACTACCCGGATATCTGGATCATCACCGACAGCAAGTACACCGACCAGGAAACCGTGGCCGCCCAGTTCGCAGCCATGGCGGAAACGGCGGCCTCCATGAACCGGGACTTTCTCCTGGACCGGATGGTCATTCAGGTCTACAGCCCAGAGATGCAGGACACTGTGGAGGCGGTCCGGCACTTTGACCACTACCTTCTGACCCTCTACCAGACGGAGTTCTACGGGGAAACGGAGATCCTGGAGAAGTACGCCCTGGAGGCCGCCCGGCGGGACATGGACGGGCTGGTCATGTTCCATTTTCTCTACGACGAGGCCTGGCTCCCCCTGCTGGAGGAGCTGGACCTGCGGCTCTACGTCCACACGGTGGCCGACGCCCAGCAGGCCCAGGGTCTTCTGGACCGGGGCGTCTGGGGGGTCTACGCCGACGGGGTAGACCCCGCCGCCGTCCGCCGCCCCCAAGGGGAGAGCTGACGCCCCCTTGGCAGGCGTCCGGGAGCGTCAGAACTCTGCCAGGCTTTGGGAAACGCCGGGCGGCGCCCGCGGGAATTCCGCGGGCGCCGCTGTTTTTTGCGTCCCGGCCCCGCCCCTTTCGGTTTCGTTTGCTTTTTTGCGAGGGATTTGGTATACTAGATACTGGTATATTGTTCCGATTTTTCGGGATGGATGGGCCAGATTCCCCGGGCCTTCGCCGCCCGGTTTCCTTCAGGAGGACCTTGACATGGAGCTCTATGAAAAAATGCTGGGCCGGGAGGAGATCTTCTCCGGCCGGGTTCTGCACGTGCACAGGGACCAGGTGGAGCTGCCCAACGGGCACACCTCCACCCGGGAGATTGTGGACCACCCGGGCGGGGTGGGGATCCTGGCCCTGGACGAGCAGGAGAACGTCCTGGTGGTCTCCCAGTACCGCTACGCCTACGGGGAGGTCCTCCGGGAGATTCCCGCCGGCAAGCTGGAGCGGGGGGAGGATCCCTACGCCGCCGCCATGCGGGAGCTGCGGGAGGAAACCGGCGCCACCACGGACCGGCTGATCTCCCTGGGGGAGATCTACCCCTCCCCGGGGTACTGCAACGAAATCATCTACCTCTACCTGGCCCGGAACCTCTCCTGGGGGGACACGGACCCGGACGACGACGAGTTCCTCTCCCTGGAGCGCGTCCCCTTCCAGACGCTGCTGGAGGAGGTGCTCTCCGGCCGGATCACCGACGCCAAGACCTGCGTGGCCGTGCTGAAGGCCCGGCTGCTGAACCTGTGAACTTTCCCTTTCAGGAGGACTTATGGAAGCGAAGAAAACGGTACTGATCGTGGAGGATGAGAAAAACATTGTGGACATCCTCCGCTTTAACCTCCAGCGGGAGAGCTATGCAACCCTGGAGGCCTACGACGGGGAGAGCGGCCTGGAGCTGGCCCTGGGGAAGAACCCCGACATCGTCCTGCTGGACGTGATGCTCCCCAAGATGAACGGTTTTGACGTGTGCCGCGCCCTGCGGGAGAAGGGCAGCAGCGTGCCCGTCATCATCCTCACCGCCCGGGAGGAGGAGGCGGACAAGGTCTTAGGCCTGGAGATCGGCGCGGACGACTATATCACCAAGCCCTTCTCCATGCGGGAGCTGATGGCCCGGGTCAAGGCCAACATCCGCCGCACCGCCATGGGCGCCGGCGCCTCCTCCGGCGCCACCATGGACACGGGCACCGGCCTTGTGGTGAACACGGAGAGCTACCAGGTGACCAAGGGCGGGAAGCTGGTGGACCTGACCCAGCGGGAGTATGATCTCCTCACCTTCCTGGCCAGCCACCCCGGCAAGGTTTACAGCCGCATCGACCTGATGGAGCAGGTCTGGAACTACGGCTACGTGGGCGACGACGTGCGCACCGTAGATGTGACGGTCCGCCGCCTGCGGGAGAAGATTGAGGACGACCCGGCCAATCCCGTCTATATCCTCACCCGCCGGGGGGTGGGCTACTACTTCGCCAGCAAGGTCTGAGCATCCCAAGGAGAGGAGTTGCCGCAGTGCTTCGCAGCCTCCATATGAAGCTGGTGCTGATTATGCTGCTTCTGATCATCTCCCTGATGACAGTGGTGGGCGCCTTTCTCATGACCAGCATCACCGGCTTTTATATCGACGAATTCTACCAGCAGATGGACGACACCTTCAGCAAGGACGGCGGAGGCTTTGTCAGCAATCTGCGCTCTGAGGCCGCCCAGGAGGACGGCCTGGCCCGGGTTCAGGCCATCATCGAGGCCAACGCCGGCGCCCTGGGCATCGACTCCCGGACCCGCAACTACTACATCCTGGACGGCAGCAGCGGCGCTTTCCTCGCCGGCTCCGACGAGGACGGGGGGGGCCTCCTCTCCATGACCGCCAACATCCTCACCGCCCGCAACGGCCAGGTGGGGGACCAGAGCGACCTGACCGCCAACTTCATGGACCTGGCCTACCCCATCCAGGGGGGCGACAACTTCTTCATCATCTATATCTACGACAACAAGGCCACGGTCAACGACTTAAACGGCCAGCTCTTCCAGATCATCGTCCAGGCCCTGCTGGTGGGCCTTCTCATCTCCGTGCTGCTGAGCTTCCTTCTGAGCAAGACCATGATCATCCCCATTGAGAAGCTCACCGAGGGGGCCGAGCGGGTGGCCGCCGGGGACTTCAGCCACACCATCCAGGTGGACTCCTCCGACGAGATCGGCGTGCTGACCACCACCTTCAACGACATGGCCGCCGTGCTGGAGGAGACCCTTGCCGCCGTGGAAAATGAGCGCAACAAGCTGGATACCCTCTTCCTCCATATGACCGACGGCGTGGTGGCCTTTGCCGCCGACGGCTCCATTGTCCACTGCAACCCCGCTGCCAGCGAGATGCTGGAGAGCAATGTGGAACACATGGACTACGACAGCATCTTCGGCGCGCTCTATCCGCTCTCGGAGCTGTGCGCCCTCCAGCGGCCCAACTTTAAGGAGGCGGAGCTCCACCTCCACGGCAAGTACCTGGAGATCTACTTCGCCCCCTTCGATCAGGAGAGCGGCAGCGGCGTCATGGCGGTGCTCCACGATGTCACCGCCCAGCGGAAAAATGAGGAGATGCGCAAGGAGTTTGTGGCCAACGTCTCCCATGAGCTGCGCACCCCCCTGACCAATGTGCGCAGCTACGCCGAAACCATCCGGGATACCGAGGACCTCCCCCGGGAGGTGGCCAACGGCTTTTTAGACATCATCATCGGCGAGACCGACCGCATGACCCATATCGTTCAGGACCTTCTGACCCTCAGCCGCCTCGATTCCGGCCGGGCGGA
>CAJFVK010000038.1 GCA_904420435.1 uncultured Oscillospiraceae bacterium
GGAGCTGGCGGAGTTCCTCAACAAAACCGGCCGCCAGCCCGAGCAGGTCCAGGACTTCTACCCCACCCCGGGGACCCTCTCCACCTGCATGTGGTACACGGGCATCGACCCCCGGACCATGGAGAGCGTCTACGTGGCCCGCTCCCCCCACGAGAAGGCCCTCCAGCGCGCCCTTTTGCAGTGGAAACGGCCGGAGCTCCGGCGCCTGGTGACGGAGGCCCTGTACAGGGCCGGCCGGGAGGACCTGATCGGCTACGGGAAGGACTGCCTGATCCGCCCCCTCCACGGCGGAAAGACGGCGGAAAAGGGGGACAAGGGCCGGGACCATCCGAAAAAGGCCGGGGAGAAGAGCCGGAAGGCTTCCGCCGGCCCGGGCCGGACCGCCGGGAAGTCCGCCGGGGACCGGAGGGCCGGCCGCCGCCGGGAGGATCGGGCCGGAGCCACCGCCTGGGACCGCCGGCAGCAGAATACCGGACGGAAACCGGAGACCCGCAGGAAAAAGAAATAGACGGATATCTATGTGAGAAAGCAGAGCAGTCCCCCGCCCGGTCCGGGCGGGGGACTGCTTGTTTTTTTCTTCAGCTGCGGGCGCTCTCTCCCTGGGCGCTCTCCTGCTGGAGCTTCAGGTCCTCCACCAGCTCCAGGGCGGCGGAGAGGACGGCCTCCCCCTTCCGCAGCCGCAGGGTGATGGCCGGCGTCTCCCCGGCGGAGAGGGTCAGCCGCTGGCGGTATTTCCCCAGGCCGCAGACCTTCACCACGCTCTCCACCTGGAGCACCGTCAGGGTGAAGCGCAGGGCGTCCCCCCGCTGGGTGATGTCCGTCACCCCCACCTGGGCGGCGGCGGCGCGGAGCAGGGCCACGTCCAGCAGGGCCCGGACGCTCCGGGGGGGCTCCCCGTACCGGTCGATCAGCTCGTCCAGCAGGTCCGAGGCGTCGTCGCCGGTGCGGACGGCGGCGATCCGCCGGTACAGGTCCATCCGCTGCTCCGGGGCGGGGACGTACTTCTCCGGGATGTTGGCGGAGAGGGTCAGGTCCGCGGAGCACTCGGTCACCGCCGGCTTCCGCTCCCCCTTCTCCTCCAGCACCGCCTCCTCCAGCAGCTGGAGGTACATGTCGTAGCCCACGCTCATCATGTACCCGCTCTGCTCCGGCCCCAGGAGGTTCCCGGCCCCCCGGATCTCCAGGTCCCGCATGGCGATCTTGAAGCCGGAGCCGAACTCCACGTACTCCTTGATGGCGGTCAGGCGCTTGGTGGCCACCTCCGAGAGGACCTTCCCCCGGCGGTAGGTCAGGTAGGCGTAGGACCGGCGGGCGCTGCGGCCGATGCGGCCCCGGATCTGGTGGAGCTGGCTCAGGCCGTAGTGGTCCGCGTCCTCGATGATGAGGGTGTTCACGTTGGGGATGTCGATGCCGGTTTCGATGATGGTGGTGCACACCAGCACCTGGACCTCCCCGGCCACCATCTGCTCCATCACCGCGCTCAGCTGCTGCTGGCTCATCTTCCCGTGGGCCACCGCCACCGCCGTGTCCTCCCCCAGCATCTCGTGGATCCGGGCGGCCAGGCGGTCGATGTCCTCCACCCGGTTGTGGAGGTAGTACACCTGTCCTCCCCGGCCCAGCTCCCGGGCCATGGCGTCCCGGAGGACGCCCCAGTCGTGCTCCAGCACATAGGTCTGGACCGGCTGGCGGTTCCGGGGGGGCTCCTCCAGGGCGGACATGTCCCGGATGCCGCTGAGGGCCATGTTCAGCGTCCGGGGAATGGGGGTGGCGGACAGGGTCAGCACGTCCACCTGGCTGCTCATCTCCTTGAGCTTCTCCTTGTGGCTGACGCCGAAGCGCTGCTCCTCGTCCACGATGAGAAGGCCCAGGTCCTTGAACTGGACGTCCTTCTGCAAGAGCCGGTGGGTGCCGATGAGCACGTCCACCCGGCCGGCCTTCAGGTCATAGAGGATTTTCTTCGCCGCGTTCCCGGCCTGGAAGCGGCTGAGGACCCGGATCTCCACGGGAAAGCCCCGGAAGCGGCTCTTGGCGGTGGCGTAGTGCTGCTGGGCCAGGACCGTGGTGGGCACCAGCACCGCCGCCTGCTTCCCGTCCAGCACGCACTTCATGATGGCCCGGAAGGCCACCTCCGTCTTGCCGTAGCCCACGTCCCCGCAGAGGAGCCGGTCCATGGGCACCGGCCGCTCCATGTCCCCCTTGATCTCCGACACGCACCGGAGCTGGTCGTCGGTCTCCTCGTAGGGGAAGGCCGCCTCGAACTCCTGCTGCCAGGGGGAGTCCGGGGAGAAGGCGAAGCCCGGCTGCCGCTGGCGCTGGGCGTAGAGGGCGATGAGCCCCCGGGCCAGGTCCTTGGCCGCGGCCTTGGCCCGGGTCTTCTGCTTCTGCCAGTCGGCGCCGCCCAGCTTGCTGAGCTTCACCGGCCGGCCCCCCTCCTCCGGCTCTCCCCCGCCGCCGATGTACTTGCTCACCAGGTCCAGGGAGGTGGCGGGCACGTAGAGCACGTCCCGGCCGGCGTAGGCGATCTTGATGTAGTCCTTCTCCACCCCGTCCACGGGCATCCGCTGCATGCCCACAAACCGGCCGATGCCGTGGTGGGCGTGGACCACCAGGTCCCCGGGGGTCAGGTCCGTGTAGGACTGGAGCCGCTGGCGGGAGGAGTCGCTCCTGTGGAGCCGGGGGCGGCCCTTCCGGCCGCTGACCGGGGCGGTGAGCTGGCCCTCGGTGAGGACGGCCAGACCCAGCTGGGGCCACTCCGCCCCGGCGGAGAGGGCCCCCACGGCGATGGTGACCTGGCCCGGCGCGGGCATGGCGGAGAGGGCGAAGTCCAGCGTGGCCGGGATCCCCCGCTCTTCCAGGACCCGGTGGAGGTTGATCCCCCGCTGCTGGCTGCCGCACAAGAGGAGCACCGCCGTGCCGCTCTCCCGGTAGTGGCGCAGGTCCCCCTCCGCCGCGTCCAGGCTGCCGCCGTAGGCGCTCAGCTGCTTGGCGGTGACGGACAGGAGGGCCGTGGGGGCCACCGGGTACCGGGAGGTGGGCAGGGCGTCCATCATGCACAGGGACGCCGCCTCCAGGGCCTCCTCCCACTCCCGCTCCCGGAGGAGCAGGGCCGTGAGGTCCACCCCCTCCCCCCGCTCCAGGAGGCTCTCCGTGTCCTCCCTGGCCTGCCAGAGGACGCCCTTCACCCGCTCCGCCAGCCGGCCGCTCTCGCACAGGAAGAGGGCCCGGCCCTCCCCCATGAGGGAGAAGACGCTGCTGCGCGCCTCCCCCAGAAGCTCCGTCACCGGCAGCAGGCGGACCTGGTCCACGTTCCGCAGCCGCCGCTGGGTCAGGGTGTCAAAGACGCCCATGGCGTCGATCTCGTCGTCAAAAAAGTCGCAGCGGACCGGCTGGTCCATCCCCGGGGAGAACACGTCCAGGATGCCGCCCCGGAGGGCGAACTGGCCCACGCCCTCCACCTGGTCGCAGCGGGTGTACCCCGCCGCCGCCAGGTCCCGGGCCAGGGCCTCCAGATCGAAGCGCTCCCCCACCTCCAGGGTGCGGACGGCCCCCAGCAGGGCCTCCCGGGTGCCGGTCCGCTGGAGCATGGCCTCCACCGTGGCCACCACCGGGCCCTCCCAGCCCTCCAGCAGGGCGCACAGGGCCGCCAGCCGCTGGAGGTCGAACTCCCGGGAGGTGACGGCGCCGGCGGCGTGGTACAGCTCCCGGGCGGGGATGGTCAGGACCTCCCGGCCGGTGAGGGACCGGAGGTCCTCCGCCATCCGGGCGCACTCCCCCTCGTCGGCGCACAGGACCACCGGCGGCTTCCCCGCCGCCAGGGACAGGGCGGCGGCCATCTGGGAGCGGTGGATGGGGGCCAGGCCCGTGATGGCCACGGCGCAGGGGCCCTCCCGGAGGGCCTGGGCGGCCTCCCGGGCCTCCGGCAGGGCCAGCAGGGCCCGGAGCAGCTGTTCCATGGGACTTCTCTCCTTTCAAAAGCGTGGAAGAAACGCGGCCAGGGCCCACATCCGCCCCGGGGAGGGGTGGACGTGGGCCGCCGCGGGGGATTCTATGGGGATGGTAGCCTCTCCCGGCCCGCCCCGTCAAGGGGAGGCCTGTCGTTTTACACCAGGAAGAACTCGGCTGCCAGCACCACCAGGCAGCTGAACACCGCCACCTGAAGCAGGCTCCTGCCGAAAAAGGCCAGGAGGATGCCGGCCACCAGGGCCGCCAGGCCCGACCAGGGGCTCTGTGTGGCCTCCAGAATGGCGGGGAAGGTCATCACCGCCAGGGTCACGTAGGGCACATAGTAGAGGAAGGAGCGGATCAGCTGGCTTTTGATCTCCCGCCGGATCAGCACCAGGGGGGTCACCCGGATCAGGTAGGTGACAGCCGCCATGACAAGGATGTACAGCCAGATGTTCACGCCTGCTCCCCTCCCCTCTCCGGCCCCACCGGGAACAGCACCGCCGCCGCCAGGGACAGGGCCACCGTCAGCACAATGGTCTTGACCCCCGAGGACACCGCCGCCAGGGCGGGCAGGTAGGAGATCACGAAGCTGGCGGCGAAGCTCACCGCCACCAGGCCGGCGATCACCCGGTCCTTCCGGGCGGGGGGAATGATGATGGCCAGGAACATGCCGTAGAGCCCCACGCTCAGGGCGCTGACCAGCCGGGCGGGCAGGATGTTGCCCATGACGCCCCCCAGCAGGGTGCCCAGGGCCCAGCCGGGGATGGCCACGGACATGGCCCCGTAGGGGTAGAAGGGGTTCAGGTAGCCGGGCCGGGCGGTGCAGATGCCGAAGATCTCGTCGGTCACGTCGTACCCCACCACCAGCCGGTGGATCAGGGGCGTGCCCGGGGCGAACTTCTGGCTCAGGGCGCAGGACATGAGGAGATACCGGGCGTTGGCCACCAGGGTCATCACCGCCACCTCCCAGTAGCTGGCGCCGGCGGCCACCAGGGAGAAGGCGGCGTACTCCCCGGCGGAGGCGTTGTTGGTCAGGCTGGCCACCATGGCCTGGACAGGGGTGAAGCCGGCGTTTTTGGCGGCGATGCCCAGGGTGAAGGCCACGGCGAAGTAGCCCAGGGCGATGGGGATGCCGTCCCGCATCCCCCGCCGGTACCAGGCGAGTCTGTTTTCCAAGGGTGCATTCCTCCCGGGCGCGGCCCTCCGGGCAGAACAAAGCCGGCCCGCCTCCCCGTCCCCGGGGGTGCGGCCCTGCTGCCCAAGGCGCTGCGCGGCGATATTTTGCGGGACTGTCCCGGAAAAGGGGACGGCCCATTCAGCAGAACTTATTATACCGGAATTTGCCGGGAAGTCAACGGAAAACCGGAGCTTCCCGGCCGCCTCTCCCGCCCTCCCGGGGGAGCGCCCCCGCCAATCCCTCTGACAAAAGACGCCTTGCGCCGCCGCCGGCGCCGTGGTACAATACCGGAAAAGCCGCCGGCGCGCCGGACCGGGCGACAGGCGGCTCCCATTGGGAAAATTGCCGGCGGCCCCCGGGGCCCCGGATCATGGGAAAACATCGCAACAGAAAGGAAGCTGCCTATATGAAACGGATTGCCGCGCTGCTGCTGGCCCTGGCGCTGGCCCTGCCTCTCGCGGCCTGCGGCGGGGAGGCGGGGGAGACGGACAGCCTGAACGTCACCGCCCGGATCTCCGGCATGGACCCGGAGGCCACTGTGATGACCGTGGACGGCACGGAGGTCAGCGCGGAGTTCTTCCTCTACTGGGTCCTGGCCCTGACCAACAACTACGCCAGCCTCTACGGGGAGGAGCTCGCCGACAGCCAGGGCCGCATCGACTGGGAGCGGGAGAGCGGGGACGGCGCCACCCTCCGGGAGGCCCTGATGGAGGAGATCACCAACACGGTGATCCTCTACATCACCATTGAGAACCTGGCGGAGAGCTACGGCGTCATCCTCTCCGACTCCAGCGAGGCCGCCCTGGCGGACAGCCGGGAGGAGTACATCGCCCAGCTGGGCAGCCAGGAGGCCTACGAGGAGGCCCTGGGGACCTCGGGGCTGACGCCGGAGCTGAACGAGCGCCTGAGCCGGGACTCCATGCTCCTCTATGAGATGCAGCGGGAGGCCTGCCGGGAGGGCTCCAGGCTGTACATCGACGACGACGTGCTCTACCAGTACGAGGGCATCACCCCGGACACCATCCTGGCCGACCACATCCTGCTGCTCACCGGGGAGGACGAGGAGGAAAACCAGGCCGCCTACGCCCAGATGGAGGAGATCCTGGCCCAGCTGGACGCCACGGACCCGGCGGACCTGTCCGCCATGTTCTTCTCCCTGGGGAACCTCTACAGCGAGGACACCGGCCGGGCCTACTACCCCTACGGCTACCCCATCACCCGGGACTCCAGCTACGCCCAGTCCTTCAAGGACGCGGCCTTCGCCCTGGAGGAAAACCAGTACAGCGGAATTGTGGAGAGCGAATTCGGGTATCATATCGTCATGCGCCGCCCCCTGCGGGAGTATGTGGCCGCGGACTACATCAGCGGCATGCTCACCGCCGCCATGGACCGGGCGGAGGTGACCTACACGGACCTGTATGAGAGCTTCGACCCGGCCGCCTTCCAGGAGGAGTACCTGGCCCTCCAGGCCCGGGAGGCGGAGGGGACGCCGGAGACGGAAACCTGAGGGCCGGGGCCTTGACAGGGCCGTCCGGGCCTGATAAGATAACATCACCAAGCGCCGCGATGATCGGAAAGAGTACCTGCCAGAGGAAGGCGGACAGAGAGGGACGGCCGCCGGCTGCAAGCCGTCCCGCGCCGGAGGACGGGGAACGTGCGTCCGGGAGCGGGAGGGGTAATGCCCTCCGGGTGGGCCTCGTTACCGGCCTGACGAGTGAAACAAGAGAGTGGAACCGCGTACCGCGCCTCTCTGCCCCCGGGCAGAGGGGCGCGTTCTGATCTGCCCCAAGATTTCCGAAAGGAGAGAGCTTTTATGTACCTGTACAACAGCGCCACCCACAAGAAGGAGGAATTCCAGACCCACACCCCCGGCCATGTGGAGATGTACACCTGCGGCCCCACGGTGTACCACTTCGCCCACATCGGGAACCTCCGCAGCTACATCATGGAGGACGTGCTGGAGAAGTTCCTGCGCTATTCCGGCTACGACGTGAACCGGGTCATGAACATCACCGACGTGGGCCACCTGAGCTCCGACGCGGACACCGGCGAGGACAAGATGCTCAAGGGCGCCCGGCGGGAGCACAAGACCGTCATGGAGATCGCGAAGTTCTACACCGACGCCTTCTTCGCCGACTGCGAGAAGCTGAACATCCGAAAGCCCGACACCGTCCAGCCCGCCACCGGCTGCATCGGCGAGTATATCGAGATCATCCAGGGGCTCCTGGACAAGGGGTACGCCTACGTGGCCGGGGGCAACGTGTACTTCGACACCTCGAAGCTCCAGCGGTACTATATCTTCAACGACCACGACGAGGAGGACCTGGCCGTGGGCGTCCGGGAGGGGGTGGAGGAGGACACCAACAAGCGCAACAAGAACGACTTCGTCCTCTGGTTCACCAAGAGTAAGTTTGAGGACCAGGCCCTGAAGTGGGACTCCCCCTGGGGCGTGGGCTATCCCGGCTGGCACATCGAGTGCTCCGGCATCTCCCTCAAGTACAACGGGGACTACCTGGACCTCCACTGCGGCGGTGTGGACAACGCCTTCCCCCACCACACCAACGAGATCGCCCAGAGCGAGAGCTTCATCGGCCATCCCTGGTGCAAGCAGTGGTTCCACGTCCACCACCTGAACACCAACTCCGGGAAGATGAGCAAGTCCAAGGGGGAGTTTCTCACCGTCTCCCTCCTGGAGGAGAAGGGCTACGACCCCCTGAGCTACCGGTTCTTCTGCCTCCAGAGCCACTACCGCAAGAGCCTGGTGTTCTCCTGGGAGAACCTGGACAACGCCCAGGGGGCCTACCAGAAGCTCATCAAGCGCGTGGCCGCCCTGGACCCCGGGGACGGGACCGTGGACCAGGCGGTTTTGGGCGAGTACAGGGAGAAGTTTACCCAGCAGGTGGGCAACGACCTGAACACCTCCATGGGCGTCACCCTGCTCTATGACGCCCTGAAGGCCCCGGCCAGCGGCGCCACAAAGCTGGCTATTCTGGAGAGCTTCGACCAGGTGCTGTCCCTCTCCCTCCTGGAGAAGGCGGCCGCCGTCCGGGAGGAGCAGGCCAAGGTGAAGGCCGCCCAGGCCCAGGCCGGCTACACCGTCACCGGCGAGGGGGACCCGGAGATCGACGCCCTGGTCAAGGCCCGGGGGGAGGCCAAAAAGGCCAAAAACTTTGCCGAGGCAGACCGGATCCGGGACGAGCTGAAGGCCAAGGGCATCGAGATCACCGACGTCCCCGGCGGCGCGGTGTGGAAGAGAGTGTAATCGGGAGAAAAAGAGCAGCCGCAGCCCACCGGGCTGCGGCTCTCCTGCCGCTAAAAGCTGAACGTTTGGTTGTACTGTGTGCCGAGTTCATAAATGCCGCTGATGATGCCGGAGTAGTCATAGGAGTAAGTCCGGGCGCTGTATTGCCGGAAAGGATTTGCAGATCTCACCTCACAGGACCCATCGGCATAGAAGACGACGGAATCATAACTCAGGGCATTGGAGTAGTAGGGCGCACTGCCAAAATAGTTGGAGTACAGGGAAAATTCCACGACGCAGGTGATGCCGTCCCAAAATTCGATGTCGTTGGGGGCAATGGTGATGACCCGGGTATCCCGGATCTCCAGATGCCGGTCGCTGCTGCCGTTCCCTACGCGGCCCTCGGCGTAGAGGCTCTGCCACTGGTACTCGACGGCGCTTTTGGCCCGGTTGACCGTGCCGGCCCAGTCTGTGTTCCGGGACCGCCAGACGATTACGCCGATGACAATGACCAGCAGCACGCCGGCAAGAATCAGATACTTTTTCACGTTTTTCTTTGCCGGGGACCTGCCGGGAGAAGCGGCCGCTCCTCCGGAGGGCCCCATCGGGGTGATCTGCGCTCCGCACGATTCGCAGAAAGCGGCACCCTCTGATAGATTTGCGCCGCATTTTGGACAGTACAAATACAACACCTCCGTTTTTCTTGGTTCTGCTGTCTATTTTTCACCGCACCGGCCCCGGGGGCCTGCGCCCCCAGGCGGTGGGCGAAAAACAAAAACACCGCGCAGGGTCACCCCTACACGGCGTAAGAAGAAACTTCTTATGCAACACAGGCATGAACGGACAACGGCAAAAGCCGCCCTTTACAAAAAGGCCGGTTTGTCGTATCATAGTTCATGCGGTGCGGCCTTTCGGCCGTTGTGTAGGTGAGCTACCACCTGCAAGCTGCCGCATTTTTATTTTGCAAGTCGATTATAGCAGGAATGTTCCGCCAATGCAAGAGGGGAACCGCCCGGCTGGAACATCCAGCCGGGCCGGTTTTTTTCTCAATGGCGAACATTACAGGAAAAAGGAGATCCACAGGCTGAACAGAAAGCCCGCGCCCCCCAGGCGGTCAGGGCTGCTGGCCGGCCTGCTCCTCCATCATGCCGGCGATCACGGAGCCGTCGTACACCCCAACGGCGGTGCCGGGCGCGCCGGAGCTCTCCTGAACCACGCCGCCGGGCACCAGGTAGGTGCGGGGCGAATCCTCAACGGTGCAGGCGGAGAGAAGGGCTGTCAGCAGGGAGCCCAGGAAAAACAGGGGAAGCAGCTTGCGAAACATAGCAAATCCTCCTTATCGCAGAGAATCAAAAGTTGACGGAGCAAGTTCCTGTTACCAGCCCATGGGATTGTAGTACAGCTCGTAGGCGTCGTCCAAAAAGCTGCCGGCAGACTGCTGCTCCCCCAGGACGGACACATAGAGGGGGACGACGCTGGGGGCGTTCCCGATATAGGCGACCCGGAAGGAGACGGAGAAGGGCACAAACTGGTACATGCCGGACATGGTGACCGTATAGGTGGAGCCGCTGCCGGTGCTGGTCCAGGTGGAGCCGGGGAACACGCTGTCCGCCACCGTGCCGAAGGGGATGGCGCCGTAGTCGTAGAACACGAAATCCTTCACGTCCTGGACGGGGTCCTTGCGGATGAAGAACCAGAAGACGGCGAAGGCCGCCGCGGCGATCACCACCACCAGCACCCATTTGGGGACGGCTTTTTTCGCCGGGGCAGCTCCCTGCCCGGCGGGAGCCGGCATGGGGATGCTCTCCACAGGCTCCTCCACCTGGGGCGGGGTCTGGGGAGCGGCGGGGGCCGGCGTGGGGATCGTCTGGATGGGCTCCTCCACCCGGAGGGGGGACGGCTCGGGGGCCTGGGGGACGGGGATCTGCTCCACAGGGGCATGCACGGGAGCCGGCCCGGCGTCCTGGGCTGCCGGCGGGGTTCCCGCTCTGACGGCGGCGCCGCACTTGGAACAGAACAGGGCCCCCTCCTTCAGCGGAGAGCCGCAGAATCTGCAGTAGTTCATGAATGTTTCCTCCTTACACAACACACGGCGTCCCATCGCGCCGGAAATGGGTTTCCTTAATTGTAGCAAAAAGTGTCGGAAGATGCAAGCGGACAATCCTCCCGGGCCGGCGTCACGGGCAGCGGAAAGCGGCGGGAAGCATTTGCTTCCCGCCGCTTTTCTAATACGGCATGTTTACGGAATCTTCAGTTGAACCGGTTCTGGGCCTCCTGGACCCCCTTTTCGATGAGGCACGCCGCCGCGTCCACCGCCCGGTCCACCGCCTGGTCCACCACCTTCCGCTCCTCCGGGGTGAACTTGCCGATGACCCAGCCGATCATCTCCCGGTCCGGGTGGGCCGGGGCGCCCACCCCCACCCGGATCCGGGGGAACTGGTCGGTGCCCAGGTGGGCGATGATGTTCTTCAGGCCGTTGTGGCCCCCGGCGCTGCCGCCGGCGCGGATGCGCAGCTTCCCCAGGGGCAGGGCCACGTCGTCGCTGATGACCAGCACCCGCTCCGGGGGGATCTTGTAGAAGGCGCCGGCCAGCTTCACCGCCTCGCCGCTCAGGTTCATGTAGGTCTGGGGCTTGAGCACCAGCACCCGCTCTCCCCCCAGCTCCACCTCCCCGGTGAGAGCCCGGTAGCGCAGGCGGTTGATCTTCACCCCGCACCGCCGCTCCAGGGCGTCCGCGGCCAGAAAGCCGATGTTGTGCCGGGTGTTCTCGTATTCCTTCCCTGGGTTCCCCAGGCAAACCAGCAGCCAGCGGATGGGGCCGGCGCGTCTGCCAAACAGCATGGGACAGTCCTCCTGTCGGTGAGATTCCGCCCCGGCGGCGGGATGGGGCGCCGGGGGCGGGTAAGCAAAGGGGACGGCGGCGGGGATGGTCCCACGCCGCCGCCCGGAAAAGCGTATGTAGCCGTTACATGAAGAGCTTGGACACGGAGATCTCCTGGTAGATCCGCTCGATGGCCTCGGCGAACATGGGGGCCACGGTGAGGTACTTGATCTTCTCGCTGGTGCTCTCGGCGATGGCCGGGATGGTGTCCAGGAAGGCCAGCTCCTTGATGGGGCTGGCGTTGATCCGGTCCACAGCGGGGCCGGAGAGCACCGCGTGGCTGGCGCAGGCGTACACCGTCCGGGCGCCGCCCACCTCCACGATGGCCTTGGCCGCGTTGCACAGGCTCCCGGCGGTGTCCACCATGTCGTCAAAGAGAATGCAGTCCTTGTCCTTCACGTCGCCGATGACGTTCATGACCTCGCACTGGTTGGCCTTCTGGCGGCGCTTGTCCACAATGGCCAGCTGCATGTGGAGCTTCTGGGCGAAGGCCCGGGCCCGGGCCACGCTGCCCACGTCCGGGGAAACCACCACCATGTCCTCGCAGCCCTCGCCGAATTTCTTGGCGTAGTAGTCCACGAAGATGGGGTTGCCCAGGAGATTGTCCACGGGAATGTCGAAAAAGCCCTGGATCTGGGCGGCGTGGAGGTCCATGGTCAGCACCCGGTCCGCCCCGGCGGCGGTGATCATGTTGGCCACCAGCTTGGCGGAGATGGGGTCCCGTGCCTTGGCCTTCCGGTCCTGCCGGGCGTAGCCGAAGTAGGGGATCACCGCGGTGACGCGGCCGGCGGAGGCCCGCTTCATGGCGTCGATCATGATGAGCAGCTCCATCAGGTTGTCATTGACCGGCGAGCAGGTGGACTGGATCAGGAAGATGTCCGAGCCCCGGACCGTCTCATAGATGGAGGCGCAAACCTCCCCGTCGGAGAAATGGCCGACCTCGCTCTCCCCCAGCGTAATGCCGATATACTTGCAGATATCGGCGGCCAGCTTGCGGTTGGCGTTTCCGGAAAACACCTTGATGTCTTTGCCTCTGGAAATCATACTCTTTCCCTTTCTTTTCATTCCCGTATTTGCGCGATTCCCGTAGTTGCGCGGTGACATGAGAATTTGCCTGGCGGATGCTTCCTACTTTTTCCTGTGCAGCTCCCGGTTCCGGCGGGCCCAGCCCTCCTTGTTCTCCTGGCGGGCCCGGCCAACGGCCAGGGCGTCCGGGGGGACGTTCCGGGTCACGGTGGTGCCGGCGGCCACATAGGCCCCGTCCCCCACCTCCACCGGCGGCACCAGGTTGGTGTTGCAGCCGATGAAGGCGTCGTTTCCGATGGTGGTCCTGTGCTTTTTGAAGCCGTCGTAGTTGGAGGTGATGGTGCCGCAGCCGAAGTTGCACCGGTCCCCCACGTCCGCGTCCCCCACATAGGTCAGATGGGCCATCTTGGTCCCCTTGCCCAGGTTGCAGTTCTTCAGCTGCACGAAGGCGCCGATCTTGCTGCCGTCTCCCACGGTGCAGCCGGGGCGGATGTGGGTGTAGGGGCCGATCTCACAGCCCTCCCCGATGGCGCTGTCCCTGGCCTGGGCGGAGTTGACGGTGGTGCCCCGGCCCACGGTGCACCCGTCCAGCATGGTGTTGGGACCGATCTCGCAGTCCTCCCCGATCCTCGTCTCCCCCCGGAGGATGGTGTTGGGCAGGATCAGCGTCCCCGCCCCGATGTCCACCCGGGGATCGATGTAGGTGCTGGCGCTGTCCAGAATCAGGACCCCCCGCTTCTGGTGGGAGGCCACGATCTCACTGTGGCAGGCGTCCTGGAGCCGGCTGAGCTCCTCCAGGTTGTGGAAGGCGACCATCAGGTTCCCCAGGGGCATCACCGGCTCCCGGACCTCCTCCACGGTCCAGCCCTCCGTTTCCAGCCGGGAGCGGACGGCACCCCACTCCTCCTCCGAGGCGAACTCCGGCTGCAGCTGCCGGGGGAAGCAGGGTGTCGCCAGCAGGCGGACAGCCTCGCCGCAGACGACAAAAAACCGCCGGACATCCCGCGCCATCCACGCCCGCACGCACCAGGTCAGCGCGGGGCAGAACATGACTTGCTGGAGCATCAGCGGCTTTCCGTGGTAGACCAGGCTCCCGCCGTCCGGCAGATGGACGGCCACACAGCTGTTCATGGGCCTGCGCCCTCCTTTCCAAATGATCAAGCGATTGTTCGCCTCTATTATATACAGGGGTGGGAGAAAAAAACAAGGGGCAATGTTTGAAAACCAGGAAAAATTAACCCCTGCCGGGAGTGCGTCCAGCATTCATAGAAAAAGACGGCGGAATTGGAAAGAATTTTGGTCATTTTAGCGAAACAAAGAAAAGGGACGGAAGAATTTCCAATCATTCGTTATAATTTTCCTGTTTTTCTATTGAATTCCAGGAAGTTTTATATTACAATGTGGTTCGATTCAAAAGCATGGATGGGAAAGGGGCCTGCCTGGGAATGCTAAACGTCGTGCTGGTGGAGCCGGAGATCCCTCAAAACACGGGGAATATCGCCCGGACCTGCGCCGCCACAGGCAGCGTCCTCCACCTGGTGGAGCCCCTGGGCTTTGACATCTCGGAGAAGGCGGTGCGCCGGGCGGGGCTGGACTACTGGCCCCTGGTGGACGTCCGTACCTACCGGAATCTGGAGGACCTCTTTGCCAGGAATCCCCAGGCGGCGGACAACCTGTGGCTGACCACCACCAAGGCCCCCCGGCCCTATACCGAGGCCAGGTTTATCGACGGGTGCTGGCTGTTCTTCGGCAAGGAGACCGCCGGGCTGCCCCTGGCCTTCCGGGAGCGGTTTGCCAGCCGGTGCATCCGTCTGCCCATGCGCCCCGAGGCCAGGAGCCTGAACCTGGGCAACTGCGCGGCGGTGTTCGTCTACGAGGCCCTGCGGCAGATCGGCTTTCCAGGTCTGCAGGGCACCGGCGAGATGGCGCAGGGCTGAGAGCGCGCCGGATGGCGCGTCCAAGGGTTTTGCGGAGCAAAACCTTGCCGCAGGCGGGCTTTGCCTGCCGAGGAAGTTCGATGGCCCTTGGGGGCCCCGCAAAATGGGACATTTTGCGGGGAGCGGCCCTGCGGCAGCTGGGCTTTCCCGGCCTGCAGGGCACCGGCGAGATGGCGCAGGGCTGAGAGCGCGCCGGATGGCGCGTCCAAGGGTTTTGCGGAGCAAAACCTTGCCGCAGGCGGGCTGGGCCCCGCAAAATGGGACATTTTGCGGGGAGCGGGGCTTGACAGTTTTGTTTGCTGCGGTCATATTTGACGAGGAAATAGGAGGAATACAGATGAACTACAACAAGAAGACAGTTCGCGATGTAGATGTGAAGGGCAAGAAGGTGCTCCTGCGCTGCGACTTCAATGTGCCCATGGCCAAGGACGGCAGCGGCACCATTACCGACGACAAGCGCATCCGGGCCGCCCTGCCCACCATCCAGTACCTGCTGGACCAGGGGGCGGCGGTGATCGCCTGCTCCCACCTGGGCAAGCCCGTGGCCACCTTTGATTCCTACGTGAAAAAGCAGGCGGAGAAGGGCAAGGACCCCGCCTCCATCACCGAGGAGTCCTGGAAGAAGTCCCTGGCGGCCCTGTCCCTGAAGCCGGTGGCCAAGCGCCTCGGCGAGCTGCTGGGCCGGGAGGTCATCATGGCCGAGGACGTGGTGGGCGAGGACGCCATGGCCAAGGCTGCGGCCCTCCAGCCCGGCCAGATCATGCTGCTGGAGAACACCCGCTTTGAAAAGGGCGAGACCAAGAACGACCCGGAGCTGTCCAAGAAGATGGCCTCCATGGCGGACCTCTACGTGTCCGACGCCTTCGGCGCGGTCCACCGGGCCCACGCCTCCACCTGCGGCGTGGCGGACTACCTGCCCGCCGTCAGCGGCTTCCTCATTCAGAAGGAGCTGGAGATCATCGGCGGCGCCCTGGCGGATCCCAAGCGGCCCCTGGTGGCCATCCTGGGCGGCAGCAAGGTGTCCAGCAAGATCGGCGTCATCAATAACCTCCTGGAGATCGCCGACACCATCATCATCGGCGGCGGCATGACCTACACCTTCATCAAGGCCAAGGGCGGCAGCGTGGGCAAGAGCCTGCTGGAGGCCGACTGGCTGGATTACTGCCGGGATATGATGAAGAAGGCGGAGGAGAAGGGCGTGAAGTTCCTCCTGCCGGAGGACACGGTCTGCGCCAAGGAGTTCTCCGCCGACGCGGAGCCCGTGGTGGTGGACAGCATGGCCATCCCCGAGGACATGATGGGCATGGACATCGGCCCCAAGTCCATCGCCGTCTATGCCGACGCGGTGAAGGACGCGGGCACCGTGATCTGGAACGGGCCCATGGGCGTCTTTGAGTTCCCCGCCTTCGCCAAGGGCACCGAGGCTGTGGCCGAGGCTCTGAGCCGCTGCGGCGCCATCACCATCATCGGCGGCGGCGACAGCGCGGCGGCGGTGCAGCAGCTGGGCTACGCCGACAAGATGACCCACATCTCCACCGGCGGCGGCGCCTCCCTGGAGTTTATGGAGGGCAAGGAGCTGCCGGGCGTGGCGTGCCTGCTGGATGCCTGACGGCATCCTCTAAGGGGGACGTTGTCCCCCTTAGATACGCGGGAGCCGCGCCGCGGCACAACTCCCGCGATAACCCCCTCGCCTTTGCACGGCAAAGGCGGCCCTGGCCGACTGCGGCCAGGGGCAGAGGTGTCCTGCGCAGGCGCATGTCCTGCTCCGGACGAATTATTTTTCCGGGGCGCATGTCCCCGGAAAAATGGAAAATCGGAGAGAACCCCTGCGACATCCTTTTGTTCTTTTTGTGATCCCACGGGGAGAGGGCTCTCCCCCGATCTGATAGAAAAAACAAATTCCAAACAGGAGAAAAAATCGTCATGAACCGTAGATACCGCAAAACAATCATCGCCGGAAACTGGAAGATGAACAAGACCGCCACGGAAACCAAGAAATTTGCCGAGGAGCTGAAGACCATGCTGCCCAAGGCGAAGTGGTGCGACGTGGTGGTCTGCGTGCCCTTTGTGAACATCCCCGCCGCCATCCGGGCCTTCAAGGACATGCGGGTGGCCATCGGCGCGGAGAACCTCTTCTATGAGAAGAGCGGCGCCTACACCGGCGAGGTGTCCGCCGACATGCTCAAGGACCTGGGCGTCAAGTACGTGATCATCGGCCACAGCGAGCGCCGGCAGTACTTCGGGGAGACGGACATCACCGTCAACAAGAAGGTGCTGGCCGCCCTGGAGGCGGGCCTCCACCCCATCATCTGCGTGGGGGAGACCCTGGAGCAGCGGGAGATGGGCATCACCATGGAGCTGATCACCCTCCAGACCAAGGCCGCCTTCGCCGGCGTGCCCGCGGAGAAGGCCCGCAAGTGCGTGGTGGCCTATGAGCCCGTGTGGGCCATCGGCACCGGCAAGACCGCCACCGCCGAGCAGGCCAACGAGGTCTGCAACGCCATCCGCGCCACCATCCGGCACCTGTACGGCGCCCGGGTGGCCCGCAGCGTCACCATCCAGTACGGCGGCAGCATGAACCCGGGCAACGCCGTGGAGCTGCTGGCCCAGCCGGATGTGGACGGCGGCCTGATCGGCGGCGCGGCGCTGAAGCCGGACCAGTTTGTGGAGATCATCAACGCGGCAAACCAGGAGTAAGCGGTCCTGCCGGACCGCCCTCTCCCCGCGGTGCGGCCGCGCGCGTTTCCGTGGATTTTTCGGTGAGAATCGAGGTTTCTATGAATAAGACACCAACTACCCTAATCATCATGGACGGCTTCGGCCTGAGCGATTCCCGGCAGGGAAACGCCGTGGCGGCCGCCAAGACCCCCGTGCTGGACAATCTCTTCGCCACCTGCCCCCACACCCAGCTGTCCGCCAGCGGGCTGGACGTGGGCCTGCCGGAGGGCCAGATGGGCAACAGCGAGGTGGGTCACACCAACATCGGCGGCGGCCGGGTGGTGTTCCAGGACCTGCCCCGGATTTCCCGGGCCATTGAGGACGGCAGCTTCTTTGAGAACGAGGCCTATGTGGCCGCCATGGACGCCTGCCTGAAGAACGACAGCGCCCTCCACCTCTACGGCCTTTTGAGCGACGGCGGCGTCCACTCCCACACCTCCCACCTGTGGGCCCTTCTGAAGATGGCCAAGATCCGCGGCCTGAGCAAGGTCTACATCCACGCCTTCCTGGACGGGCGGGACGTGTCCCCCACCAGCGGGAAGGACTTTGTGGCCCAGACGGTGGAAAAGTGCAGGGAGATCGGCGTGGGCAAGATCGCCACGGTCATGGGCCGCTACTACGCCATGGACCGGGACAAGCGCTGGGACCGGCTGGAGCGGGCCTACGACGCCATGGTCTACGGCACCGGCGTCCAGAACAGCGACCCGGTGGCCGCGGTGGCCCAGAGCTACAAGAACAACGTGACCGACGAGTTTGTGGAGCCGGTGGTCTGCGACAAGGACGGCACCATCTCCGACAACGACTCCATCATCTTCTTCAACTTCCGTCCCGACCGGGCCCGGGAGATCACCCGCGCCTTTGTGGACCCCAATTTTGACGGGTTCCAGCGCCAGTTCTTCCCCCTGACCTACGTCTGCACCACCGAGTACGACGCCTCCATGCCCAACGTCCTGGTGGCCTTCCCCCGGATCGTGGTCCACAACGGCCTGGGCGAGTACCTGAGCAAGCTGGGCCTGACCCAGCTGCGGATCGCGGAAACGGAGAAGTACGCCCACGTGACCTTCTTCTTCAACGGCGGCGTGGAGACCGTCTACCCCGGGGAGGACCGGGTGCTGGTGAACTCCCCCAAGGTGGCCACCTACGACCTGCAGCCGGAGATGAGCGCTGTGGAGGTCACCGACAAGTGCGTGGAGCGCATCGAGTCCGGGGCCTACGACGTGGTGATTTTGAACTTCGCCAACTGCGACATGGTGGGCCACACCGGCGTGTTTGACGCGGCGGTGAAGGCGGTGGAGACCGTGGACACCTGCGTGGGCCGGGTGGTGGAGGCCACCCGGAAGATGGGCGGCATCGCCATGATCACCGCCGACCACGGCAACGCCGAGGAGATGGCCAAGAGCGACGGCTCCCCCATGACCGCCCACACCACCAACCCGGTGCCCTTCATCGTGGCGGGCGCGGCGGTGGAGCTGCACCCCGGCCGCCTGGCGGACATCGCCCCCACCATCCTGGACGTGATGGGCCTGGAGTGCCCCCAGGAGATGGACGGCAGGACCCTCATCAACAACTGAATCGGGAAACCCTTTCGTACACGCCGCCAAGCCGCGGCGTGTACTTTTTTCATGCGGTTCACCTGCGGAGGAAATGCGGGGAAAAAGACGCGCCTCTCCCTTGACCTCTCACCGGTTTTGACGTATGATACAAGAGAAACCGGAAACCAGGAAAGGAGAAACGCGGATGGAAAAAATCCTGCGGAAATCCGTGGCGCCTTACTACGGGGCCGCGGCGGTCTGGGTGCTGTGCGCCCTGCTTCTGCCGCTGTATACGGCGGGGATGTTCCTGCTGACGGCGGTGCTCTCCGTGGCGGCCTTCCTGCTGCTGCGGGCGGTCTGCAAGGATGTGGAGGTCCCCCAGCCGGCGCCGGAGAAGGAGAAGCCCAAGGAGCCGGAGAACCCGGAGCTCCAGAAGATGCTCTCCGACGGGGAGATGGCCATCCGCGAGATGCGCCGGCTCAACGAGAGCATCACCGACGAGAAAATTTCCGCCGCCATCGACAAGCTGGAGGAGCTCTCCGGCAAGATGTTCGACGCGGTCCGGGAGGACCCGTCCAAGCTGCCCCGGCTGCGGAGGTTTATGGACTACTACCTGCCCACCACCCTGAAGCTCCTCAACGCCTACGACCGCATGGGCGCCGCCGGCGGCGTGGGGGAAAACACGGCGGGCACCATGGAGCGGGTGGAGAAGATCATGGATACCATCGTCACCGCCTTTGCCCGGCAGCTGGATGAGCTCTACGGCAGCGAGGCCATGGATATCGCCTCCGACATCACGGTGCTGGAGACCATGCTGGCCCGGGAGGGGCTGAGCGGGGAGCGGATGGAGGCGGAGACCACCAAGCGGGCCGACGGCAGCGACATTGACCTGAAATTCTAAGACGTTTGGAAAGGATGGACGAGCGATGACAGACAACAATATGATGCCTGAACTGACCCTGACCCCCAACGCCTCCGCCGCCGCGGCGGAGCAGGAGGCCCCCCAGCTGGTGCTGAGCGGCGCGCCGGCCGCGCCGGAGGTCAAGCAGCAGGCGGCGGAGCCGGTGGAGCTGGACGACAGCATGCTCACCGACGCGGAAAAGCAGATGGTGGAGGACTTCTCCCAGAAGATCGACATTACCGACAGCCAGCTGGTGCTGGAGTACGGCTCCGCAGCCCAGAAGAACGTGGCCGGCTTCTCGGAGAACGCCCTGGCCTCCGTGCGCAACAAGGACCTGGGCGCCATCGGCGAGACCCTCAGCAGCCTGGTGGTGGAGCTGAAGGGCTTCGGCGAGGAGGAGGAGAAGAAGGGCATCTTCGGCTTCTTCAAGAAGGCGGGCAACAAGCTGGAAACCATGAAGGCCCAGTACGGCAAGGTGGAGGACAGCGTCAACAAGATCGCCCGGGAGCTGGAGCAGCACCAGATCACCCTGATGAAGGACATCGCCATGCTGGACCAGATGTATGAGCTGAACCTGAAGTACTACAAGGAGCTGACCATGTATATCCTGGCGGGCAAGAAGAAGCTGGCCCAGGTCCAGGAGATGGAGCTGCCGGCCCTGCAGAAGAAGGCCCAGGAGAGCGGCAAGCCCGAGGACGCCCAGGCGGCCAACGACCTGGCCCAGATGTGCAACCGCTTTGAAAAGAAGCTCCACGACCTGGAGCTGACGCGGATGGTGTCCATCCAGATGGGCCCCCAGACCCGGCTGCTCCAGAACAACGACGCGCTGATGGCGGAGAAGATCCAGTCCTCCCTGGTGAACACCATCCCCCTGTGGAAGAGCCAGATGGTGCTGGCCCTGGGCCTGGAGCACAGCCGCCAGGCCACGGCGGCCCAGAACGCCGTGTCCCAGACCACCAACGACCTGCTGCGCAAGAACGCGGACATGCTGAAGATGGGCACCGTCGAGGTGGCCAAGGAGTCCGAGCGCGGCATCATCGATATCGAAACCCTCCAGCACACCAACCAGCAGCTGATCTCCACCCTGGATGAGGTGATCCAGATCCAGCGGGACGGCGCCCAGAAGCGCCAGGCCGCGGAGGCGGAGCTGGGGAAGATCGAGGGCGAGCTGAAGCAGAAGCTCCTGGAGCTGCGCAGCTGAGCGAAGGGGGCCAGCCATGGGATTTTTTAAGAAAAAGCCGGTGGCCATCGCCGTGCTGGTGCTGGCCGTGGTCCTCTCCTCCCTCTACGGGCTGAGCAAGAAGCCGGCGGTGGAGATCCCCGAGGGGGGCCGGGAGCTGGACCCCAGCATCGGCACCTCCGTCATGGAGCGGTACGTGGTGGACCAGGCGGACATCCTCTCGGCGGACACGGAGCAGGCGGTGGAGATCTACCTGGCCAACTGGGACCGGTGGGAGAACGCCATCATGGCCCTGGTCACCGTGCCGTCGGTGGAGGGGGACATGGAGAGCGCCGCCTACAGCTGGGCCATGCAGCTGGAGCTGGGGGCGGACGACGCCATTCTGCTTTTGAACCGGGACGGTCAGGACGCCTACCTGCTCACCAGCGGCCGGTTTACCGACGCCTTCGCCGGCCAGGAGAACTCCTACCTGAACTCGTATCTCTATGACGACTTTATGGCCGGCCGGTACGACGAGGGCGTGCTGAACCTGTACGCCAATGTCCACCTGCTCTTCGGCAGCTCCGCCGGCTATTATGAAGGCGGCGGCTCCGCCGCGGGGCTCACAGTGGTGATCGTGCTGGTGGTGCTGCTGGTGTGCCTCTTCTCCGCGATGGACACCTACCGCTACAACGCCTGGCACCGGCGCTACGGCTCCATGCCGGTGCCGCCGGTGGTGTTCCGGCCCATCCTCTTCTGGCACACCCCCGTGTGGTACCGGAGACGGAGGGGACCCCCGCCTCCCGGCGGCCCCCGTCCCCCCAGGGGCGGCGGTGGTTTCGGCGGCAGCTCCCGGGGTGGCGGCTTCGGCGGATTCAGCGGCGGCGGCTTCGGCCGGGGCGGTGGCTTCGGCGGAGGGCGCACCGGCGGGGGCAGTTTCGGCGGCCGGGGCGGCGGCTTCGGCGGGGGCCGGAGCGGTGGCGGCGGCTTTGGCCGCTAGCGCCCATAGACCGATAGAGCTTTTCCTAAAAGAGGGACGCGCCGAGCGCGTCCCTCAGGCTGTGGAAAACGTCTTGTCAGACTTTTTCCCCGCCTTACAATGCCGGACCTTTCCCACCGCTCCGCAGTGGGAAAGCCCCCGCTCCGCGCTCCGCGCGCCTTGCCAGGAAAGGCTTTGCGGGGCATTCGATTCCATTGGAGGCGGGCTTCGCCCCCCCGAACTCCCCCTGTGCCGCTTTTTTCTCCTGATGGGAGTTCTTCAACACGCTGAAAAAGGGACGCGCTTGCGCGCCCCTTTTTTCGCGCGGCCGGGGAACCGGCGGCCGGAGGCGCCGCAGAGGCATAGAAGAATCGGCAGCCCCATACCATGGCTTTGGAAACCGGACGACGTTTCGGCATCCGGAGAGAAGAGGAAAAAGAATCCTGTAGAAATTGAGCGGCGCTCCGGTGAAATTGCTGGACAATCCGGGGCGCAGGGTGTATATTGATAGACATAAATCCCTGTAGAAAATAGGGGCGGGAGGGTCCCGCCCGACGTTTTTTCAGAGAGGTGAGAGAGTACATGATGGCACAGTCTTTCTTCGGGGGAGTTCACCCCCAGGACAAGAAAGCGGCGACCAACAAGAAACCCATTGAAAAGCTGCCGCCGCCGGAAACCGTGGTGATCCCCATGTCCCTGCACATCGGCGCCCCCTGCCGGCCGGTGGTCCAGGTGGGGGACCATGTGAATATGGGGCAGCTGATCGGCGAGGCCACGGCCTACGTCAGCGCCCCTATCCATGCCAGCGTGTCCGGCACGGTGGAGGCCATTGAACCCCGGCCCCACTTCAGCGGCGTGGACGTGCTCAGCGTGGTGATCCGCAACGACTACCAGGACACCCTGGACCCCTCCGTCAAGCCCGTGGAGAACCCGGAGTCCCTGACAGCGGAGGAGCTGACGAAGATCGTCAAGAACGCGGGCATCGTGGGCCTGGGCGGCGCCACCTTCCCCACCCACGTGAAGATCCTGTCGGGCCTGGGCAAGGTGGACACGGTGATCATCAACGGCGCCGAGTGCGAGCCCTACAACACCAGCGACCACCGGATTATGCTGGAGTACCCGGACCAGGTGGTGGGCGGGGCCACCCTGCTGGCCCGGCTGTTCCAGGTGGACAAGGTCCACATCGGCGTGGAGGACAACAAGATGAACGCCGTGGAGATCCTGCGCCAGAAGATCAGCGAGGCCAAGGCCCCGGCGGAGGTGAACGCCCTGCGGACCCGGTACCCCCAGGGGGCGGAGAAGCAGCTGTGCCAGTCCCTCACCGGCCGGCAGGTGCCCCCCGGCGGCCTGCCGGCGGATATCGGCTGCGCGGTGTTTAGCGTGGACACCGCCGCGGCCATCTGGCGGGCGGTGTACCAGGGGATGCCGGTGATCCGCCGGATCGTCACCGTGTCCGGCTCCGGCGTCAAGGAGCCCAAGAACCTGGAGTGCCGGATCGGCACCCCCCTCTCGGACCTGCTCAACTGCTGCGGCGGCGTCAGCGAAAAGACCTACAAGCTGCTGATGGGCGGCCCCATGATGGGCAACGCCCAGCACACCGCCGACGTGCCCGTGGGAAAGTGTACCAACGCCATCCTGGCCTTTGCCGGGGACGAGGAGCGGACCGTGGAGAACCCCACCTGCATCCGCTGCGGCCGGTGCGTGGATGTGTGCCCCATGCACCTGGAGCCCATCTTCATGTACCAGTATGAAACCCGGGGCATGATGGAGGAGCTGGAGGCGGCCCACGTGCTGGACTGCATCGAGTGCGGGGCCTGCACCTATATCTGCCCCGGCCGGCTCCACCTGGTCCAGGCCTTCCGCACGGGAAAGCAGAAGATCAACGCAGCCAGAGCCGCCGCCAAGGCCAAGGCGGAGGCTGCCCAGAAAAAGGAGGGCTGAGTCGTGACGGACTATAAGGAACTGAAGCTGAAGGCCTCCTCCTCCCCCCACATCCGGGCCCGGGAGGACACTCGCTCGGTGATGCTGGACGTGATCATCGCCCTGCTGCCGGCCTGGGCCTTCTCCATCTACAACTTCGGCCTGCGGGCCCTGACGGTGACATTGGTCAGCGTCCTGGGGGCGGTGGCCTGGGAGGCCCTGTACCGGGTCGTGATGAAAAAGCCCCAGACCGTGGGGGATCTCTCCGCGGTGGTCACCGGCATGCTCATCGCCTTTGTCTGCCCGGTGACGGCCCCCTACTGGATGCTCCTCATCGGCGACTTCTTCGCCATCGTCATCGTCAAGCAGCTCTACGGCGGCATCGGCAAGAACTTTGTGAACCCCGCCCTGGCGGCCCGGGCCTTCCTCTTCTCCTGGGCGGGCCAGATGAGCACCTGGGCGGCGGCGGGCACCAGCCCGGCGGTGCTGAACCCGGTGGACGCGGTCACCGCGGCCACCCCCCTGTCCTACCTGAGCAACGGCGACCTGGCGGGGCTGTGGGAGGCCTTTGAGTCCCCCACGAGGCTCTTCATCGGCACCATCGGCGGAAGTCTCGGGGAGACCTCCGCCATGTGCCTGCTGCTGGGCTTCCTGTACCTGCTGGGCCGGAAGGTGATCTCCTGGCACATCCCCGTGTGCTACGTGGGCACGGTGGCGGTGCTGACCTTCCTCTTCCCCCGGGGGAACGACCCCGTGAGCTGGATGCTGGCCAACCTCTTCAGCGGCGGGCTGATGCTGGGGGCCATCTTCATGGCCACCGACTACGTCACCTCCCCGGTGACCCGCCGGGGCAAGGTGATCTTCGGCGTGGGCTGCGGCCTGATCACCGTGTTTATCCGATACTTCGGCACCTACAACGAGGGCGTGTGCTACGCGATCTTGTGCATGAACCTGTGCGTGTGGCTGCTGGATAAGTACTTGAAGCCCCGCCGCTTCGGCGTGGCCAGAGGGAGAAAGGAGGCGGCGAAATGAGCCAGCAGGCGAAGGCAAAGATGCAGATCGACAAGGCCTATATCCTCCGCCTGGCGGGAACCCTGCTGGGGATCACCGTGGTGACGGCCCTGCTCCTGGGCCTGGTGAACATGATCACGGAGCCCAGGATCGAGGCGGCCAACGCCGAGAAGACCCGGCTGGCCATGAGCCAGGTCCTGACCGCGGAGGAGTACCTGCCGGTGGAAACCGACGCCGAGGGTGTGACCGCCCTCTATGAGGCCCGCTCCGGCGGCAGCACAGTGGGCTATGTGGCGGAGGTGGCGCCCAACGGCTTCAAGGGCCCCATCCAGATGGTGGTGGGCGTGGATTTGAGCGGCTGCGTCACCGGCGTTTCCGTGACAGACAACGAGGAGACCCAGGGCGTGGGCACCAAGGTGGTGGGGAACCAGGAGGTGCTGGACCAGTTCATCGGCATGTCCGGCACCATCACCGTGGGCGGCGGGGGCGAGAACGCCTTTGACGCGGTCACCGGCGCCACCGTCAGCTCCCGGGGCGTGACGGCCGGCGTCAATACGGCCCTGGCCGCTGTGGCGCCCTATATCGCAGAGGAGGGCTAAGGCAAGATGAATTTCAAGAAACAGCTGAAAGAGGGGCTTTTGACCCAGAACCCGGTGCTGGTGCAGCTGCTGGGCATGTGCTCCACCATGGCCATCACCATCTCCCTGTCCAACGGCCTTGGCATGGGCGTGTCGGTGACCATCATCCTGACCCTCAGCAACATCATCATCTCCGCCCTGCGGAAGATCATCCCGGATAAGATCCGCATCGCCGCCTACGTGGTGGTGATCGCCGGCTTCGTGACCATGGTGGACCTGCTCCTCCAGGCCTTCCTGCCGGACATCGCCAACTCCCTGGGCGTGTTCATCCCCCTGATCGTGGTCAACTGCATCATCCTGGCCCGGGCGGAGTCCTTTGCCTCCAAAAACGGCGTGCTGGCCTCGGCGGTGGACGGCATCTGCCAGGGCATCGGCTATACCCTGGTGCTGCTGGTGATGAGCGTGATCCGGGAATTTCTGGGCAGCGGCACCTTCGGCGGCGGCATCCTCAACGGCGGGGCGGGCATCCGGATCTTCCCGGAGGAGTACGGCGCCCTGCTGCTGGTGCTGCCGGTGGGCGGCTTTCTGACCCTGGGCTGCCTGATCGCCCTGATGCAGTGGGCCCAGGGGCGCGGCAAGAAGAAGGAGGGAAAATAAGCCATGGATTGGACGAACCTGCTTTCCATCTCCCTGGGGGCCATTCTGATCAACAACTTCATCCTGGTCCAGTTTTTGGGCTGCTGCCCCTTCCTGGGGGTCAGCAAGAAGATGGACACCGCCGTGGGCATGGGCTTCGCCGTGATCTTCGTCATGGGCCTGGCCAGCGCCTTCTGCTATGTGGTGAACCTGCTGCTGGTGGCCCTGGACCTGGAGTTCATGCAGACGGTGGCCTTCATCCTGGTGATCGCGGCCCTGGTGCAGTTTGTGGAGATGTTCCTCCAGAAGATGATCCCCAGCCTCTACGAGGCCCTGGGCGTGTACCTGCCCCTGATCACCACCAACTGCGCGGTGCTGGGCGTGGCCCTGCTGAACGTGCAGGAGAACTACAACTTCATCGAGTCCGTGGTGTACGGCATCACCGGCGGCGTGGGCTTCCTGCTGGCCATTGTGCTCTTCGCCAGCATCCGGGAGCGGCTGGCCGTTTCCGCGGAAACCCCCAAGTGCTTTGAGGGCTTCCCCATCGCCCTGATCACCGCCGGGCTCATGGCCCTGGCCTTCTCCGGCTTCAGCGGCCTGCAGGTCTGGTAAGGAGGTGGCGGAGAGATGTTGACGGTTTTGTATGCTGTCCTGGTCCTGGGGGTGCTGGGCTGCGTGTTCGGCGCGGTGCTGGCCTTCGCCTCCAAGATCTTTGAGGTCCAGAAGGACCCCCGGGTGGAGGAGATCCAGGAGACCCTCCCCGGCGCCAACTGCGGCGGCTGCGGCTTTGCTGGCTGCAGCGCCTGCGCCGCGGCCATCGCCTCCGGCCAGGCCCCGGTGAACGCCTGCCCGGTGTGCTCCGGCGAGCGGGTGTCCCGGATCGCCGCCATTATGGGCGTGGAGGTGGAGGCGGCGGAGCGCCGGGTGGCCTTCGTCCGCTGCACCGGCGGCACCCGGGCCAACAAGAAGTACGAGTACATCGGCATTTCCGACTGCGTGGGCGCCATGAAGGTGGCGGGCAACGGCCCCCTGGAGTGCGCCTACGGCTGCCTGGGCTTCGGCAACTGCGTCCGCGCCTGCGCCTTTGACGCCATCCACATCAACGAAAACGGCGTGGCGGAGGTGGACCGGGACCTGTGCACCAACTGCGGCCAGTGCCGGGAGGCCTGCCCCCGGGGCCTGATCGGCGAGATCCCCTACGCGGCGGACATCACCGTGGGCTGCGCCTCCAAAGAGAAGGGGGCGGTGAGCCGGCAGCAGTGCGCCGCCTCCTGCATCGGCTGCAAGCTCTGCGAGAAGAACTGTCCCAGCGACGCCATCCACGTGGTGGACAACGTGGCGGTGATCGACTACAGCAAGTGCACCTCCTGCGGCACCTGCGTCAGCAAGTGCCCCCGGAAGGTGCTCACCAACATCCACGACGACGGGCGGGTGGCCCCGGTGGCGTAAGCCGCCCGCCGCGGAGACCCGGGAGACCCAGAGGAGGGCCGCGCCGTCCAAACGGCGCGGCCCTTTTCCCTGCTTTGCCCGGCCGGCGGCCAAAGGGCCGCCGGGAAAAGAGGAGGAACACGATGGAAAAGAGAGCGTTTGCCATCCGCCCGGCGGAGCGCCGGGACGTGCCGGTCCTGCTGGAGATGATCCGGGAGCTGGCGGACTATGAGAAGATGCTGGACCAGGTGGTGGCCACGGAGGCCCTGCTGGAGGAGTGGATGTTCGACAAGGGGAAGGCGGAGGCCCTGCTCCTGCTGGAGGACGGGGAGTGCGCGGGCTTCGCCCTGTTTTTCCACAACTTCTCCACCTTCCTGGGCAGGGCGGGGCTCTACCTGGAGGACCTGTACGTGCGGCCGGCCTTCCGGGGCCGGGGCTATGGGAGGGCCCTCCTGTCCCGGCTGGCGGCCATCGCCGTGGAGCGGGGCTGCGGAAGGCTGGAGTGGTGGTGCCTGGACTGGAACCGGCCCAGCATCGACTTCTACCTGGCCATGGGGGCCCGGCCCATGGAGGACTGGACCGTCTACCGGGTGGACGGCGGAAACCTGGAGGCCCTGGCGGCCGGCGGCGGGGAGGTCTGACGGCCGCCGCCGCTCCGGCGCGCTCCCCCCACGCAGCGTGATGTTTCGCGCCTGAGGGGGAGCCTTTGACAGCCTGACAGGGGGCGCGCTTCCGGCGCGCTCCCCTTTTTTGCGCCCCTCGGGGCCAAAAAGCGGGATCATCGGGGGCTGGGCCCGTATTTTCCGGCAAAATCCATATTGTAGCGGAGGGCAGATTGTGGTACAATAGTACGATCACAAAATTTGCCTTCCGGGGAGAGGAGGAATTGCGCTGTGGGAATCCATCAGGGCCACCGGGCCCGGCGCAGGCAGCTGTTTCTGGAGCACGGCCTGGAGCCCTTTGCGGACCACGAGGTGCTGGAGCTGCTGCTGTTTTACGCCATCCCCCAGAAGGACACCAACCCCATCGCCCACAGGCTGCTGGAGCGGTTCGGCAGCCTGGAGGGCGTTCTGTCCGCCTCGGTGGAGGAGCTGAAGGAGGTGGAGGGCGTGGGGGAGAGCGCGGCGATCCTCCTGGAGCTGGTGCCCCTGATCAACCGCCGGGCCGCTCTGGACAGCATGAACCGCACCGCCATCCTCCAGACCACCCAGAGCCGGGGCGCCTACTGCATGGCCCTTCTGAGCCGGTACCGGGAGGAGGCGGTGTACCTGATCTGCCTGGACGCCAAGTGCAAGGTGCTCTCCTGCGCCCTGCTGGCCTCCGGCCCCTCCTCCGCCGCTTTCAGCATCCGGGAGGTGGCCAACTGCGCCCTGCGCAGCAACGCCACCTCGGTGATCCTGACCCACAACCACCCCAGCGGCCTGGCCCTCCCCTCCCGGGACGACCTGGCGGTGACGGCCCGGGTGGAGGAGGTCCTGTGGGGCATCGATGTGCGCCTGGCGGACCATATCATCGTGGCGGACAACGACTTTGTTTCCCTGTGGGAAAACGGGAATATTACCGAGCGGGGGATGTTCCGGTGAGAGAGCCGCCGGCCCCCTGGCTGGTCCCCGACTCACGCTGAAATATCTTTGCGGAGAAGTTGCCTATGCCAAAATTTGAAGTCATTTCTGAATATCAGCCCGCCGGGGACCAGCCCCAGGCCATCGAGGCCCTGGCCCGGGGGATCGACGACGGCCTCCGGGAGCAGGTGCTCCTGGGGGTCACCGGCTCGGGCAAGACCTACACCATGGCCAAGGTGATCGAGGCCGTCCAGCGGCCCACCCTGGTGCTGGCCCACAACAAGCCCCTGGCCGCCCAGCTGTGCGAGGAGTTCAAGGAGTTCTTTCCCAACAACGCGGTGGAGTACTTCGTATCCTACTACGACTACTACCAGCCGGAGGCCTATATCCCCCACACGGACACCTATATCGAGAAGGACGCCTCCACCAACGCGGAGATCGACCGGCTGCGGCTCAGCGCCACCTGCGCCCTGCTGGAGCGCCGGGACGTGATCGTGGTGGCCTCGGTCAGCTGTATCTACGGCCTGGGCGAGCCGGAGAACTTCGCCAAAATGATGATCTCCCTGCGGCCGGGGATGACCCTGGAGCGGGACGAGTTTCTCAAAAAGCTGGTGGACATCCGCTACGAGCGCAACGACGTGGCCTTTGACCGGAACATGTTCCGGGTCCGGGGGGACACGGTGGAGGTCTACCCCGCCTACTGGAAGGACGCGGCCATCCGGGTGGAATTTTTCGGCGACGAGGTCGACCGGATCAGTATGATCCAGCCCCTCACCGGGGCGGTGACCAAGGTCCTCAGCCACGTGCCCATCTGGCCCGCCACCCACTACGTGACCCCCAAGGAGAAGATGGACGCGGCCATCCAGGAGATCTACAGGGAGCTGGAGGACCGGCTCCGGGAGCTGAACGAACAGAACAAGCTGGTGGAGGCCCAGCGGCTCCGGCAGCGGGTCCTCTACGACATCGAGATGATGCAGGAGCTGGGATACTGCTCGGGCATTGAGAACTACTCCCGGGTCATCGACGGCCGGCCGGTGGGCTCGCCCCCCCACACCCTGCTGGACTACTTCCCCGAGGACTTTGTCCTCTTCATCGACGAGAGCCACGTGACACTGCCCCAGGTCCGGGCCATGTACAACGGGGACCGGGCCCGGAAGGAGAGCCTGGTGGAGTACGGCTTCCGCCTGCCCTGCGCCTTTGACAACCGGCCGCTGAAGTTCAACGAGTTTGAGGAGCGGCTCAACCAGGTGATCTACGTGTCCGCCACCCCGGCGGAGTACGAGCGCAGCCGGGCGGACCAGGTGGTGGAGCAGCTGATCCGGCCCACGGGCCTGCTGGACCCCAAGGTGGAGGTCCGGCCGGTGGAGGGCCAGATCGACGACCTGATCGGGGAGATCCACCAGCGGACAGAGCGCAGCGAGCGGGTGCTGGTGACCACCCTCACCAAGAAGATGGCCGAGGATCTGACGGCCTATCTGACCCAGGCGGGCATCAAGGTCCGCTACATGCACCACGACGTGGAGACCATCGAGCGGATGGAGCTGATCCGGGACCTGCGCCTGGGGGAGTTCGACGTGCTGGTGGGCATCAACCTCCTGCGGGAGGGCCTGGACATGCCGGAGGTTTCCCTGGTGGCCATTCTGGACGCGGACAAGGAGGGCTTCCTCCGCAGCGAAACCAGCCTGATCCAGACCATCGGCCGGGCCGCCCGGAACGCCGAGGGCATGGTGATCCTCTACGCGGACACCATCACCCCCTCCATGCGCCGGGCCATGGATGAGACCGAGCGCCGCCGGGAGAAGCAGGACGCCTTCAACAAGGCCCACGGCATTGTGCCGAAGACGGTCATCAAGTCCGTCCGGGAGGTGCTGGAGATCTCCAAGAGCGCCGAGGAGGCCCAGCGCCGCAGCGGCAAGAAGCTCACCCGGGCGGAGACGGAGAAGGAGATCGCCCGCCTGGAGAAGGAGATGAAAGAGGCGGCGAAGATGCTGGAATTCGAGTACGCGGCCATCCTCAGAGACCGGTTGATCGAGCTGAGGAAAGGAACGTAGGGGGGTGCCCCTGGCGGGCTTTTTGCCTCCCGTGGGCCGCTGGAGGCAAAAAAGCCACTGGTATTGGCGTATGGCAAAAAAATGACCCGCCGCCGAAGGCAGGGAAACGAAGTGGGAGAAAGACAAACAGAAAAGGAGGAGCAGCCATGGCCGCGCTGAGAGCCAAGTGGAGGGAAATGACCTGGTACCGGAGGATCCTCTTGACCGTCATGGTGTTGGAGATCCTTGTGTTCGGCGTCCTCACGGCGGCGGCTGTTTCCCGACCGGGGGTGCCCTACGGGGACGGCTTCCTGCTTCCCCGGATGGAGGGGGATCTCCGGATCTACGAGGGGACGGTGGACGGGGAACCCGCCCGGTTTACCATCTCCCCCGGCGGGGAGGTCTCCTACCGGTGGGGGGATTTCCAGTACGGCCCCTACCAGGTTTTGAAAGACCAGACCGCCGTCCCGGAGGGAATTCCCTTCCGGGAGGAAACCGGCCTGGAGATCCGCCGTGGGGATGCGGTGCTCTTCCGGGGGAGCTATGACCAGGACTCCCCCATTCCCCTGACCGACGAGAGCGGGGAGCCGGTGTGGGACATGACCTTCTCTGTTGGAAGCATCGGAGGGGAAACCACCGTCTATGTGGACGGCCGGGAGGTCAGCTGGGAGGAGCAGCACGCCCCCCGCCTGGCGGCGGTGGCGGAGATGGCCCTGGGCCCGGAGCTGGAGCACCGTGGGAGCATAGGGTACTACCTGCTCGTCACCCTGCTGGCAGTTTTGAACATCCTCCAGATCTGCTTCCCCGGCTTCTTCTTCCGGCTGAGCCTCCTGGGCCATGTGCGCAACCGGGAGGCCGCGGAGCCGTCGGATTTCTATATCGGTATGGAACAGCTGGAGTGGGCCTTTCTGGCCGTCGTATGCCTGGCGCTCTATATCGGCTGCTGCACCATGTGATCCCACGGCGCGCCGCCGCTTTCCCCTGAGAATCCCTAGGGCTGGCTTTCTTCGCAGGAGCCCCTTGGTTTGGCAGCCGCTGCCCTTGACTTGGCTTGGTGATTGATGGTGCGGTGCGAACTCGGCAGCAAGGCCGCCGTCTACCCGCCAGGCCAGCGCGCTGAAAGCGCGGGCTCGGGGGCAACCGAAACGTCCACCGGCGCTCAGAAGCATCTGCCCCGCAAGGAGAACAGGACTTCCAGTATACGTCAGGGCAAAAGGGAGTCCTTAGAACCGCAGGTTCTAAGCTGATTTTTGCCCACTTTTGTTCAGCGACACCGCAGCGTTAAGAAAACATGCCGGCGGCATGTTTTTAGCGTAGGCCGCAGCGGCTATGCCGCGAGGAGGGCACTCCCGTCCGGCATGGCAAATGCCATAAAAGGGGCTCGCGCCCGGGGCGCGGAACGCCCCCTGCCCCGGGAAGGGGCAACCCCACACTATTCTAAAGAGGAACCATCATGCAGGATAAAATTTTTGTCAAGGGCGCCAGAGAAAACAACCTGAAAAACATCGACGTGACCATCCCCCGGGACAAGCTGGTGGTGTTCACGGGCCTCTCCGGCTCCGGCAAGAGCTCCCTGGCCTTTGATACCATCTACGCCGAGGGCCAGCGCCGGTACGTGGAGAGCCTGAGCTCCTACGCCCGGATGTTCCTGGGCCAGATGGAGAAGCCGGACGTGGACTATATCGACGGCCTCTCCCCCGCCATCTCCATCGACCAGAAGACCACCAGCAAGAACCCCCGGTCCACCGTGGGGACCGTGACGGAGATCTACGACTACCTGCGCCTGCTGTGGGCCCGGGTGGGGGTGCCCCACTGCCCCAAGTGCGGCAAGGAGATCCGCCAGCAGACCATCGACCAGATCATCGACCAGGTCCTCGCCCTGCCCCAGGGCAGCCGGATCCAGATCCTGGCCCCGGTGATCCGGGGGAAGAAGGGCGAGCACCAGAAGGTGTTTGAGGACGCGCGCCGCTCCGGCTACGTCCGGGTCCGGGCGGACGGGAACCTCTACGACCTGGGCGAGGAGATCCGGCTGGAGAAGAACAGGAAGCACAGCATCGAGGTGGTGGTGGACCGGCTGGTGATCCGGGAGGATATCCAGCAGCGGCTCACGGACAGCGTGGAGACCGCCACCGCCCTCTCCGGCGGCACGGTGATCGTCAACGTGCTGGGGGAGCAGGAGCAGGACCTGATGTTCTCCCAGAACTACGCCTGCGAGGACTGCGGCATCTCCATTGAGGAGCTCGCTCCCCGGATGTTCTCCTTCAACAACCCCTTCGGCGCCTGCCCCACCTGCACGGGCCTGGGCTCCCAGCTGAAGGTGGACCCGGAGCTGGTGGTGCCGGACGACAGCCTCTCCATTCTGGAGGGGGCCATCCAGGCCGCCGGCTGGAGCAACATCCGGGGGGACGGCATCTCCCGGATGTACTTCGAGGCCCTGGCCAAGAAGTACCGCTTTAAGCTCACCACCCCCTGGCGGGAGCTGCCGGAGGAGGTCCGCCAGATCATCCTCTACGGCACCGGGGAGGAGAAGCTGGAGCTCCACTACGACCAGCCCCGGGGCAAGGGGGTCCTCCACCAGGCCTTTGAGGGCATCTGCAACAACCTGGAGCGCCGCTACCGGGAGACCCAGAGCGACGCCAGCCGCCGGGAGCTGGAGGAGTGCATGAGCGAGTGCCCCTGCCCGGACTGCCAGGGCAAGCGCCTGCGCAAGGAGAGCCTGGCGGTGACGGTGGGCACCATGAACATCGACCAGTACACCCGCCTGAGCGTCACGGAGGCCCTCCGGTACATGGAGGATCTGCGCCTGGGGCCCACCCAGACCATGATCGCCGACCGGATCCTCCGGGAGATCCGGGAGCGGCTGGGCTTCCTCCGGTCCGTGGGCCTGGAGTACCTGACCCTCTCCCGCTCAGCGGGGAGCCTCTCCGGCGGGGAGAGCCAGCGCATCCGCCTGGCTACCCAGATCGGCAGCAGCCTCATGGGGGTGCTCTACATCCTGGACGAGCCCTCCATCGGCCTCCACCAGCGGGACAACGACAAGCTTCTGGACACCCTCCGCCGCCTCCGGGATCTGGGCAACACCCTGATCGTGGTGGAGCACGACGAGGACACCATGCGCGCCGCCGACTACATCGTGGACATCGGCCCCGGCGCCGGCGTCCACGGCGGCCAGGTGGTGGCGGCGGGTACGCCGGAGGAGATCATGGCCAACCCCAGGAGCCTCACCGGCCTCTACCTCTCCGGCAAGAAAAAGATCCCCGTGCCGGCGGAGCGCCGGACCGGAAACGGAAACGTCCTCACCGTCCGGGGGGCGGCGGAGAACAACCTGCGGGACATCGACGTGTCCTTCCCCCTGGGCACCTTCACCTGCGTCACCGGCGTCAGCGGCAGCGGCAAGTCCTCCCTGGTCAACGAGATCCTCTTCAAGCGCCTGGGGGCGGACCTGAACCGGATGAAGGGCCGGCCCGGCAGGCACCGCTCCATCGAGGGGGAGGAGTATCTGGACAAGGTCATCAACATCGACCAGAGCCCCATCGGCCGGACCCCCCGCTCCAACCCGGCCACCTACACCGGTATGTTCAACGATATCCGGGACCTGTTCGCCTCCACCGCCGAGGCCAAGGCCCGGGGCTACAACGCCAGCCGCTTCAGCTTCAACGTCCGGGGCGGCCGGTGCGAGGCCTGCGGCGGCGACGGGCTTTTGAAGATCGAGATGCACTTTCTCCCCGATATCTACGTGCCCTGTGAGGTCTGCAAGGGCAAGCGGTACAACCGGGAGACCCTGGAGGTCCGCTACAAGGGGAAGAACATCTACGAGGTCCTGGAGATGACCGCCGAGGAGGGGAAGGAGTTCTTCGCCCCCATCCCCAAGATCGCCCGGCGGCTGGAGACCCTGTGCGACGTGGGCCTGGGGTATATCAAGATCGGCCAGCCCTCCACGGAGCTCTCCGGCGGCGAGGCCCAGCGGGTGAAGCTGGCCACGGAGCTCTCCAAGCGATCCACCGGCCAGACCATCTATATCCTGGATGAGCCCACCACCGGCCTCCACACCGACGACGTGGGCAAGCTCCTGGAGGTGCTGCAGCGGCTGGTGGACGCGGGGAACACGGTGGTGGTCATCGAGCACAACCTGGATGTGATCAAGTGCGCCGACTATATCATCGATCTGGGCCCCGAGGGGGGCGACGGGGGCGGCACCATCGTGGCCGCCGGCACCCCCGAGGAGGTGGCCGCCTGCCCCAGGAGCCACACCGGGCGGTACCTGAAGAAAATGCTGGAGCGGTAGGTTTTGGCATTTGCCATGCCGAGGGGTTTTATTTGCCGCTCCGCGGCAGGGGGCGTTTCGCGCCCCCGGGCGCGAGTGACTTTTGTCGCCAAACAAAAGTCACCAAAAGTTGGCTTAGGGCGTTGCCCTAAGAACCCTTTTTGTGGATTGGCTTCCCTGGGTGCTTCCGTAGGGGCCGCCGGGTTGGGTAGTCGTTACAGCGTATCAGCTTGGAGTATAGCAGAACTCCGCCTGTCGGCCTCCTATTATGATGGCCTCCAGGTCCGGTAGTCGTTGCCCCTGACTTGGCTTGGTGTTTTGTTGTGCGGTGCGAACTTGGGAGAGTGCTGGTACGGTAGCCCCTGCCCCTGGCGAAAGCTGGGGGTGCGATGTGCGGTCGCTGCGCTCCGCACGGGGGGTGCGCTCCAGGGTACGCGGGTGCCGGGGGAATC
>CAJFVK010000039.1 GCA_904420435.1 uncultured Oscillospiraceae bacterium
TCGCTCCTTGAAAACCTTGGAGGGCGTCTGCGGTGTTCCCATGCCGACGGCCCGCCCAGTATTCCCGCCGGCCGGAGCACCCGCTCTCAGCCGGCCAGAGAGATATCCTCCTTCGCGATCAGGATGGGCTGGCTGAAATCGTACCCGTAGAGGGCGGTGTACTGATTGGGCTTTCCCTCGATCTGCTCCGCCACGGAATAGCCGGTGATTTTGACAGAGGCCATCTCCGAAAAGGCGCACTGGACAGTGCTGGTGTCTGTCCAGGCTCCCTGCCCGGCGTCCAGGCGGTTGACGCCGGCCTGGTTGTCATCCAGCACGTCGCCGTTGGCGTCCAGGACCTGGTACTGGATGGAAACCCGGTCGACGGTCCCCCCTGTCAGGTTCCGGACCTTCAGGGTCAGGTTGAACCAGTCCGTCCGGTCCGTATCCTCCGCCTGGCAAGCCTCCACGGCGAACTCATCCTCATGGGCCGCCGGTTCCTCCCCGCCTTCCTCCGGTGCGGACGCGTCCTGACTGCTGGAGGGGGGGTCCTCCGCCGGATCGGGGGCGCTGTTCCCGGCCTGGCTGTCTGTGTTGCCGCAGGCGGCCAGGAGTAGCGCCAGGGCTGCCGCCAGGAGGGGCAGGATCAGTTTTTTCATCATGGATTCCTCCTCTGTGACTATATTAACCGATATTGGTTAATCTGATTCTACACCATTTCCGGTTAATATGCAAGCAGAGAGTGAGGTCTGCATGCTATGATTTCCTACGACAATCTGTGGAAGGTCATGAAGGAGAAGGGCGTTTCCCAGTACGCGCTGATCAAGAAGTACCATATCAGCCCGGCGCAGATCACCCGGCTGAAGCGCAACGAGAGCGTCAGCACCCACACCATCGAGATGTTCTGCCGGATTCTGGACTGCCAGGTGGGCGATATCATGGAGTATATCAGGGACGAGGAGGGCTGAGGCCGGCTCCCGCCCGCCTGCCCGGAGGCAGAGAAACCCCCTGTCCCGCCTGGGACAGGGGGCCGGCTTTTTGCGGACTCAGCGGGTATACCGATGGATCTCATCCTTTCTCATCTCTCATGCCGCGCGAACGGGAGGAAATGTCTGTTAAAAAGAAATGGCCGCCGCAAGCTGCGGCGGCCATGGGACCTATTCCATGCTGACGATATAGTAGTACACAGGCTGGCCGCCGGGGAGCATGGACAGCTCCGCCTCCGGGCAGACCTGGGCGAACATGGCCTCCGCGGCGGCGGCGTCCTCCTCGCTGACGTCCTGGCCGTAGAACACGGTGAGAAACTCCGTGTTCTTTTCCCTGGCCTCCTCGGCCAGCTTCCGCAGGAGCACGGTGATGTCCCGGTCCGTGCCGAAGAGCTTGCCCTCCAGCAGCGCCAGATAGTCCCCCTCGTTGATGGTAAAGCCGTCAAAGTCGCTGTTGCGGGCGGCGTAGGTAATCTGGGCGGTGGCCACGCGCTCCATGGCGTCGGTCATGGCCGCCAGGATGTCCTCCTTGGCCGCCTCCGTATCCACGCTCATCATGGCGGAGATCCCCTGGGGAATGGTGGCGGTGGGCACCACCACCACCTCCTTCTCCGTCAGGCCCACGCACTGCTGGGCCGCCAGGATGATGTTCTTGTTGTTGGGCAGCACGAACACCACCTGGGACGGGGTGCGGTTGATCTCCTTGAGAATGCTCTCTGTGGAGGGGTTCATGGTCTGGCCGCCGGAGATGATGCCATCCACCCCCAGGTCCTTGAACACCGCGGCGATGCCGTCCCCGGCGCAGACGGCCAGGAAGCCGTACTGCTTCTCCGGGGCCGCCACCGCGTCCTCCTCCTGGGAGGCGCCGGTATCCGCCTGGGCGGAGCCCTCCAGAATGGCGGTGTGCTGGTTTTTCATATTCTCGATCTTGGTGGTCATCAGCGTGCCGTAGGTCAGGGCGTTCTCCAGGGCCAGGCCCGGGTGGTTGGTGTGGACGTGGACCTTGATGATCTCGTCGTCCGCCACCAGCACAATGCTGTCCCCCAGGTCATTCAGGAAGGCGCGCAGCTTGTCCGGGTCCTTGCTGTTCTTCCGCTCCACGATGAACTCCGTGCAGTAGGCGAACTTGATGTCAGCGGTGTCGAACTTCTCAAAGGCGGAGGCGGGCTCCTCCGGGGCCTCCCCCTGCTCGTCCACCTCCGGCAGCTCCTCCCCCCGGACGGCGGCCAGCATTCCCTCCAGGATGATGAGATACCCCTTGGCGCCGGCATCCACCACGTTGGCCTTCTTCAAAACCGGGTTCATGTCCGTGGTCTGGGGCAGCACCTCATAGCCGGCCTTGATGGCCTCCTCCAGCACGAACTGGGCGCTGTTGTCCTCCTGTGCGGCCTCCACCGCCCGCTTGGCAGCCAGGCGGGACACGGTGAGCACCGTGCCCTCGGCGGGCTTCATCACCGCGCTGTAGGCGGCAGCCACCCCCTCCTGCATGGCGGCGGCAAAGGCCTGGCCGTCCGCCTCCTCCTGGCCTTTCAGCGCCTTGCTGAATCCCCGGAAGAGCAGGGAGAGGATCACCCCGGAGTTGCCCCGGGCGCCCCGGAGCAGGGCGGAGGCGCAGATTTTGCTGGACTGGCCGATGGTTTCCGGGGAGACCTTCCGCAGCTCCCCGGCGGCGGTGTTGATGGTCATGGACATGTTTGTCCCCGTGTCGCCGTCGGGCACGGGGAAGACGTTGAGATCGTTGATCTGCTGCTTCTTCAGTGTGATGGCCGCGGCGCCGTGGAGGACCATCTGCTTAAAGAGAATACCGTCTATGGTATGCTTCATGGTGATTTGATCCTCCCTCAGTTACATCACGATAGAATCCACGCAGACGTCCACGTTGCGGACCTCCACGCCGGTGTACTTGTTGACCTTATAGCGGACCTCGCTCATAATGGAGCGGCAGGCGGCGGTGATATTCACCCCGTGCTCCACAATGATGTGCAGCCGGATGGACAGGGAGCCGTCCTCGTTGTAAACCACCTGGACGCCCTTGCTCATAGCCTCCTTGCGCAGCAGATGCACCAGACCGTCGGTCATGGAGCGGTAGGCCATGCCCTTGACGCCGAAACAGTTGGTGGCGGCGTTGCCGGTGAGATTGGCGACCACGCTGCTGCTGATGGTGACAGTGCCCTTGTCATTTTTCAGCTTGATCATAAACAACATCCTTTCCTGGGATTGTGAAAAAGAATGGGAAAAGGGTTCTGCGCATACTTGTCAATCCATTATACATGAAAGCGCGGCGGAGTACAAGTAGAAAAAACTGCGCCGGAGGCAGGAAAAACTATTGAAAAAAGGGCTGTGATGCCCTAGAATAGAATGCGACAAACCAGGGAAAAGCATACGGAGAAGAAGGAAAGAGAATTCCCCTGAAGGAGTGGCGCCATGCGTGTGATTACAGGAACGGCCCGGGGGCGGCGGCTGAAGGAGCTCAGCGGCATGGAGACCCGCCCCACCACCGACCGGGTGAAGGAGGGGCTGTTCAATATTATACAGTTTGAGATCGAGGGGCGTCGGGTGCTGGACCTGTTCGCCGGCACCGGCCAGCTGGGCATCGAGGCCCTGAGCCGCGGGGCGGAGCGCGCCGTTTTTGTGGACAGCCGCCGGGAGGCGGCAAAGCTGGTGGAGGAGAACCTCCGGCTCACCGGCCTCAGGGACCGGGCTCAGGTGGTCCAGGGGGAGGCCCTGGGCTTTCTGGCCTCCACCCGGGAGAAATTCGACCTGGTGTTCCTGGATCCGCCCTACCGGACGCCCCTGCTCGGCCAGGCCCTTTTGAAGCTGACGGAGTTTGACATTCTCCGCGCCCATGGTATAATTATCTGTGAGAGCGATGCAGACGCGGCGCTGCCGGAGGTGGCCGGGCCCTATGGGCTCCACCGGACCTACCGGTACGGCCGCATCAAGCTGACAGTGTTCCGGAGAGAGGGGGCGGAGGAGCTGTGAGGACGGCGATCTGTCCCGGCAGCTTCGACCCCATCACCCTGGGCCACCTGGACGTGGTCCGGCGGGCGGCGAAGCTGTTTGACCGGGTGATTGTGCTGGTGCTGAGCAACGGGGAGAAGGACCGGGGCATGTTCGCGCCCCGGCGGCGCCTGGAGCTGGCGAAGCTGGCGGTGGAGGACCTCCCCAATGTGGAGGCGGACCTGTGGACCGGCCTGCTGGCGGACTACGCCCGGCAGAAGGGGGCCTGCGCCCTGGTGAAGGGCGTGCGCAACGGAACGGACTTTGACTGGGAGGACCAGATGGCCTGGATCAACCGGAGCCTTGCGGAGGAGCTGGAGACGGTGCTGCTGCCGGCCTCGCCGGAGTACAGCTGGTTCAGCTCCACCATGGCCCGGGAGATGATCCGCTACGGACAGGATTTGACGAAGTATTTGCCCTCCGGTGTAGCCGAGGAGATCAGGAAAGGGATGGGATGAGAATATGAACAACAACGATGTTCTGCACTTGCTGGACATGCTGTATGAAACGGTGGATGAGGCCAAGAGCGCGGCGTTCAGCAGCGACAAGTGTATCATCTCCCGCAACGAGGTGCTGGATATGCTGGGGGAGATCCGGGCCCAGCTGCCCGCCGAGCTGAAGAAGGCCCAGGACCTGATCCGGGCCCGGGACGAGTACGTGGAGGCGGCCAAGCGGGAGGCGGACAATATCCGCCGGAAGGCGGACCTGGACGCCAAGACCATTGTCAGCGAGAGCCGGATCACCCAGGCGGCCCGGGAGAAGGGCCACGAGATTGTCCGCCGGGCGGAGGAGCGGGCCCACACCATGCTCCAGGTGACCAACGAGTACACCGAGGACGCCCTGCGCCGCACGGAGGAGGCCATCCAGATGGCCCTCCAGGAGATGCAGGACGCCAGAAGCAAGTACCGGGCCGCCTCCAACGAGCGGATGCAGGAGGCCCGCCGCAAGATGGAGGAGGAAGAGCAGAAACAGCAGCAGAAGTGAGCGCCTGCCTGCGAGAATAAGTCTTGTCAGACTTTTCCGCAGCCTAAACATGCCGTACCTTTCCCGCTGCAGAGCAGAGGGAAAGTCCCCGCTTCGCGGGCCGCACGCCTTGCGGGACAAGGCTTTGCGGGGCATTCGCTTGGATTCGGGGCGGGCTCTGCCCCCTCGAGTTCCCCCTGCGCTGTGCAGGTTTTTCCTTCTGAAGGGAGTTTTCGACACGCTGAGAGGACGCCAAGGGCGTCCTCTTTTTTTGTCCGCCCGGCGCCCCGGCAGGCTGAGAGGCGGTTCTGACGGGACGGATGATTGAAAAGTCCATTGTCGAAAACGACGAAATTTTCTGCCGCGGGTTGTCGAATTCAACGGAGAAAATGGGGCAATTTTCGACAGCGTTTCCTCAAAGCCAATAAATTGTAGATAGAAAAGGACACACATACCATATCTTGTGGGATGAGCGGAGAACAGATGGGCCAGATAATCGAACATGCGTTTTATATTACAAAAAAAGGAAGTTTTCAGCAAAAAGCGCCGGGTTTGCCGTTGAAAAATGCAAAACTTCTTCTTGCAATTTACATAACAAGTTGCTATACTATTCCCAAGTGGTGAAAAGTGGTGGAAAGTAGTGGACTTTCCCACGATCGCCCAAAGAGAGAAAGGCGGGTGGGGCGGATGACCGGGCAGTATCAGCACAGCATTGATGCCAAGGGACGTCTGTTCATCCCCGCCAAGCTGCGGGAGGAGCTGGGGGACACTTTCTATGTCACCATGGGCATGGACGGCTGCCTCTCCGTGTACTCCGACGCCAGCTGGGCCAAGTTTACGGAGAAGTTTGAGAGCCTGCCCTACACCAAGACCAAGTCCATGCGGGCCCTCTTCGCCAACGCGGCCAAGTGCGAGCCCGACGCCCAGGGCCGGATCCTGATCCCCGCCAAGCTCCGGGCCTACGCCGCTCTGGAGAAGGACGTGGTGGTCATCGGCGTCAGCAACCGGGCGGAGATCTGGAACGCGGAGCGCTGGCAGGCCGTGGAGGACGAGGAGCTGGACCCCGCCAAGCTGTTCGCCGCCATGGAGGAGCTGGACTTCTGATATGGAGCGGGATTACGGACACCAGCCGGTGCTGCTGGAGGAGTGCCTGGAGGGCCTCCAAATCCGGCCGGAGGGCATCTATGTGGACGGCACCCTGGGCCGGGCGGGCCACTCCCTGGAGATTGTCCGCCGCCTGAAGGGCGGGCGGCTGATCGCCCTGGACCGGGACATGACCGCCCTGGAGGCCGCCCGGGAGCGGCTGGCGGACTATATGGACCGGGTGACCCTGGTGCACACCAATTTCAGCGCCCTGAAGCAGGTCCTGGAGGAGCTGAACCTCCTGGGGCAGGTGGATGGGATGCTCTTTGACCTGGGGGTTTCCTCCCCCCAGCTGGACGAAGCGGAGCGGGGCTTCAGCTACATGCAGGACGCCCCGCTGGATATGAGAATGGATACCACCGCGGCGCTGACCGCCCGGGATGTGGTGAACACCTGGGATGAGGCGGAGCTGCGGCGGATCTTGTCCGCCTATGGGGAGGAGCGGTACGCCCAGCGCATCGCCGCCGCCATCTGCCGGCGGCGGGCGGAGCGGCCCATTGAAACCACCCTGGAGCTGGTGGAGATCATCAGGGGGGCCATGCCGGCCCAGGCCCTGCGGGAGAAGCAGCATCCAGCCAAGCGGAGCTTTCAGGCCATCCGCATCGCCGTCAACGGCGAGCTGGACGAGCTGCCCCCCATGCTGAGCGCGGCGGTGGAGGGGCTGCGCCCCGGCGGCAGGCTGGCGGTGATCACCTTCCACAGCCTGGAGGACCGGATCGTCAAGCAGACCCTGCGGGATCTGGCCACCGGGTGCACCTGCCCCCCGGAGTTTCCGGTCTGTGTCTGCGGGCGCAAGCCCAAGCTGACCCTGGTCAGCCGCAAGCCGGTGACGGCGGGGGAGGAGGAGCTGGCACGGAACCCCCGCGCCCGCAGCGCCAAGCTGCGCCTGGCGGAGCGGACGGCGTTCTGAGGGCCGGCGGAACAATACGAAGGAAAGGACTGTATGGCACATGGCAGCAGCCGCAACCGCAAAAAAGAGATACCGTACCCCTGGCGTAGTCAACGGCTCTCTGGCTTACGACTTCGGCGCTCTGGAGCGCCAGCTGGAGAACACGGGGCGCATGGCGCCGGATCTCTACAGTGCGCCCCTGGAGGAGACCGCCGCCGATGTGATCTCCCGGGCCCACGAGAACACCAAGGCGAAGATCCGGCCCGCCCAGCATCTCTCCCCGGTGATGGTCCTGGGCTACGCCGCGGTGGCGGCGCTGATGGTGCTGCTGGTGCTGGCCTACGTGGAGCTGGCGTCCATCTCCGGCAGCGTGGTGTCCATGCAGGAGGAGCTGACCGCCCTGGAGACGGAGAATGTGTCCCTGATGACGGAATATGAGCAGGCCTTTGACCTGGCCAGCGTGAAGGAGGCGGCCGCGGCCGCCGGCATGAGCCAGCCCAGCGACAGCCAGATCTACTACATCGACCTGTCCGACCCGGATACCGCCACGGTGCATGAGCCCGAGGAGAACGGCGTCATGGCGGTCGTGGAGGATGTGGCCGAGGGCGTAGGCGCGGTGGTGGAATATTTCCGCTGAGAAACGCTATATTGGTGATGTGTTCATTGTGTGGGGAGTAAGAGCGGGGCTCTTACTCCTTGCGCTGTCTTATATGGCGGTTTGTCCCGCCGGGAACGATCCGAGCAAGACCGAGGAGGAAAAGAACGTGGCAAATACCCCGAAAAGAAAGCAAGAGAACGCCCGCCGGGCTACCCAGACCATCCAGCGCAGGTCCCTCTGGTTCCTGCTGGTATTCGGTGTGGTCTGCTTTGCGGCCCTGTTTATCAAGCTCTTTAACCTGCAGATCACCCAGCACGACTTCCTGGAGGGAAAGGCGGTGGAGCAGCAGACCCTGAGCACCACGGTCACCGCCTCCCGGGGGACCATCTACGACCGCAACGGCACCACCCTGGCCATCTCTGCCACGGCGGAAACCATCACCATCTCCCCCCTGGAGATCGCGGAGCGCTCAGCCCAGGAGGACGAGCGCTCTGAGCCCACTATCCTGGCCCACCAATATGAGGCGTACGTGGCCAGGGGGCTCTCCCGCATCCTGGGGATCGAGGAGGAGACGATCCTGGACAAGATGGAGAAGACCTACTCCCAGTATGAGGTCCTGGTACGCAAGGCGGACCGGGAGACCTGCGACCAGGTGCGCCGCTTCATCAACGGGGAGATCGACGACATGGGCAACCAGGTGCCGGAGGGGGACCGGGTGACGCTCCGGGGCATCTACCTGAACGCGGACTCCAAGCGCAACTACCCCCTGGCCAGCCTGGCCTGCCACGTGATCGGCTTTGTCAACGCGGAGAACGTGGGGGCCTACGGCACGGAGGCCATGTACGAGAGCACCCTCCAGGGGACCACGGGCCTGACCGTATCCGCCCGGGACGCCAACGGCCAGCCCCTCCTCTACCAGTATGAGCAGTACTACGACGCGGAAAACGGCGAGGACGTGTACCTGACCATCGACACCACCATCCAGTACTACCTGGAGCGGGGCCTGGAGGAGGCGGCGGTGAAGTACGACGTGAAGAACGGCGGCACCGCCATCGCCCTGGACGTGAATACCGGCGCCATCCTGGGCATGGCCTCCTATCCCAACTATGACCTGGAGAACTACTCGGAGATCTACACCCCCCTGCTCCAGGCGGAGCTGGCGGCTGCCTCGGAGGAGGACTACAGCAGCACGCTCCAGAGCCTCCAGTACCTCCAGTGGCGCAACAAGTGCATCAACGACACCTATGAGCCGGGCTCCACCTTCAAGATCCTGACCCTGGCCATGTGTCTGGAGGAGGGGGCCACCTCCGTTACCAACACCTACGACTGCCAGGGCTACCTGATGGTCCCGGGCTGGAACCTGCCCATCCACTGCGACCGGCGCACCGGCCACGGGCACCAGACCCTGGCGGAGGCCACCGCCAACTCCTGCAACCCGGCCTTTATGACCATGGCCATGGAGCTGGGCGGGGAGACCTTCTACCAGTACATGAAGGACTTCGGCCTGCGGGACTACACCGGCGTGGACCTCCAGGGGGAGCAGCTGGGCGTGGCCGTGGAGGAGGAGAACTTCGGCTTGGTGGACCTGGCTACCTACTCCTTCGGCCAGAACTTTACCGTCACGCCCCTGCAGCTGATCGCCGCCCAGGCGGCCTGCGTCAACGGCGGGTACCTCTACACCCCCTATGTGGTGGAGAAGACCGTGGACAGCAGCGGCAACATCACCTACCAGCACGACGCCACGCCGGTGCGCCAGGTGATCAGCGAGGAGACCAGCGAAACCGTCTGTGAGATCCTCCAGTTTGTGGTGGATGAGGGCACCGGCCGCAACGGCGCCGTGACAGGCTACCGGGTGGGCGGCAAGACCGGCACCGCCGAGAAGAACAACAGCGACGACGTGGTGGTGTCCTTTGTGGCCTTCGCCCCGGCGGACGACCCCCAGGTGATGATCCTCATGACCCTGGACAGCCCCGGCCGGGACACCGGCACCTACGTGTCCGGCGGGCAGATGGTTGCCCCCACGGTCAGCGCCATCCTGGGGGATGTGCTGCCCTATCTGGGCATCGAGCCCCAGTACACCGCCGAGGAGCTGGTGGGAGCCGACGCCACGGTGCCCAACGTGGTGGGCATGACCCTGGACGAGGCCAAGGCCCGGCTGACGGAGTACGGCTTCTCCCGGTACCGCACCGTGGGCGAGGGGGAGACGGTCACAGACCAGACGCCTCTGGGCGGGGCCATTGTGCCGGCCAACGCGGAGATCATCCTCTATATGGGAGAGGAGAAGCCCACAGATCTGTGCACGGTGCCCAATGTGGTGGGGCTCAGCGCCTCCGCGGCCAACAGCGCCCTCAGCGACGCGGGGCTCATCATGAAGGTCACCGGCAACACGGACGCCAGCAGCAGCACCGTCATCGCCATCAACCAGTCGGTGCAGGAGGGCAGCCAGGTGGATGCGGGCACCGTGGTGGAGGTCCGGTTCGGCGATACCTCTGTGGTGGACTAAAAAAGCACCTTTTGCATGCTATTCGACACAATGAACGGGTTATACTGCAAAAGAATGTAATATACTCTTGGTGAAGCCGCCTAAAGCGGCCATCACAAAAGAAAGAGGACTGGGACATGAAGCTGAAGGAACTGCTCCGCGGCGTGGAGGTGCGCTCCATGGCGGCGGATGAGGAGATGGAAATCGGGGGCGTCTGCTACGACTCCCGGGCGGCAAAGCCGGGGGACCTGTTCGTGGCCATGACCGGGTATGAGACCGACGGCCACCGCTTTATCCCCATGGCGGCGGAGCGGGGGGCGGCCTGCGTCCTGTGCGAGCGGCCGCCGGAGGGGACGGAGATCCCCTATGTGCTGGTCCCCTCCAGCCGGGAGGCCCTGGCGGACGTGTCCGCCAACTACTTCGGCCACCCGGCGGAGGAGATGGTGATGGTGGGCGTCACCGGCACCAACGGCAAGACCAGCACCACCTACCTTCTGAAGGACGTGCTGGAGAAGGCCGCCGGCGCCAGGGTGGGCCTCATCGGCACCAACCAGAACATGATCGGCAGCCAGGTGATCCACACGGAGCGGACCACGCCGGAGTCCTTTGAGCTCCAGAAGCTCTTCCGGGAGATGGCGGACGCCGGGTGCACCCACGTGGTGATGGAGGTGTCCTCCCACGCCCTGTACCTGAGCCGGGTTCGTGGGATCCACTTCGCCGTGGGCGTCTTCACCAACCTGACCCAGGACCACCTGGACTTCCACGGCACCATGGAGGCCTACTGCGACGCCAAGGCCCTGCTGTTTCAGAACTGCCGGACCGGCGTCTACAACGCCGACGACCCCTGGGCTCCCCGGCTGATGGCCCATGCCACCTGCGAGAAGCGCTCCTTCGGGGAGCGGAGCGGGGACCTGCGGGCGGAGAACATCCAGCTCCATCCCGGCGGCGTCGCCTTCGACGCGGTGGAGGGTGGAGAAAAAACCAAAATAGAGGTTGCCATACCCGGCGGATTTATGGTATATAATACCCTTGGCGTGCTGGCGGCGGCCCAGGCCCTGGGGATCTCCCTGGGGCAGAGCGCCGCCGTGCTGGCGTCCACCCCCCATGTGAAGGGGCGGGTGGAGCCGGTCCCCACGGACGGGGACTACAGTATCCTCATTGACTACGCCCACACCCCGGACGCGCTGGCGAACGTGCTGAAAGCGGTGAAGGGCTTCGCCCGGGGGCGGGTGGTGGCCCTCTTCGGCTGCGGCGGGGACCGGGACCGGACCAAGCGGCCCAAGATGGGGCGCATCGCCGCGGAGCTGGCGGACTTTGTGATCGTCACCTCCGACAATCCCCGGACCGAGGAGCCGGGGGCGATCATCGCGGATATCCTGCCCGGCCTGGCGGACAGCCGGACCCCCTATGTGGTGGTGGAGAACCGGGTGGAGGCCATCCACTACGCCATCGACCACGCCCAGAGCGGGGATGTGATCGTCCTGGCCGGCAAAGGCCACGAGGACTACCAGGAGATCAACCATGTAAAGCACCACCTGGACGAGCGGGAAGTGGTGGCAGCGTACCTGGCGGAGCGGCGGAAGTGACGCCGGAAGTCCGGCGTACGAGCGTTTTGCCCGAGGGGCAAAACCTCGGAGCGGCCCGGCTCCGCCGGGACGGTCAGGTGAAATGGGGCCCCCGGAAAATCGGAGATTTTCTGGGGAGATCAACCATGTAAAGTACCACCTGGACGAACGGGAAGTGGTGGCGGCGTACCTGGCGGAGCGGCGGAAGTGACGCCGGAAGAGAACAACGAAAGAGGCCCGTGTGTGGGCGCGAGGGAGAAACTGTATGGATATGATCATTGCTTGTCTGGTGAGCTTCGCGGTGACCGCCGTGGTGGGGGGAAAGGTGATCCTGCCCTTCCTGGTGCGGCGGAAGGCGGGACAGAGCATCCGGGAGGACGGTCCCAAGTGGCATGCGTCCAAGGCCGGCACCCCCACCATGGGCGGGCTGATGTTCATTCTGGGCATCGGCGTCGCCGTGATCACCGCGGGCTGGCGGCAGATGGCGGAGGGGGAGTTTACCCACCTCTATGTCTACCTCTTTGCCCTGGTCTTCGGTGCCATCGGCTTTTTTGACGACTTCCAGAAGGTCCACAGGCACCAGAACATGGGCCTCACCGCCCTGCAGAAGTTCCTTTTGCAGGTGGCGGCGGCGGTAGCCTTCCTGGCCCTGATGCGCCTGGAGGGGATGCTGACCCCCAGCCTGTACGTGCCCTTCTTTAATGTGTACATCCACCTGAGCTGGCCGGTCTACATGGTCCTGGCGGCCTTCATCATCGTGGGGACGGTGAACGCGGTGAACCTCACCGACGGGCTGGACGGCCTGGCCACCTCCGTCACCATCCCGGTGGCCCTGTTCTTCGTGTCCGCGGCCACCTGGTGGGGCTACCGGCAGATGGGCATCTTCGCCGGGGCGCTGCTGGGTGGGCTGCTGGCCTTCCTGATCTTCAACGCCCACCCGGCCAAGGTCTTCATGGGGGACACCGGGTCCCTGTTCCTGGGGGGCGCGGTGGCGGCCCTGGCCTTTGCCTTTGATATGCCCCTGGTGCTGGTGCTGGTGGGGATCATCTACATTCTGGAGACCCTGTCGGACATCATCCAGGTGGCCTACTTCAAGCTGACCCACGGCAAGCGGTTTTTCAAGATGGCGCCCCTCCACCACCACTTTGAGCTGTGCGGCTGGAGCGAGCTGAAGATCGTGGTAGTGTTTACGGCGGTGTCCGCCATCTTCTGTACCTTAGCCTACTTCGGCGTGATGAACCGGGGCTTTCTGGCCGGCTGAAACGGAAGCCGGCGGCGACCAATGGGAGGAGGGAACGACCTGTGACCCAGGAGGAAAAGCGGCAGCGCCTGCGGGAAAAACGGCATAGAGCCCGGGAGCTGCGGGAGATCGCCAGGGGTCCCATCGACCTGCCCTTCCTGGTGCTGGTGCTGATGCTGACGGTGATCGGCCTCATCATGCTCTTCTCCGCCAGCTTTCCCTCGGCTCTGAACCAGTATAACGACGCGGCCTACTATGTCCGCCGCCAGGCGGTGTTCGCCGCCGCCGGCGTGGCGGCCATGCTGGCCATGTCCAAGGTGAACTACCAGCGGCTGAGGGGCTTTGCCACCATCGCCCTGATCGGGTCCATGGTGCTGCTGGCCCTGGTGCTGGTGCCGGGCCTGGGCTACTCCGAGGGCGGCGCCACCCGGTGGCTCCAGCTGTTCATTGTGGCGGGACCCACCTACCAGCCCTCGGAGCTGGCGAAGCTGGGCATTATCCTCTACTTTGCCGCCACCATTTCCCAGCGCAAGGAGAAGATGCGCTCCTTCCGGTACGGCATCCTGCCCTACCTCTGCATCCTGGCGGTCTACGCCTTCCTGATGCTCAAGGAGCCCCACATGTCCGGCTGCATCCTGCTGCTGGGCATCGGGGCGGTGATGATGGTAGTGGGAGGCATGCACTGGGGCTGGGTGGCCGCCGGCGCGGGGCTCGCCGGCGCGGGTGCCTACATGGTGCTGTTCACCGATCTGATGGAGCGGATCGGATACAACTCCAGCCGGATCAAGACCTGGCTGGACCCCTGGTGGGACATCCAGCACGAGAGCTGGCAGATGGCCCAGAGCCTGATCGCCATCGGCTCCGGCGGCCTTCTGGGGGTGGGCCTGGGGAAGGGGCGGCAGAAGTTCATGTTCCTTCCCGAGGAGCACAACGACTTCATCTTCGCCGTGGTCTGCGAGGAGCTGGGCTACATCGGCGCGGGCATTATCCTGATTCTCTTCGCCCTGCTGGTGATTCGGGGCTACTGGATCGCCATCCACGCCAGGGACCGGTTCGGCGCCCTGCTGGCGGTGGGCGTGACCACCCAGATCGGATTGCAGACCTTCCTCAATGTGGCGGTGGTCACGGGGCTGATTCCGGCCACGGGCATCGCCCTCCCCTTTTTCAGCTACGGGGGCACGGCCCTGCTGATCCAGCTCTTTGAGGTGGGCATTGTCCTCAGCGTGTCCCGGCAGATGCCGGCGCCGAAAGCGGGATAGGACCTCGTTTGGGATGGTAGCTTCCTGGGCGCCAGTTTCGCCCGCGCACTGGGGAGCCGGGAGGTGTGTTTCCTGGGCGCATGTCCCGGAAGCAGAAATTTGACCAGCGCCATGGATGTGGCGCGGGACGGCGGAGGGAACTTTTCCGGCGCCTGCGCCGTCCAAAAAGACAGACGCCCCGCCGCCGGAGAAACCGCGGCGGGCCGAGAGGAGGAAGCCAGATGCGTGTGATCTTCACCTGTGGGGGCACCGCGGGCCATGTGAACCCGGCCCTGGCCCTGGCGGGGCTGATGCAGCGGCGGATAGCGGATGTGGAGATCCTGTTTGTGGGCGCCAACCGGGGGATGGAGCGGCGGCTGGTGGAGCAGGCGGGCTACGACTTCCGCACCGTGGAGATCTCCGGCTTCCACCGGTCCCTGAGCCCCAAGGAGCTGGCCTACAACCTGGTGTCCCTCCACAACTACTTCAAGGCCCCCAGGGAGGCCAAAAAGATCCTCCGGGAGTTCCGGCCGGACCTGGTGGTGGGCACCGGCGGCTACGCCAGCTACCCCATCGTCCGGGCGGCGGCCGGGGAGGGGATCCCCACCGCCGTCCACGAGTCCAACGCCATCCCGGGCCTCACCACCAAGCTGCTGGAGCCCTATGTGGATGTGATCATGGTGGGCTTTGAGGACTGCCGGAAGAACTACCGGCACCCCCAGAAGGTCCGGGTCACCGGCACCCCCATCCGGGGGGAGTTTTTCACCCATACCCGCCAGGAGGCCAAGGCCCAGCTGGGGCTGGACGACGGCAAACACCTGGTGCTCTCCTTCTGGGGGAGCCTGGGCGCCAGGGAGATGAACATCCAGATGGCGGACTATATCACCCAGGAGCTGAAGCTGTGCCGGTTCCACCACATCCACGCCGCCGGTTCCTACGGCATCCCCCGGATCAACCGGATCCTCTCCGAGCGGAAGATCGACCTGTCCGGGCAGATCCTGGTGGAGGTCCGGGAGTATATCTACGACATGCCCCTGGTGATGCGGGCGGCGGATCTGGTGCTCTGCCGGGCCGGCGCCTCCACCATCAGCGAGCTGACGGCCCTGGGGGTGGCGTCCATCATAGTGCCCAGCCCCAACGTCACCAACAACCACCAGGAGAAGAACGCCCAGGTCCTGGCGGACCACGGGGCGGCCCTGCTGATCCGGGAGGCGGAGAGCAGCGGGGCGCTGCTGCTGGAGAAGTCCCTGGAGCTCCTGGGCGACGGCGACCGCCGGCTGATGATGGAGCAGAACATGGCCGCCCTGGGCGTCCGGGACGCCAACGAGCGGATCTACCGGACGGTGATGGAGCTGGCCGGCGGCCATTAGTCACGAAAAGAGCGTCCCTTCGCATAAGATGGTGTAGATTTCGGAAGAATGATCTGCGGAGGGAACCTATGGGAGAATTTTATATTGAGGGCGGCCGGCCGCTGGATGGCTCCCTGCGTGTCCAGGGCGCCAAGAACAGCGTGCTGCCCATCCTGGCCGCCACCATCCTGCACCGGGGGACCTCGGTGCTGAAAAACTGCCCCAGGCTGCGGGACGTGGAGGCGTCCACAGAGATCCTGCGCCACCTGGGCTGCCGCTGCCGGTGGGAGGGGGACGCCCTGGTGGTGGACGCCGCCGGGGTGGACCGCTGGGACGTGCCGGACCGGCTCATGCGCTCCATGCGCTCGTCGGTGATTTTCCTGGGGGCGATCCTCAGCCGGTGCGGCCGGGCGGAGCTGTCCATGCCCGGCGGGTGCGAGCTGGGCCCCCGGCCTATCGACCTGCACCTGGCCGCCCTGCGGCGGCTGGGGGCGGTGATCGACGAGGGGGGCGGCCGGCTGCGCTGTGAGGCACCGGAACTGGTGGGCCGGGAGCTGACGCTGTCCATGCCAAGCGTGGGGGCCACGGAGAACAGCATCCTGGCCGCCTGCGGCTGCGAGGGAACCACCGTGATCCTCAACGCGGCCCGGGAGCCGGAGATCGCGGACCTCCAGCGGTTCCTCAACGCCATGGGCCAGCGGGTCCGGGGGGCGGGGACCTCCACCGTCACCGTGGAGGGGCGGCGGCCCACCCGGGATGCGGTACATACGGTGATGCCGGACCGGATCGTGGCGGCCACCTACCTGGCAGCCGCGGCCGCGGCGGGCGGGGATGTGGAGCTTCAGGGGGTGGACTACCGCCACCTGTCCACGGTGACGGCGGCCCTCCACGAGGCGGGGTGCCAGATCCACAGCGGCGGTGACAGCATCCGGATCCGGAGCCAGGGCAGGCTCCGGGGTATCCGCCCGGTGCGGACGGCCCCCTATCCGGGCTTTCCCACCGACGCCCAGGCGGTGCTGATGGCGGCGCTGCTGCGCAGCCGGGGGGTCACGGTCTTTGTGGAGAACATTTTTGACAGCCGCTACCGCCACGTGGATGAGCTGACGCGCATGGGCGCGGACATCCGGGTGGAGGGCCGGGTGGCCGTAGTCTGCGGAGTGGACCGGCTCCAGGGGGCGGAGATGGCCTGCACGGATCTGCGGGGCGGCGCCGCCCTGGCGGTGGCGGCCCTGTCGGCGGAGGGGGAGAGCCGCCTCACCGCCATCCACCACATCAAGCGGGGCTATGAGGATCTGGCCCGGGATCTCCGCCTGCTGGGCGCGCAGGTGGAGGAGCGGTAGAAAGAAACGAAGGAAACGAAAGGCAGGTGAGGAGAAGATGGCCAGAAGGCGGCGCAGCAGGCGCAACCGGCGCTACCGGCGCAGCAGGCTGACGGTGCCGCTGCGGATCCTCTCCTTCCTGCTGATCTGCGGGGCCATTGTAGCCGCCCTGATCCTGTTCTTCAGGGTCCGGACCATCACCGTGGAGGGGAACGAGCGCTACAGCGACCAGGAGATCCTGGACGCCACGGGGATCGAAACCGGGGACAACATGTTCCTTCTGAACAAGTACGCCATCTCCGGGGAGATGATGCGGCAGCTGCCCTATATCCAGACGGTCCAGATCCGGCGGAACCTGCCGGACGGCCTGGTGATCCGGGTGACGGAGTGCGAGAGCGTGGCCGCGGTGATCCAGGGGGACGACGTCTGGCTCATCAGC
>CAJFVK010000040.1 GCA_904420435.1 uncultured Oscillospiraceae bacterium
CAGGAGAAGTCGTCACCCCGGATCAGGATGGTCACATGGCGGGCGTACTTGGTGAGGAACACGCTCTCCTCCGCCGCGGCAAAGCCGCCGCCCACCACAAAGACGTCCCTGCCGGTGAAGAACTCGCCGTCGCAGGTGGCGCAGTAGGCCACGCCCCGGCCACGAAACTGCTCCTCCCCCTGGAAACCCACCATGCGGGGATGAGCCCCGGTGGCCAGCAGAACGCCGAAACATTTCAGGTCACCCCGGCTGGTCCGGACGGTTTTCACATCCCCGGAGAGGTCCAGGCCGGTGACCTCCGCCAGCAGGAACTCCGCGCCGAAGCCCTCCGCCTGCTTCCGCATAGTTTCGGTGAGTTCCGTTCCGCTGGTCCGACCCACGCCTGGATAGTTGACCACCTCTGCGGTAATGGTGATCTGGCCGCCGAAGTGGTCTTTCTCCACCACGACCACCCGGTAGCGGGCCCGGGCCAGGTACAGGGCAGCGGTGAGCCCCGCCGGGCCGCCGCCGATCACCACCACATCATAGAGGTTTTCCATCTGCTCCATGGTTTACAGCTGGCCCACCAGGTCCAGGCTGGGTTTCAGGGTCTCCGCGCCGGGCTGCCACTTGGCCGGGCACACTTCGTCCCCGTGCTCTGCCACGAACTGGCAGGCCTGGACCTTTCGCAGCAGTTCGTCGGCGTTGCGGCCCACGTTGCCGGCGTTGACCTCGTAGGCTACGATCTTTCCCTCCGGGTTCACGATGAAACTGCCCCGCTCCGCCACGCCGTCGGCCTCGATATAGACCTCGAAGTCACGGGCCAAGGCGTGGGTGGGGTCAGCCAGCATGGGGTACTGGATCTTCTGGATACGCTCCGAGGCGTCGTGCCAGGCCTTGTGGACATAGTGGTGCCAGGCCTTGTGGACATAGTGGGTGTCGCAGGAGACGGAGTAGACCTCGCAGCCCACCGCCTGGAACTTGTCGTAGAGGTTGGCCAGGTCCTCCAGCTCTGTGGGGCAGACGAAGGTAAAGTCGGCGGGGTAGAAGAAGAACACGCTCCACTTGCCCAGCACGTCCGCCTTGGTGACGGCCCGGAAGGCGTTGTTCTGGTAGCACTGCACGGTAAAATCCGCGATTTCTTTCTGGATCAGGGACATAAAAGTTCCTCCATTCATTATTTCGTTTTAGTTAGTAATAACTAACCTCGAATGGGATTATACATGAGGAAGCGGCAGCAGTCAAGAAGAACCTGGGCAGCGACTGTTATTTTGTTCCATACAGCAGACCGATTCCCGTCAAGATCCAGAGCGCCGAGGGTAGAGGGGCTCGCTGCCGGATTGTATCTGACAACAAACCCCTTATTCTTTTGAACAATTTCTCTGACAAGATCGAATTGTTTGCATAGATCGGGTTATCGACGGTGTCCTACTTGTCCGATGTACAGCTGAGCGGGAAATGAAGCCCCTGCGGACCATCTGGGACAACTATCCCAAGGTGGTCCTGACTCTGGACAGGTTTACCACAGGGGACTACGAGGGAATCCAGGTGCTCCAGGTGATTGACTGGCTGCTGGGCCAGCACACAACTGGCCGGGCGATCCCCGCCGGACAGCGCATACCCGCTGAGCGCTTGTGTGACCTCGTTACAGTACGGCGCGTCCCGATCTGATATACTTTCTCTACCGGACCGGGAACGGGGGCAGAAAGACAAGCGGCCTCTTATGCGGAGCGGGGCTTGCCGGCAGCGCCCGGTTGACAGGCTGCCAAACATTGCTTATACTGGAATTGTTAAGGCGGCGTGTGGAAATGGGAGCGCGGGCAGAAAGCAGTGGGTTTTCATGCGGAGATAGGAGGAGTTTTTATGAAACGGGTATTGCTCGGAATTCTTGCGGGAACGATGGTACTGTTTGTCAGTGTCCCGGGCGTGCTGGCCGCCTGGCAAGGCGCCGGCCGGAACTTTGCGGACGCTGACCGCGACGGGATCTGCGATTATGCCGGCACAGTCTGCCGCTATGAGGACGCTGACGGGGACGGCGCCTGCGACTGGCAGAGCGCATGCCGGGGCGGATGCGGAGCCTGCTTTGTGGACGGCAATGGCGACGGCATCTGTGACAACAACCCCGGACGGGGGCTCGGGCTGGGCCGGGGCTTCCGCGGAGGCCGGGGCAGGTAACAAGAAGGCCGCGCGTCTTTCCGCTCCAGCCGGAAGCAGGCGGGACGCCCCGCCGGAAAGATTTTTTCTGAAAAGACAAGGACTTTCTGTGACGTTGTCACAGAAAAACGGCGGCTTCCGGGATATACTATCCTCAAACCAAGGAAAGGAGCTGACCGGTATGGCGGCGATGGATATCAACAAAGAGCAGTTTCAGCAGATGGCGAGTGGGGAGAAGCCCCTTCTGGTGGACTACTGGGCCCCCTGGTGCGGCTACTGCCGCCGGATTGGGCCGGCCTACGAGAGGGTCGCCGAGGAGTACGGCGACCGGCTCACAGCGGCGAAAATCAATATTGACGAGGAGGCCCAGCTCGCCGAGGCGGAGCAGATCGAGGTGATCCCCACGCTGGTTTTGTACCGGGACGGGAAGGCCGTGGACTCCATTGTCAACCCCGGCTCCAAGGCGGCCATCGAGCAATTTATCCAGGAAGCCCTGTCGAAGTAAGGAGGCGGCCCCTATGAGCGGACCCCATGTCTATGATATGGTCGTGGTGGGCGGCGGGCCCGGCGGCTATACGGCGGCCCTCTACGCCGCCCGCTCCGGCCTGGATACCGTTGTCCTGGAAAAGCTCTCGGCCGGCGGGCAGATGGCTTTAACGGAGGAAATCGACAATTACCCCGGCTTTGAGGAGGGGGTCGACGGCTTCACCCTGGCGGAGAAGATGCAGCGGCAGGCGGAGCGGTTCGGCGCCAGGACGGAATATGCCCAGGTGGAGCGCGTGGACCTCTCCGCCGCGCCCAAGATCCTGGAGACCAGCGAAGGGACCTTCTACGCAAAAACCGTGGTCCTCGCCACCGGCGCCAACCCCCGGGAGCTGGGGATCGCGGACGAGAATGCCCTGGTCGGCCGGGGCGTTGCCTACTGTGCCGCCTGCGACGGGATGCGCTACAGGGGCAGGACCGTAGTGGTCGTAGGCGGAGGAAACTCCGCCGCCGCGGACGCCCTGCTGCTGAGCCGCATCGCGAAACAGGTGATCCTGGTCCATCGCCGGGATACCCTGCGGGCCACCAAAGTCTACCATGAGCCGCTGATGCGGGCGGAGAACCTGGAGTTCCGGTGGAACAGCACCGTGACGGAGCTGCTCCACGGGGACAAGCTGACCGGCGTGAAGGTGAAGAACGTCCAAACAGGGGAGGAAACGGAGGTCCCCTGCGACGGTATTTTCATCAGCGTGGGCCGGAAGCCCGCCACGGAGCTGGTGCAGGGCCAGCTGGAACTGGACGAAAGCGGCTATGTTGTGGCCGATGAGACCACGAAGACCAATCTCCCCGGCGTCTATGCGGTGGGGGATGTGCGGACAAAGCCGCTGCGCCAGGTGGTGACGGCGGTGGCCGACGGCGCCACGGCGATCCATATGGCGGAGGAGTATCTGGTGGGAAACAGCTGAGAGGACGGCAAAATCAATGGCTCCGCGCTGGAAAATGGCGCTTGCCGCACTGCTTTTTGAGCGCGCTCAGAGGCGGCGAGTTTTATAGACGGCACAGACAAGCGGCGGTATTCCTTTTGGGGGAATACCGCCGCTTGCTGTCTGCGGGGAATGATGCGTCCTGCGTATGCGTAAATGTGTATGTGCGGTAAAGCAACGCAAATAAACGGATAGACAGTACCCTACTATTCCACAAATAAAAAAGGAAAACTGGTAGAAGCTGAGCCTTGAACATGATACAATAAAACATAGGATAGGGCGATAAAATCGGAATTGAGGGGATAGAAATAAATGGAGAGCGGAAGAATTGTTGTAATTACTGGCGCACCAGGAACAGGAAAAACCACAACATCAGCTATTGTCGCAAAAGAATCCACTATGGAAAAATCTGTGCATATGCACACGGATGATTTTTACCATTATCTTAGTAAAGGAGCAATCCCCCCACATTTGCCGGAATCTAATGAGCAAAATCTAATTGTGATTGAGGCTTTTTTAGAAGCCGCAAAGCGTTATGTCCGTGGAGGATATGATGTGATTGTAGACGGTATTATCGGTCCGTGGTTTTTAGAGCCGTGGCTAGACATTGTACGAGAGGGATATGAAGTACATTATATCATTTTGAGGGCTAATAAGAAAGAAACTATGATGCGGGCGATTGAACGCTCAAAATTAGATAGAAAAACTAATATTGAATTAGTAGAAACCATGTGGGAGCAATTTAATAATTTGGGAGCATACGAGAAAAATGTTTTAGACACAACACAACTTTCAGTTGAAGATACAGTTTCTGCTATTAAAGAGAAAGTTGCGAATAAAGGGACCTTACTTCTTGAATCACTTTGAAAATGGTAATGCAATTCTGGCTTATCGGGAACATAGCACACCAAGCCGAGCCAGTCAACGGTCAAGATGAACGGCGCATACGCGCCGCCGTTGACAGCCGTGCCCGCCTTTACCGACAGCCCATCAAGGGGCGGCAGCAAAAATGCTGCCGCCCCTGCTGTTTTGCCGCATTTTAATACTTCTCCGGCCTTGCAGCGTCCGTCCAATACGCCGGGCTGCGGTCGCCGGGGATCAGGCCGGATAAAATCTGCTTAGGGAGGGAAGCTGTTGCCAGCCTGAACCTGCCTGTGGTATGCTTATGATACAAAAGCGGCTTTGCCTTGGCGGCTGTGCCCGGGAGATCGCATCAAGACGAGCTGGCAGCCGGAGATCATCGCCTGCGTCACGGCGGTGTTCTGGACCACAACCATCTTCCCGGCCTATAGATCGCCAGCGGCAGGGAAAAGCCATGCAAGGAGGTTTCACACAGACCATGAACGATGTATATGAGATCATTTCCCAGCAGGCGGACGCCATGGGGGACCGGCTCCGGGCGGTCCGGCAGGACCTGCACACCTATGCGGAGGCCGGCTGGTGCGAGATCCGGACCTCCTCCATCATCGCCCGGCGGCTGAATGAGCTGGGCTATCAGGTGCTGACCGGCCCGGACGTGTGCCTGGCCGAGGCCAGAATGGGCCTGCCAACGGAGGAACAGCTGGAGGCGGAGTACCAGCGGGCCCTGGCCCAGGGGGCTGTCCAGCCCTACGCGGAGCGGGCGCGGGGAGGCTTTACCGGCGTGATCGGCATTCTGGACTGCGGCGAGGGCCCCACCATCGCCATGCGCTTTGATATCGACGCTCTGGGCGTCTTTGAGAATAAGGACCTGGTCCACCGCCCCAGCGCCGAGGGGTTCTGCTCCATCAATGACGGGGTGATGCACGCCTGCGGCCACGACGGCCATGTGTCCATCGGCCTGGGCGTGGCAGAGATTCTGATGAACTGCCGGGAGCAGCTGCGCGGCAAGGTAAAGCTGATCTTCCAGCCGGCGGAGGAGGGGGTGCGGGGCGCCAAGTCCATTGTGGAGCACGGCCATCTGGACGACGTGGACTATGTGATCGGCAACCATATGGGCGACAGCGCCGGCCAGGAGTACCAGGTGGGGCTGAGCTATGGCGCCACCCTGGCCACTACCAAGCTGGATATTTTCTTCACCGGGAAAGCTGCCCATGCCGGCGCCGTGCCGGAGAAGGGGGCCAACGCCCTCCTGGCCGCGGCCACGGCTGTGCTGAATCTCCAGGCCATCCCCCGCAGCAGCGAAGGGGATACCCGCATCAACGTGGGCACCCTCCACGCCGGCTCCGGCCGGAACGTGATCTGCGACCGGGCCAAGCTGGAGGTGGAGGTGCGGGGCGCCACTACGGAGGTCAACCGGTATATGGAGGCCTACGCCCGACGGATCGCCCAGGGAGCAGCCGACATGCACGGCTGCGGCTGTGAGATCAGGCTGATGGGCGCCGCGGAGTCCCTTCAGAGCGACCCGGAGATGGTGCGCTACTGCGAGAAGGTCTGCCGGGAGAAGCTGGGGCTGCGCCCCACACCGCCAGGCCAGCAGGCGGACGCCAGCGAGGATTACGCCTATATGGTCAACCGGGTCCGCAGCCACGGCGGAAAGGGGATATTTTTCAAAACTCTGACGCCTTGCGCAGGCCAGTTCCACAGCAGCGGGTTTGATTTCCGGGAGGACGCCCTGTGCACCGGCGTTAAGGTGTTCTGCGGCATGGCCTACAGCCTGATGCGGGAGGAGCGCCCGTAAGACTGCCGAAACAGGGCTGGCCGCAGAAAGGCGGGGGAAAAATAAAAACCTGCACATTGCAGGGGGAAAGGCGAGGGGGAGTTGCCAAAACGGCAACTCCCCCTCGCGCAGAAATCCCATGTCGGGTATTTCCATTCCCACCGGCCGGAGCGAGGAGCGGAAACGCCAAGCTGGCCTCCTTGGGGGCCAAGCGGGAGCTGCTGGCGGCCCCGAAGCGCCGGCCTTTCCCCGCAGCGAATGGCCGGCAAATTGATGCATATGGGACGCCCCCGCGGAGAACGGATCCTTGAAAAAGGTTCCAAATCGCACTAAAATATAGACGGTGCAAAATCGAACCAACTGAAAGGGGGCGATACCATCGAGAGCAGAGGTGAGATGTTTGCCAGATTTCATAGGCACTGGACGGAGATCAATGCGGCCTATGAGCGGTACGCAAGGAAGCTCGGCGTCAGCTATTCCGCGCTGCAGGCGCTGTGCGTGATCTACAACTCGGACGTAGCCGTTACACAGCGGATGATCTGCGGGGCGACACACCTGCCGAAAACTACCGTACATGCCATTATCGCAGGGTTTGTCAAGCAGGGGTACGTGGAACTGCGGGAGATGGCGGAGGACCGGCGGCAAAAGTGCATCCGTTTAACGGATGAGGGCCGGGCTTATGCGAAGCCCATCATGGAGCACATGAGCCGCAGCGAGATGCAGGCCTTTGCCATGCTGGGCGAAACGACCATGCAGGTCATGATTGCGGGGATCGGAGAATACCAAGAGAATTTCAACAGGACATTGAATCCACAATAGGCAAAACGATAGGAGGATGCAGTATGATTACCAAGCCATTCAAGGACATTTCCCTCTCCCGCCTGGGCATGGGCAACATGAGGTTGCCGGAGGCGGAGGGATCCTCCGGGCCCAACGCGAAGATCGACTATGAGAAGGCCCAGGAGATCATCGACTACGCCATGCGCCACGGCGTCAACTACTATGACACCGCCTACATCTACAACGACGGGGACTCCGAGCGGTTCCTGGGCCACGCCCTCCAGAAATACCCCTGGGACAGCTACTATCTGGCCACAAAATTCTTCATCCAGGCCACCCCCAAGCCGGAGCCGGTCTTTGAGGAGCAGCTGGAGCGGCTGAAGACCGATCACATCGACTTCTACCTGCTCCACAGCCTCAGCGAGGAAAATGTGGAGGACTACCTAAACAGCGGGTGTATCGACTATTTCCTGGAGCAGCAGAAGAAGGGCCGCATCCGCTATCTGGGCTTCTCCAGCCACGCGGGAGTGGAGACCCTGAAACGCTTCGCTGACCACCACCCCTGGGACTTCGCCCAGCTCCAGATCAACTACTTTGACTGGAAGTATGGCACATCAAAAGAGGAGTACCAGGTGCTGGAGGAGCGACAGATCCCCATCATGGTCATGGAGCCGGTCCGGGGCGGACGGCTGGCCGATCTGACCCCGGAGGAGAATGCCATGCTGAAAGCCGCCCACCCCGACTGGAGCATCGCCTCCTGGGCGCTGCGCTTTGTGAAGACCCTGCCCCAGGTCCAGGTGGTGTTGAGCGGTATGAGCTCCCTGGAGCAGATCCAGGACAATGTGGCTACCTTCAGCGACGACCAGCCCCTCAGCCAGGCCGATACCGAACTGCTCATGGAGGCCTGCGAGAAGTTCCGCTCCCAGATCCAGATCCCCTGCACCGCCTGCCGCTACTGCTGCTCCGGCTGTCCCAAGGAGATCAACATCCCGGAGTATCTGAAGATCTACAACGACTACAAGGTGACCGGCGCGTGGGCGCTGACCAGACTGCCCGGCGTGCAGTCCAAGGGGACGCCCGCCGACTGCGTCGCCTGCGGGGCCTGCGCGTCCCACTGCCCCCAGAGCATTCAGATCCCGGAGCTCATGGCGGAGCTGGCCGAGCTGGCCAAGACGGCGCAGTAAACCACGTCATGGAGGTTTGAACAAGTGAGCAAGAATGTACTGGTACTGATGGGCAGCCCCCGGAAGCGCGGCAACACCGACCGGCTGTCGGACGAGCTGATCCGCGGCGCCCAGAAGGCGGGCCATCAGGTGGAGAAAATCTGCTTAAAGGATCGGAAGATCAACGGCTGCCTGGGCTGCGGGGCCTGCCAGCGGAACGGCGGCCCCTGTGTGCAGAAGGACGATATGGGCGATATCTATGAGAAATGGCTGGCCGCCGATGTGGTGGTGCTGGCCTCCCCGGTGTACTTCTATACCTGGAGTGCCCAGATGAAGGCGGTGCTGGACCGCACCTTCGCCATCGAGCAGAAGGTGAAGGACACCGCCTTCTATCTGATCTCCGCCGGGGCCGCCCCCACGGAGGACTACATGAAGCTGATGCTGGAGAGCTTCCGCAAGTACATCGGCTGCTTCCGCGCCGGCGGCAACCGGGAGGGCGGCTATGTGTTCGGCCTGGGTACCAACGCCCCGGAGGATGTGGCCGGGACAGAGGCCATGACCAAGGCCTATGAAATGGGCAGGGCGCTGTAAGGCGGGGCGCGAATGGAGCGAAGGGCGGCGGCCGACTGGCCGCCGCCCTTCTTCCGGCTCTGCCAGGGCTATCCCAGCCTGCCGGCCTGGATGCGGCGCTTCAGGTCCAGCACCTTTTCCTCGATTTTGGCCATAGTTTCCAGAAAAGCCCCGCCGTCCTTGCCGCTGGGGTCCTCCAGGCTCCAGTCCTCCCGGTGGGAGCAGGGCAGGGCGGGACACTGGACGTTGCAGCCCATGGTGACCACAATGTCCACAGGCGGCAATTCGGCCAGCAGCTTGCTGTACTGGTTCTCCTCCATGTCAATGCCGTAGACCCGCTTCATCAGGCGCACCGCGTCCTGGTTGATGCGCGGTTTCGTTTCCGTCCCGGCGGAAAAGCTGTCAAACACATCGGAGGCAAGGCGTTTGCCCAGGGCCTCCGCCATCTGGCTGCGGCAGGAGTTGTGGACGCAGACAAAGGCCACCTTGGGCTTCTTTCGGTTCGCCGCCGAGAAGGGGCAGTCCCTGCCGATGCACTGGCTGTTCTGCCCGCTGTAGGAGCAGACAGGGACGGTCCGCACCATCTCCACCCCCAGGTGATCCCGGACAAAGTCCACGGCGGCCAGGATGGAGAGAAAGGAGTCCCGCTTACAGCACCGGGGGCCGCCCACCTGTCCGATGCGGTCCAGGGCCAGGGCGGTCATCCGGTTGCTCAAGCCCCAGGGCTCCTTCGCCAGGGGCGTGGACGCTGTGGCGATGGCCACGAACTGCCCCGCGCTGATCCCGGCCCCGCAGGCGCCCCAGAAGCCGCAGGCCCCGCCGGGGACGGCCTTGCCCCGGCTGTACATCTCCCGGAGGGCATGCTCCAAGTCGACATGCCCTCCGACGTTTTTGTAGGCGGTCAGCAGAGCCGCCCCCACCATCACATGGTGCTCCGGGCCGTGCATGTGGCAGAAGGGCAGAGCCATCATCTTGCGGAGAATGGCAATGGGGTCGGCGGAGGTTTCGGCCAGGCACAGGCCGAAGATGCTGTCCATGCCCTGGGTGTGGCAGTCATTGCACACATAGTGGCCGTTCACGCACCGGGTCTTGCTGGGCTCTTTTCTGTGACAGACGGCGCACGCCATCTCCTCGTCCTGGGTCAGATACTCCAGGGGCGCGCCGCAGATCAGGCACTCATCCATGCGGTCTTGTTCCCTCCTATATCTCTATTCGTCTGGTTCCTGGCTGCTTGATGCCGCGGCGATCCGCTTCGGCCCAGGGCGTCCTGTGGGGCGATCTTCTAATCCCGGAGCCTCCCGCCCTGCGCCTCCGCCGCTATGGCGGTTTCCAGGCGAAACCGCCGGGGGCCGCGTGCGGCGCATCCCGACGCCGGTAAGAGCATTATAGCGCAGAAGGCGGGGGAAAACCAACAAAAATTTCGATACCGGAATTTCTGCCGGCCGTTATGTTCTGCCAATATCAAAAAGGTTGCCAAAAATAGCAGGATAGTATATGCTGACAATATATAAATTTCTGTATGAGGGAGGGATAAGATGTCGACACACTGCCCCGTCAGGCATAGAGGACTCCGTAAAAAATGACAATATCTTCTGCACGCATTGGCTACCGCTGCGAATAATGGAACAACCTGCCTGAGCAACTACTAATTGCCTGGATGTAAACCGTTTACATCTTACATGACCACAACAGCTTTGGTAGAATCGAGGTAAAAGAAAGAATGACATTGCCAGAAAAACTTATTTATCTCAGAAAAAGGGGAGGAATGTCCCAGTACGATGTTGCTGATGTTCTTCATATTTCCAGGCAGGCGATCTCTCGATGGGAAGCAGGAGCTTCTGTTCCCTCTACAGATAATCTCCGGCTCATCAGCGAGCTGTATGAAGTAACCGTGGACTATCTCCTTGATGATCGTCAAGATAAGCCTTGCGAAATAAGAGATAGGATTGCGGAAATCTATACCGCTGCCGGAGAAGGGCGTGAAGAACAGCCGCAGCTGCAGTCCGTGCAGAGCCGGCCGAGGATTCTCCTACTGCACTCCCTTATTCTTATTATAGTATTGCTCCTGGCATTTGCTGTTGGCTCTACTCTCTATCTTCATTTTCATTCCAATGAAGGAAATACAGTTTCAAAAGTTTCCTCAGAAAATACAGATATAGAAAAATTAGATCCAGATAAGGGTGGATCTTTTATAATAGAGTGGTAAACGAGGGTGTATAGGTTGTCCTGCGGCCTTCCGCCCACGGACAGCTGCAGGACAAGAAAGGAGCATAACGATGAAACGATTGGGTTCATTCCTCTCCGGCGCCGCCGCGGCGCTGGCTGTTGTAGCGCTGGGGACGTCCGTCCTCGCGGCGACGGGAAACCTGACCTTTAACCCGTCCCACATTGTCGTGGACGGGGAAACGGCTTTTTCCGCAGGCGACGATATGACGGCAGAGAACGGCCAGCAGGTTCCCGTCTCCATCTACTATACGGATGCCGCGGGCGGCGGGACCCACTACCTGTCCCTGCGGGCCATCTGCGAGCTTCTGGGGGTGGAGGTCAGCTATGACGCGGACACCCAGACGGTCTACGTGGGCGAGGGGGAGATCACGACCTCGGCCTTCGGGAAGCGGTGGCTGAAAACGGTCGACAGCGATTCCCTCCTCTACTTCTGTGAGGAGGAGGGACACACCTATGACGCGCCCCTGACCTACCGCCTGACCTGGGAGGAAGAGGGCTGGGGCATCAACGATATCTCCTATGACCCCCGCTATTATACCACCGACTGGAGATACCAGGGCCCGGACGGGAAGCTCACCCTGAGCTGCGGCAACCCCTCTACCGCCGGGTTCGGCAGGCAGATCGACCAGGAGGGCACCATTGAAAACTGCCAGGCCGTCACGGTCCAGGGATACGATGCCGACTACTATCAGGACGGCGACCATACGCTGCTGATCTGGGAGAACGACGACGGGATCCTCTTCTTCCTGTCCGGGCAGGACGTTTCGAGGGACACCATGATGCGGGCGGCGGAGAGCGTGGCGCTTGCCCCGGCAGATACCGTCCGGTATACGCCGGAATGGCTGCCCAGCGGCTTCTCGCTGCTGGAGCGCTATGAAATCGGCGACACCGCCCAGACCTACTGGGTAGAGGATGGGTACGGGCTCGCTTTCACCTGCTCCGGCGGCGAGCTGGCCGTTCAGGACTGGGAGAGCGAAACCGTGGAGATCAACGGCGCGGTGGGCTATTTCTGGGCGGCCCAGGAGGAGCCTATCGACAACGGGACCTCCGGCTCCTCCGCCTCGGCGGTCCTTCCCGGCGTGGGCAGCACGACCACGAACATGCTGGCCTGGCAGGACCCGGATACGGGGATGTACTTCCGTCTGCAGGGCCGGCCGGATCAGGACACCCTGATCCGCATCGCGGAGAGCATCCGGTGACGGGGAAGCCGATGGGAAAGCGCCGGCTTTATGTCGTCGTATGCGCCATCGTCCATGTCCTCTACGCTCTTCTGCTGGAACTGAGAGCAGACCTGTTTCCATTCCGCGGCCCCTGGGCCCGCCGCCATCTCGCCGCCCTCCTGTGCGTCGGCTGCAGCGCTGCCGCGTGGGCCGTCTATTATCGGATCCTAAAAAAGTCCTGGGCAAAGAAGGAGAGCCGGGAGGATACGATCGTCAGCATCTCGGATGGAAGCACTTTCTGGATTGTCATGAGTTTAGTTGTGCTATGCATTTTGGCTTTTCTGACCCCTATCCATCTCTATGCTCCGAAACCGCGAGGCGGAGGGCAGATTACTATGCACTATCTGGCGTTTATGATTGCCTGCGGTCCCATATGGATTCTCCTCGCCCGGTTCTGCACAAAACCCGCGGAAGACAGCGGAGTCAGCCCGGAATAGGCGGCGGGGACAGCTGCTGCAAGGCTTTGAGAGCAACTGCCCGGCTTCTTAAGCCGCCGGACAGAATTTGTAAAGGACAGAATTTGTAAAGGACAGGATTTGTAAAGGAGGGCTTCTCAGATGGACGAACCGATGGTACGCGGGTCAGGAAAATGCCTGCGCAATATGCTGATGGGTATCTTTGCATACAACATAGGCTCCGATATGTTCGGGAGCGGCACATTCTGGAGTATTATTGCAATCATTTTGATCTATGGCGGGATTGGCTGGACTATCTGGAACTATATTCTGGGGTGGGCCATCGACAACCCGGAGGATCCGGACAAGAAGGGCAGTCCGTAAGGATCCGCCTCTTCTGCGGACTGATGGGAGAGGCGCATAACAGGTGAGGAACAGAAGGAGCCTCCCCTCATACTGCGCCTGATACTCAGCGGGAGAACAAGATGCGGGGGGATGGCTTTGCCATTCCGGGCATTGAACCGCCGGAGGGTGGAGCCGCCTTTCGGACGGCGGAACCCGCAAAAAAAGGCCGCCCTTGCGGACGGCAAACGAAACCGGTCTGGTTTCGGGATTTTTGGACCGGGCGGGACCTGGCAGCTCCCGCCCGGCATAGGGAGAAAGAAAAGGAAACGATTGATCACGGGCTCTCTGCTCCTGACAAGGATAAGATACCATATTGCGCCCGGAAAATGATGACAAAACAGGAAATAGAGCGTGAACTTTTTGTAAAGCCCATATGCCAAGCGCCGCCGGGCTGCCGGGGGTGCTTGGCCGCGGCAAGGGAGGGAGGGCGCGCCTGTGGAGAAGGGAGGAGCGGTATGCATCCGATCAAAAAAGAAGGAACCAATGGAAGAGTGCTGCTGGTTTTAGCATCGCTATACGCGCTTGCCTGTCTGTGGAGAGGCATCATGAACGTGATGATTAGCGGGGATATAGTATACCTCTTTATGGATGCTTTGCACATTCTAATTAGTTGCTTTAATATATATGGGTGGATGGCTTTGGAGGATTCCTTTTTATGTGTTATCATTTTTTGAGTTAAGAAGTCTACTCTTGGATGTGGAATGGTACGTCGAAGGTATAACGAACGGAGGAATATCAGCCAGCCGGGGAATCAATATTGCGTTGATTGCGATTGTGTTGCCAACGCTCCTGCTCTTTGACATCGCTGCGATCTGGCCGCAGCTGCTGAGGAAGGGCCGCTTTGGGCTGAAAATACAGCCGCATTATACGACACTGAGCTTGATGACCGGAATTCTGCAGGTTGTTGTGACCTTTTGCGGGTATCTGATGATTGTGGGAGATGGAAGTGTGTACACCGCATTTCACTTCCGAAGCAGGGAAATGCTGGCAGGCGTGCTGATCACAGCCTTGCTTTGGATTTTTATCTTATCTGGGAAGGAAACAGCGCGAATCCTGTATATGATACAGACGCTGGTGGTCATCCTGTTCGTCTGCAGCTGCATTTATCGTACGGAAACCGGTTCGCCATATGTGGAAACCAATATTCGGATTTATGTGATTGCCGGCTGCTGCGCGCTGGGTTATCTGGTTGCCGGGGCTATTATGCGGAGAGAGTTTCTCAAAATATCCGGCGCGAAAAAGGAACAGACGCCCGAAAACGCTGAATAAAAGAACGCAAGTATGAAAAGAGTATCGCGGCAATGAGTTTGCTAAAAAATGCGGCGGTTATATCTTAAAGGAGGGAGCATATATGAGGAAGGACAAGGCGGTGAGACGAAAAGAGGAGGAGACGCCGCGCTACCTGTTTATGCTTCTCATAGCGGTGCTCAATACGGTGCTGAGAGGCGTATATGAAGAATATGTGGGCTATTATGATCCCGGAAACCACGGGGGGATTCTGCCGCCGCCCGCTGTGATAACATGGGTTTTATGGCTTTTCATCTTCCGAGGCAAGTGGTGGGCCTATATTGTATACACGATTGGAACGGTTCTGACGGTTATTGTTGGCACCTATTTCGGTGTGTATATATTAACTGCACTCGCTTTTGGACATTGGCCTTACGTAAACATTTTCGCATTTTTCGTAAAGCTGTCTTACCTCATTTCCTGGGTCGCACTGACGCTGGCCAGGCGGGACGGTTTTTCCCGGATCTATACTGCAAAAGAGTGGAAAGAGCGGCTGATTGCGCGGGGAAAGGACGCGCTGGCTTGGGAGAACCGGCAGAAGACATCCAAGGAAAAGCTCCGCAGGAGAATGGCCATTGTGGCATCCTGCCAGGTCGCGGCGACCGTCATAGAGTGGACCGTAAGAACGGTTGTTTACGAGAGCGGGATACCTGTTTTCATCTATCCCATAGCGTTTCTGTGGCTGGTGATCCTATGGATTTTTATCTTCAAAGGGTCGCGGTGGGCTTATATTGTGTACAGCATCTATACCTGCCCCCAGATAGCGACATATTGCGGCTGGGGGCCATCATGCTGATCTCCCCGCTCCCGTGGCGCTATTTGGTACCGGGAATCATGGAGCTGGCCATGGGTGTCGTATATGGCGCGTCGTGGATTCTGCTGACGCTGGCCAGACGCAAAGGCTTTCCCCAGACCGTGGAGCAGAAGCGGCAGAAGCAGGAGAGGGAGAGGAAACAGGCCGGCAGGACGAATAGCAAAGGCAGCGGACAGCGGCGCTTCATCAGGGCGACAGCCGTGATGACGGCGGTCCTGCTGGCCTTTGCGATGTGCGCCTGCTCCACAGGCACAGGCGAGGAGCGGAGCGAGGAGGAGCTCCAAGATGATTTGAGCAGACGGTTCTCGTTGGTGAATCAGTTCTACTTTGACTTTTACCTACGATACCACCCCATCTATGATGAGTACAAAGTTGAGCGGTTCGAGATGGGCGAAGATCCGGAGCTGGAGGAACTGGAACGGCTGGGGAAAAAGTACTGGGTACAGTGGAAAGAAGAAGCGGCGTACTATACGGCCCAGATCAGCCGCGGATTGGAGAACTTCCCGAAGGAGCAGGAGGTTTTCAACCGTGTCGCTGCTGAGAGGGCGGAAGATGCGGAAAATTATAGGTACTTTTTCCAAAAAAACGACGCATATATGAAGTGGACGACTCGTTTGATTACGCTGTACTATCAGTTGGATCAGTACTGCCCAGGGGCGGCAACTGACAGGAATGGGCCGGATTGGCTGCCCAAGATCCTGCCGATCTGACGGTCCAACAGATGGCATCTGCCGGCGGAGGGAGATGATCCAAGATGCCGTACAAGGGTAAAAAGAGGAAGCGGAGCCTTAAACGGCAGGAGCAGATGGAACAGCAGGAGAAAACCTACTATTCCTGGAAGAAAGCGTGGTACATTTCAATATTTGCCTACTGCTGTGTATATGGTTATATTAGTGCAACCGATACAAAACTGACAACTGAACCGCTTATCCTGATAGCTGTAGTTTCTGTAATTTCATGCGCAATAGCGGGAGTACGCGCCTATCTGTTTTCAAAATTGCCGCAGAAGACCAAAAAGAAGGATATAAATTGGCATTCTTGGAGTACGTTTGACATGCACCCTTACTTTACGTTTGCCATTGAATTCCTTCTCGTATGCGTTTTGTTTTGGGAACTTACCCGGCCAAAATAGGAAGACACGGAAGAACCAGGCAGGGGGGGAGGGGATGCCCTCCCCCTTTTCTAAATACAATACAGGAGGGTGAACATGATGAAAATTTACCCCGCCCTAAAAAAAACTGCGCTGCCGATTTTAGCCCCCTGTGGGTTTACCTTGATAAATGGTGGACCAGCGCCGGAACACTACTTTAGAAATAAAGATGGTACCCGTTTGATTTTCTTCTCGTATGACTGGAAGCTATTGCATCGGCTGCGGATTACCTTTGAAACGCGAGGAGGGGAAAACATGGTGGGGGTAACCCACCACGAATTGTCCCGGACGTTTTGCCCATCCAGTCGAATGACATATACGACACAAGAGGAACTGGAGGAATATGTTGAGGCGGCTGCGCGGGACGGAGTGAACATCATTCTACCGTATTTAGACGTTCTGGAGCAAAATTATATTCCGAACACAAAAGAACTGGAGGAAAAAATCAAGAATGATCCGCAGAAGCGTGCGGCACGCTTCGCAAAAAAGTGGTCGATGAAGCTGTGGGACAAATACGCGCTGAACCGGCTGAACGACATTCTGGACACCATGCGGACGGATGTGAGCCACAGGAAGGAGGCGTTTGAGAAGCACGAGGAGGAATTCCTCGATTTGGCTGCCTACTACATAGGAACGGCCTGCATTACGAACCCGGATGAAACTTGGGACTGGAGGGAATACCCTGAGGGATCGGGCATTTTCCAGCTGCCAAAAGGAGGGGCACCCTTATTCCGGCCACTGAAGGCGTGGAATTATGGGCGAGAGGTTGAAACAGCCCGGATAAGAGGGCTGACAAGAGAAAAAACGGAATCATGGGAGGAAAGAGCGGATAAGGTGCTTGCTGAAGAGGCAGCAGAGCGGGAAGAGCGAAGGATCGCCCGGGAGAAGCGGAAGTTAGAGCAGGAGAGGGAAATCTGACCCATCAGATCAACCATGCTCTGGCCAAGCACCAGGTGGAGGCAACCGTCCTGATGGAAACCGGCAACCTGACAACGGCGATTAACCTAGCGGCAAAAGGCGTCGCCTGCGCCTTTGTACCGGAGGAGGGGGCGAAGGTCTGCCAGCATCCGGGGCAGGTCACCTATCTGCGGTTCGATTCCGAGGATCTGGTCTGGGACCTGGCGGCGGTATACCGGAAGGACGTCTATCTGCCCAGGCTCTCCCGTCTGTTTATCGGCGCCATGAAGCGCCAGTGGCAGGCGCCTTAGGGGAGAAATAGGGGGCGCTCCGTGCGGAGCGCCCCCTGTTTATGTCCTTCCCCTATGGAAGAAACAGCATATTGTGAACAACGCGCCTTTTTGAAAGCGCCGGCCGCCCCGCCTGGAAGCTTTCGGAAAGGCGCTTTTGCGATTAGAATGGGAAACTATGCGGCATCCCTCTTGCTGCGGACGAAACGCCGGGAAAAGCGGTGCTGCATAACCCCATCGGGAGCAGGTAAACTAAGGGAAACAGCTGAAAGGAGAAGCAAATGGAACAACGAATCATGACAACTGAACAGCTGGCTTCCTTTAGGGCTTTTCTGCAAGAGGAGGAGCGGACGCCTGCCGAAAGCGCCGATCTGCTTGGCCGTGACTCTACGTTTCCCCATTCCATCGTCTCCATTTCTTAAGGATGGTATTATTT
>CAJFVK010000041.1 GCA_904420435.1 uncultured Oscillospiraceae bacterium
CAAAACAAAAGGACATCTGCTTTGCAGATGTCCTTTTGTTTTGGATTCCGCCGCCCAAAGGGCGGCTCCACCCTTTGATTTAAAATGCTCGGGCGAAATGAATTCGCCTTGCGCCAAGGTTTTCGCCTGCGGCTAAATGCTCGTTCGGCGTAACTCCCCTTCTGTTTCTTCTGCCGAAAAATTTTCCACCACCAGAAACTTTTTCCCGATCTGCGCCGTCTATAGAAAATAAGGCAAAGCGATGCCGGCAAGAAATAAGAATGAGGTGGTTGTTATGAAACGGATCTGCGCCCTGCTGTGCTGCCTGGCGCTGCTGTCCGCGTGGGCTTTTGCCCTGTCGGAAACTACGTGGCCCGCCTGGGCGGAGGGGGCCTTATCCTGGGGGCGGGAGGTTTCTATCAGCCAGGAATTTTTAAGCGCCCCAGACAGAATTGTCACCCGTGGGGAGGCCGCCCAGCTGCTCTATGAAGCGGCAGGCCAGCCGGAGCTCTCAGAGGAATGCCCCTTCTCTGACGTGTCCGGCGCCTATGCCGACGGGGTGACCTGGGCGGCAGAACAGGGATATATCACCGGAGTCGGCGGCGGGCGGTATGAGCCGGACCGCCCGGTTGCCCGGCAGGAGTTTGCCGCCATCCTCTGGCGGCAGGCCGGAGCGCCGGCAGCTTCGGGCCAGGGCCTGGACCGCTTCCAGGACGCCGGCGCTGTGGCGGGCTGGGCCGAGGCGCCCGTGGGCTGGAGCGTCCAGGCGGGGCTGATGAATGGCCGGAGCGCCGGCCAGCTGGCGCCCACCGGCACCATCACCGTGGCGGAGGCCCTTGTGATGCTGGAGCGGGCCGCCTCTCTGTCTGATGTGGAACAGCTCCGGACGGACCTGGATACCCTGACCGCCGCCCACCGGCCCGTCGGCTCCCAGGGGGAGTCGGATGCCGTCCAATATCTGAAAGAGCGGTTTGAGGAGATGGGCTATACGGTCACCCTCCAGCCCTATACGGACAGCCAGGGCAGGGAGGGGCACAATGTGATCGCCGTAAAGGAGGCGGCCGCACCCAGTGCGGACATCCTGGTGCTTTCCGCCCACCACGACAGCGTGCCCACCGCCTACGGGGCCAACGACAACGCCTCCGGCGTGGCCGCCCTGCTCTATGCGGCGGAGGCGCTGAAGGATGCGCCTACAGACACGGAGCTCCGCTTCATCAGCTTCACCGATGAGGAGAACGGGAAAAACGGCTCCCGGGCCTATACCGCCTCCCTGACGGAGGAGGAGAAGGAGCGGATGATCGGGGACATCCAGTTTGACATGCTGGGAGGACTGGGTTCCGACGGCGCCCTGGTGTGCACCATGGACGGGGAGGCCAACTGGGTCAGCGACCTGCTCCAGGAGAAGAACCCGGAGCTGGACCGGGATGCGGAGACCGCCAGCGATCACGCCTCCTTCCAGCTTGCCGGCGTGCCCTCCGTCCTGCTGATGCAGAATGGCCAGGGATACCTGCACCACTCGGCGGCGGACACGGCGGATCAGCTGGATCTGTACGCCATCGCCCGGGCGGCGGATGCCGCTGCAGCGGCGGCCGAGGAGATCTGCTCCGCCGACACCGGCTCCTATCGGACACTGGCCCGGGAGCAGGGGGAGGGGTACACCTACCGGCAGACCCGGCAGAACGTGATCTACTTCAGCAGCTCCAAGGCTGACACGGAGGCCTATATCGGCGCGGCCGGGGAATTGGCGGACACCTGGGAGATCTCCGGGAACGGCTGGACCGACACCTATGAGAGCTACCGCTACTCCATGCGCTGGTTCGACGGAGGAACCCCGATGAACACCTACTACCAGTACCGCAACGGCTTCCTGGAGCGGATTCAGATCCGCCCGGAGGAAACTGGCTATACTGCGGCGGAGGTGCGGGCACTGATTGAGGCCATGTACGGCGCCCCCACCCGGGAGGAGGCCGGGCAGGCCGACTGGGCCGATCCGGTGTACAGCAAGTACATCACCCTCACCTCCGGCGAGGAGGGCTGCCTGGTGACGGTGGGCAACTACTCTGTGGGCATCACCAATGTGCTGGCCTCCTACCCGGTGAGCGGCGGCCAGGCCACAATTACCGACCCGGAGGACGCGGCGGTATGGGATTACCTGTGTTCCATCCTGCCCCTGGAGGCCCGGCGGAAAATCGCGGAGTTCAACCTGTTCACCGACGGCACCAGCAATATCCTGGCCTACACATCCCCGGTGCAGGTGGACGGCACCTCCGACAACACCCGGTTTTCCATCAGCATCGACTACTACGATGTATACGACGAGAACGGGGCGAAGCGGGACTGGAGCAAGCTGACCTATACCATCCTGCACGAGTACGGACACGTGCTGCTGGAGGACGATACCCAGGTGAATCTGACCCAGGGCGGGAGCACCCACGACCCGGAGAACTTTATCGAGGGTTCCTTCCGCAAGCAGTTCTATGACGCGTTCTGGAGGGAGCTGGGGGACACCGGCGTGGGGGACTATGAGGCCAATCCCACCCGCTATGTCAGCCGCTATGGGGCCAACTATTTCCACGAGGATATTGCGGACACCTTTGCCGTCTTTGTCCTGGGCGGGGAGCCCAAGGGGGACACTGTGGCAGAGGAGAAGCTGCGCTTTTTCCGGGACGATCCGGCCATGATGGCGCTGCGCTCCGCCATCCGGGAAAACCTGGGGCTGGACTGACCGAAAACGGAGGAGCGGCCTGGCCGCAGCTGAGAAGACAGAGGACAGCAAAACAGCCGCACCACCGGTGCGGCTGTTTTTGCTGCCCCGCCGCATGATGCGGGAAGGCCGCGCTTTCCAAGGAGGCTTTCCCCCTGGGGGTATTTCGCTTAAAAATCGGCGCATATCAGATTGCACAAGGCGGCAAAGTCTGGTATACTGATTTCATCTTTCAAGAAACCAAGATGGAGGTAGGTTATGCAGACAGCAGAACTCAAACCGATCTGCAGGGCTGTCCGGCGGGATATCATCAACATGACGGCCAATGCAGGCAGCGGCCATCCCGGCGGCTCCCTCTCCTGCGTGGAGCTGATGGTCAGCGTGTTTTTCAACCACATGCGGGTGGATCCGAAGAATCCAAAGGACCCGGACCGGGACCGCTTTGTGCTGAGCAAGGGACACGCGGCCCCCTGCTACTACGGAGTCCTGGCGGAGAAGGGCTTTTTTGACCGCGCGGAATTCCAGACCTTCCGGCAGCTCCACGGCATGCTCCAGGGGCACCCGGATGTGAAGAAGATCCCCGGCGTGGACGCATCCACCGGCTCCCTGGGCCAGGGGATCTCCATCGCCGTGGGTATGGCCCTGGGCGCCAAGCTCCTTAACAAGGACACCAGGGTCTACACCATTGTGGGTGACGGGGAGAGCCAGGAGGGGCAGGTGTGGGAGGCCTACATGTCCGCCGCCCACTACAAGCTGGACAACCTGACGGTAATGATCGACAACAACGGCCTGCAGATCGACGGGCCCAACGATCAGGTCATGAGTCTGGGGGATCTGGCGGGGAAGCTCCGGGCCTTCGGCTTCGAGGTGTCCGAGCTGCCGGACGGCCACGATCTGGACGCCATCGAGGCGGCTCTCTCCGCCCCGGTGACCGGCCGGCCCAAGGCGATTCTGGCCCACACGGTGAAGGGCAAGGGCGTCAGCTTTATGGAGAACCAGGCGGGCTGGCACGGCAAGGCGCCCAACGAGGAGCAGCGCCGGCAGGCTCTGCAGGAACTGGAGGGTTGAAACCATGATGGAAAAAGCAACGAGAGCCGCCTACGGCGAGGCCCTGGCCGAGCTGGGGGCAAAGAACGATAAAGTAGTGGTGCTGGACGCGGACCTGTCAAAATCCACCATGACGGCCACCTTCCAGAAGGAATTTCCGGACCGGTTTTTCAACATGGGCATTGCGGAGGCCAACATGGTGGACGTGGCGGCGGGCCTCTCCACCATGGGGCTGATCCCCTTCTGCTCCACCTTCGCCATGTTCGGCGCGGGCCGGGCCTATGAGCAGGTCCGCAACTCCATTGCCTACCCCCGGTTCAACGTGAAGCTGTGCATGACCCACGCGGGCCTCTCCGTGGGGGAGGACGGGGCCAGCCACCAGTGCGTGGAGGATATCGCCCTCATGCGGGTGATCCCGGGGATGACCGTGGTGGTGCCCGCCGACGCCGGCGAGGCCCGAAAGGCCGTGTTCGCCGCCGCGGCGTTTGACGGCCCCATGTACCTGCGCTTCGCCCGGCTGGCCACCCCCGTTTTTGAGGAGGACTACCCCTTTGAGATCGGGAAGGCCAATGTGATCCGGGAGGGGACCGACGCGGTGGTCTTCGCCTGCGGCATGATGGTCAGCGAATCCCTGAAGGCGGCGGAGGAGCTGGCGGCAGAGGGAAAGAGCGTGGCGGTGGTCAACGTCCACACCATCAAGCCCATCGACGCTGAGTGCGTCACCCGGTGGGCGGAGAAGTGCGGCAACGTAATCACCGTGGAGGAGCACAGCGTCATCGGCGGTCTGGGGGACGCGGTGGCGGACGTGCTCATGGGTAAGGTCTGCTGCAAGTTCAAGAAGATCGGCGTCCAGGACCGGTTCGGCCAGTCCGGCAAGGCCTGGGACGTGCTGCGGGAGTACGGGCTCACCGCGCCCCAGATCGCGGAGGAGATCCGCAAAACCCTCTGACAGACTCCGGCAAGAGATGAAAGCGCCCCGGCTGTGGATTTCCACAGCCGGGGCGCTTGGCATGCTTGTCAAGCGTTTGGAGCCGGACGGTCTTTCCCGGCGGCGGGGAGCGCACCCAGGAAGGACTCGGCGGCCGGGCGCTGTGCATCCGCCAGGGGGAAGGAGACGGCCGCGTCTGAATCCCCCTCCAGGCACAGGACAGGGCGGTCCCTGCGCTCCTCCAGCCGGAGCCGGCGCAGGTGCTCCCACGGCAGGCAGAGCATCCGCGTGCCATAGGAGCCCTTTTGGAGCCAGGCAATTCCACGCTCCATACGCGCCACAAGGCACTCCGGCTTCTGGCGGCCCCACTGGGCAAACCCCTGGTTTTTCCCCAGCAGCCAGACAAAATCAAGGATCTCGTCCCCGAACCGGTAGCACAGCTTGGAGAGGTTATACATGGCGTAGCTGTCCTCCAGCAGCCGCCGCAGAGCCGGCGTTTCCGGGTGCTGGACCCTGGGCGTCTGGTCGGGAGAGCCGCCCAGGGCAAGCAGAAGGATGGGGAGCAGCTGGGACTCCATCGTCTTATTGTAGGAGAAGCTTCCCCGGAGGCCGCCCCGGGCCCTGTCCAGGGTGATGGAAACGGTGCAGTGGAGCAGCTGCACGTCGTAGTCCGCCGCCGCCACATCCCGCCAGCGGAAGCGGAGCGGCTCCACCGCGTTTCCGCGGAGCGTCTGGAGCAGGATCTCGTCCCCCATCCAGGCCGTGGCAAATTCCGGCCCGTCGGCATACTGGTAGACCCGGGGGATATAGGTCACATTCCCCGGCGGCATGCCCAGGCGCCGCCACTCCTCCAGAGCGGGCCGGAACGGTTCCGGCAGCTCCGCCCAGTCGTAAATCCGTTTGGGCCAGGACGCCAGGGTAGGGCGCCTGTCCAGCAAGAAAGCCATATGCTTCCCTCCTCCCGGTCTTCCCCTCCAGTATATTCGGGCCGGCGGATAATTGCAAGGGCCCGGCGCCGCCTCAGGCGGATTTTCCGCCCCGGGACGGGCGGGGAAAGCTTGCCGGGGAAAACAGGAAGAGGGGCAGGCCGTGCGCCTGCCCCTCCGGGGATTATGCCGCCGTATTCTCCAAAAAGCGCATGAGGATGGCGGCGGCCTGGGCCCGGGTGGCGCTGCCCTTGGGCTCCAGCGTCACGCTGTCCACGCCGCTCATCAGACCCTTTTCCACCGCCCAGGCCACGGCGTCCTCCGCATAGGAGGCCACGCTCCCGGCGTCCCGGAAGGCGTCCAGGCCGCCGGCGGCGGTGACGTCGTAGCCCTTGTAGTCCGCGTAGCGGTAGAGCATGGTGGCCAGCTGCTCCCGGGTGATGCTGTCGTTGGGGGCAAAGGTGGTTTCACTGGTGCCGGTGACGATCCCCTCCGCAGACGCCCAGCGGACGGCGTCCAGATACCACCCCTCCGTAATGTCCGTAAACCAGGGGATGTCGTAGTCGTTGGGGACGTCCGGGCTGCCCTCCAGGCGGTGCAGAAGGGTGACCATCATGCCCCGGGTCAGGGTTTCATTGGGGGAGAAGAGAGTATCGCTGGTGCCGTTCATCAGGTGGTTTTCGTAGGCGTAGACCACCGCGTCGTAGAACCAGTTTTCCTCCGACACGTCGGTGAAGGGCTCGAGGACGGGCGCCACCAGCTCGCCGTCCACCGTGGTGTTGATGACGGTGATGCTGGGATCGTCCAGATCCACACCGCCCACCGTGCTGTCAGAGATGGTGATTGTGATTTGGCCGCCCTCGCCTGTGTTGCTGACCGTGCCGGTGACCTCCGCGTCGGAGATCGTGACGCGGCCCGAGGAGGCGTTGATCACATCCCCGTCAATGGCGGTGCCCCTGCCGATGGATACCTCCCCGTCGGAAAAGCTTTCCACGCTGCCGGTGATGTCGGCGTTGGTGACGCTCAAATCCCCAACTCTGAAAAGAATGGCATATTCTTCGGAAACGATGGTGCCGCCGGTGATGCGGGTCACACCCTCATCAGGGAGAAATATCCCGGCGATGCCATCGATCTCTCCGCCGGACATGTTGATGGTAAAGCCCGCGAATGTGTTGTCGTCCGCTCCGCCATAGATGCCATAGGGGGCCGTCACGGTGCCGCCCCGGAGATGCAGCACAAGGGTGTCGTTTTCCGGGGTGTCGGTCTGGTTGGCATACCCGTTCTCCCCCGCGCCTCTTCCGTTCATCATGATGCCTGCAAGCTCCCCAATAATCTCCCCGCCGTTGATCGTGCAGACGGTGGCGGTGCTCTTATTCTCCCACAGAGCGCTGTTGAGGATGGGAACCTCCCCGTACACACCGCCGCCATTGATCGTAAGGGTTCCAAAGTTTGAAATCGCGTAAGCGATGGAATCAGGGTCATCCTCACCGGTGGAGAGCGAATCCACCGTCCCGCCGTTCATGGTGAAGGAGGCCCCCTCACAGATCTCTACGGCGCTGATGTCACCGTGGATGGCGCCGGCCTCCAGCGTCAGGGAGGCACCCGGACATACCATGACGCCGTAGGACTGGCCGAAAATCCATCCGCTCTGTTCCGGCGACGTGTCGGTGATGGTCAGATCACCGAGCACACTGACAATGGCGTCAGCGCCGCCGTCTTGGGCATCCAGCAGATAGTAGCTGTATCCGTTCAGATCCAGCGTGTAGCTGGTGCCCTCCGGCGAAAGATTCAAGGAGAAAACCATACCTGCCTCCTCCCCATTCGGCGCTGTGTAGAAGAAATCGTCCAGCAGCTTCACCGTCCCGCCGGCGCCGGCCGCCCCAATGGCCTCCTTTAAGCTGCTAAAGTGCAGCCCGCCGGCCTCAAAAAGATGGCCGCAGGAGGATCCCCCGGGGCAGGTCTCCCCCGCCGCCAGGGCCACGGCAGGCAGCAGGGTCAGTACTAAGCCCAGCGCCAGGGCCAAGGACAAAAGCTTTCTTTTCATGTTTACACAACGCTCCTTTTTCTTGCCTGTTCTGTGTTCTCCTGCGGGAGCGGATCTTCCCCGGAACCGCCCGCCCTCCATGGCTCTATTATACAGGCACTTTTAAGGATTGCAACCTTTTTCTCCGACCGGCCTGTATGGAGCGGGCCCCGGCGGCAAAGGATCTGCCCGGCGCCGGAGAAATTGTAAAAAAAGCAAGAATTTTCCAGCGGACTCTTGACGGAAGCGCCCCGGATTTGTCATAATATACTGATGTGCGGCCGGGCGGCAGCCCCGCCGCGCAGCAGACCATTTCCGATATCGGCGGGGCCCGGCCCGCAAGCCGCCGCGGCCGCCGCGATCCATACAAAAGGAGAGATGACAATGCTGACTTTACAGTCCATCAGCTACGACGTGGAGGACAAGGAGATCGTCCGGGACGTCAGCCTGGAGCTGGGCGACGAGTTCGTGGCGGTCACCGGCCCCAACGGCGGGGGGAAGTCCACCCTGGCAAAGCTGATCGCCGGCATCCTGAAGCCCACCTCCGGCAGGATCATCTGGAACGGCACGGACATCACCGAGGCCTCCATCACCGACCGGGCGAACATGGGCATCAGCTATGCCTTCCAGCAGCCGGTGCAGTTCAAGGGCCTGCGGGTCCGGGACCTGATGACCCTGGCCGCCGGGAAGGATGCCAAATTCACCGACGCCTGCGACGTGCTCTCCGAGGTGGGCCTGTGCGCCAGGGACTACATGGACCGGGATCTGGATGGGAGCCTCTCCGGCGGGGAGCTCAAGCGCATTGAGATCGCCATGGTCCTGGCCCGGAAGACCAAGTTCAGCATCTTTGACGAGCCGGAGGCGGGCATCGACCTGTGGAGCTTCCAGAACCTGACCCGGGTCTTTGAGAAGATGGAGGAGCAGCTCCACGGGGGCATCCTGGTCATCAGCCACCAGGAGCGCATCCTGAACATCGCCGATAAGATCCTGTATCTGAAGGACGGGCATGTGGAGCGCTTCGGCCGGCGGCAGGAGGTGCTGCCCCTGCTGATCGGCAGCGCGGAGCAGACCCCCTGCCCGGTGATCCAGAAAAAGATGGGAGGAGACTGATATGCTGGATCTGATCGAGAAAAATCTGCTGCGGGAGGTGGCGGACCTGGACGGCCTGCCCGCAGGAGCCTACAACATCCGGGCCAACGGCAAGTCCGTGTCCCGGCAGAGCACCGCCAACGTGGAGATCGTGTCCAAGGAGGATAAGCCGGGCATCGATATCTATATCAAGCCCGGCACCAAGAACGAGAGCCTCCACATCCCGGTGATCCTGTCCGAGAGCGGGCTCAAGGACCTGGTCTATAACGACTTCCACATCGGGGAGGACTGCGACGTGGTCATCATCGCCGGCTGCGGCATCCACAACTGCGGCGGCGGCGACAGCGTCCACGACGGCATCCACACCTTCTATGTGGGGAAGAACGCCAAGCTCCGCTATATTGAAAAGCACTTCGGCGAGGGGGACGGGACTGGCAAGCGCCTGATGAACCCCACCACCAACATCTATCTGGAGGAGGGGGCCACCATGGAGATGGAGGCCACCCAGATCGCCGGCGTGGACGACGCCATCCGGGTCACCAAGGCGGTCCAGGCCGCCGGTTCCACCCTGGAGATCAAGGAGAAGGTGCTGACCACCGGGGACCAGCGGGCGGAGTCCCGCTTCACCGCCGACCTGAACGGGGAGGGGTGCAGCTGCGACATTGTCAGCCACACCGTGGCCAGGGGGAACAGCTACCAGTTCTTCAGCAGCGTCCTCAACGGCAACGCCCCCTGCGCGGGCCACACCGCCTGCGACTCCATCATCATGGACCAGGCCAAGGTGGTGGCCAGCCCCCAGCTGTCCGCCGCCAGCCAGGACGCCAGCCTGATCCACGAGGCCGCCATCGGCAAGATCGCCGGGGATCAGCTCATCAAGCTGATGACTCTGGGCCTGACGGAGCAGGAGGCGGAGGAGCAGGTCATCGCCGGCTTCCTGCGCTGAGCAGGGAAGTGTTTCATCAGTTTCAGCCCGTCCCAGGCGAACACCGCCTGGGACGGGCTTTTTTTGTGGAGATAGATCCGATATCAGGTCAATAGCCGGGAAAATTGCCAAATTTTGGCTTGAGGTGGACTGGGAGGTATAGTAGAATAAAGAAGAAACGGGAGGCCATGGCCTCCGCACGCTTGCCGAGAGCAAGCGTGAAACAGGGGCTGACAAACGGGCCTGGCATTGCGTGTGTGTCCGGTTATCCGGTACTCCGACAGGATGAGGAGGAGAGAAAGAGATGAGAAAACGGTTGTTGCTTCCCCTGCTGGCGGCCATCTTCATGGCGATGTTTCTTCTGCCGGCTTCGGCCCTGGCGGCGGAGGCTGGCTCCGCCCAGGAGCTCCTTGCCGCCCTGTCCGGGGAGGGGCCGGCGGACATCCGGCTGACCGGGCCGGTTGCGCTGACGGAGAGCCTGGAGATCCCGGCCGGGCGGGAGATCGCTCTGGACCTGAACGGCCAGACCCTCCAGATGGGCGGCGGCTTCCATGTTGCGGTATACGGCAGTCTGACCCTTCGGGACAGCAGTCCAGAGGGGACCGGCGCGGTGGCCGGGGAGGGTGTCTTTGCGCTGCTGGACATACAGAGCGGCGGCAGGCTGGTCCTGGAGAGCGGCGCGGTCAGCGGCGGTACGTCCGCCGTGCGGGTGAACAGCGGCGGCGCTTTCTCCATGGAGGGCGGCCGGGTGGCCGGAAGCACCTATGGGATCTATCTGAACGGCGGCACGGCGGAGGTCATTGGCGGGTCCGCCACTGCCCCCGGCGGCACGGGGGTGTACCTTCTCCGGGGAAGCTTCACCCTGGGAGAGCCGGCGGCGGACGGGGAGCAGAGCGGGGAGGAGGCGGGGCGCGCCTATGTGGACACCCTCTTCCCGGGCAACTGCGACGTGGCGCTGCACAGCGGGACAGTGGGCGCGGTTTCCGGAAACGTGTTCTTCACCCTCGGGCCCAATTCCACCTTCGGCTGCTGGTTTGAAACGGACGTGAGCCAATGGATCCCAGACGGGAAGCTGTGCCTGCCTGTGGCGGGGGACAGCCGGTATTACCACGTGGTGGCTGACCCGGGGGCGGCGCCGGCCGCCCGGATCGGCGACAGGGTCTACGACTCCCTGGACACCGCCCTGGCGGACCTGGAGCCGGGGGACAAGCTGGTGCTCCTGCGGGACGTGACCAGCAGCGACCCGACCGGCGTGCTGAAGATTTCGGACCCCGGTGTGGTGATCGACCTGAACGGCTGCGCCGTGACCAACACCCACAGCGCGGGGATCGGCATAGCGGTGCAGATGGATGCCGGCTACTGGACGAGCGGCCAGGCGCTGACCGTTGACATTGTCAACAGCAGACCGGACCGGCAGGGGACCGTCACCGCGGCGGTGCCCCTGCGCCTGTGGGGCTTTACCTGGGACAGGGTGCTGACCGTCCGGCTGGGGGACGGCGTGGCCCTGACCGCCACCGCCGCGGAAAATCCCCGGAATATCATCCTGGAGGGCGCCAGGCTGGCGGATACGCCTGGGGCGGCGGAGCAGCTGGGCAACGGCGGCTTTCGGGCGGTAACCGCCGGGGGAGAGGCGTACCTCTACAGCGCCTTTGACGCCGCCGTTTCCGCGGACGCCGACCGGACGGTGGAGCTGCTGCAGGACTACACCGGCGGCCAGGCCATCCTGTGCGGCGTCAGCGGGACGCTGGATCTGAAGGGCCATGCCTACTGCTATACGGGCGCGGGAGCAGCGGTCGGCTTCACCAGCGCCGGGGCAAACCTGACCATCCGCGGCGGCACGGTCCGCAGCATGGAGGCCGGCGGTGCGCTCCTGGCAGCGGAGGGGGTGTCCCTGGTCCTGGAGGATGTCACCATGGAGGCCGGCGGGGCCTGGGCCGTTGGGACGGACGGCGCCTGGAGCGGCATGGACTTGACGGCCCGCAGCAGCAACCTGACCGCCGGGGCGGGGACGGGCATCCTCTATCTGAGCCCGGCGGGGACGCTGACCCTGGAGGACACCGCTGTCACGGGCCGGGACGCCGGCATCGAGATCCGGGGCGGAAACCTAGAGGTGTCCGGCGCCAGCGCCGTCATCGCCGCAGCGGAGTCCTTCCGGCAGGAGGAGAGCGGCAGCGGCGGGGCCACCACAGCTGGGGCCGGGATTGCCGTGGTGCCCTGGGGCGAGGATCAGTCCATCCGGGCGACGGTCCGGGAGGGGACGGTGGCCGGATATTACGCCCTGTACGAGGGAAAACCACAGACCGGCCGCCTCCGTGGGGAGGTTTCGCAGATTGCGCTGGAGGTGTTGGGCGGGCGCTTCATCGGAGCGGATACGGCGGCGGGCCCGGTCCACAGCGCCAGCTGTGAGGCCTTTATCTCCGGCGGATCCTTCTCCCATCCCGTGACCGGCGCGCTCCTGGCGGAGGAGATGCGGATCGAGCGGAGGGACGCCGACGCCATCGCCCCCTACAGCTACTATGCCACCCTGGACCAGGCGGCAGCAGCCGGGGATGGCGGGGCGTTCCGCACCGCTGCGGCCGCCGGTGGGGAGGGGAGCGCTGGCTTCTGCCGGGTCGCCTTCCAGACGGCGGACGGGGATGGATATGTCCTGACGGCCCGAGCGGGGGAGACCATCACCCTCCCGGAGCCGGTCCGGTCCGGGGCTTCGCTTGTGGGCTGGAGGGACGGCGCCTCTGTGCACAGCCCGGGATCGAGCTATACCGTGCCGGCCGGGGATGTGACGCTGACCGCCCAGTGGAAGACAGTCGGCGGCGGTTCCTCCGGCGGAGGGCGGTATGCCGTCACGATAGCGGACGGGGAAAACGGGCAGGTGGAAGCCAATCCTCCCCGGGCCCGCCGGGGCGACACTGTGACGCTGACCATGGAGCCTGATGACGGCTATGCGCTAAAGGAGCTGACCGTCACCGACGCCGAGGGCGGCGCTGTGGAGCTGACACGGGAGAGCGATACGGAGTACACCTTCGAGATGCCCCAGAGCCGGGTCACCGTGGAGGCCACCTTTGTGGAGGGGAAGGTTGTCAGCGCTCTGCCCTTTGACGATGTGGACGTGAACGACTGGTTCTACGGCGCGGTGGCCTACGCCTATGAAAACCGGCTGATGAGCGGCACCGCCGCCGGCGTGTTCGACCCAGAGGGCGCCATGACCCGGGGTATGATGGTCACCCTCCTGCACCGGCTGGCGGGCAGCCCGGAGCCGCCCGGCGATAGTCCCCAGTTTACAGATCTCACCGAGGACTGGTACCTGGACGCGGTCCTCTGGGCCGCCGGAGAGGGCATCGTCCTGGGAACCGGCCAGGGGACCTTCGAGCCGGAGGCCCCTATCACCCGGGAACAGATGGCGGTGATGCTCCACCGGTACGCGGAGGGCATAGGAGCGGCGGAACCGGCGCCGGAGGAAGTCCTCGCCGGCTTTGCCGACGCCGGGGAGGTGTCCGGCTACGGGGTGCGGGCCATGGCCTGGGCCGTGGACGCGGGACTCATCAACGGCAGGGAGGGCCGCACCCTCTGCCCCCAGAGCGGTGCTACCCGGGCGGAAACCGCGGCCCTTCTCCTGCGGTTTGCCGGGGAGATGGGCGCTGGTACCCATCTGAAATCCGAAGAGCTTTAGACGGAAAGGGGCCGCCGGCACTGCCGGCGGCCTCAGTGTGTGGAAGAATTCCCTACAGAAGGAAAGAACTGCACAGGGCAGGGGGAGCTCGAGGGGGCAAAGCCCGCCTCGAATCTAATCGAATGCCCCGTAAAGCCTTGCTTTGCAAGGCGTGCGGCCCGCGAAGCGGGGACTTTTCCACTGCGGAGCAGAGGAAAAGGTATGGCATGTTCAGGCTGCGAAAAAGTCTGGCAGGACGTTTTCGACAGCCTGGGGCCGCCGGCACTGCCGGCGGCCCCTTTCGCCATATCGTCCAAGAAAGGGGAGGCGCAGCCTCAGCCCTCTTGGAGAAGCTGCTGGCGCTGGGCCTCCAGGTCGGACTGCTGCCGCTCCAGCTTCTTCCGGATCCGCCACAGGCTCTCCAGCGCCTGGCGGACCCGCCTGTAGGAGTCAGATACTCCATCCTGGGCGCTCTGAATCCGGGACTGGACATACCAGTCGGCAAACAGTCCGTCAAAGAAATAGTCGGCAAAGGTGGCAAATTCCCCCACCTGTACCTGGGGGATCTCCATCTCCCGCACATCGGCCAGCTCCGTGCGGAACCGGGAGAGGCACCGCTGGGCCCAGTCGATACCCGCACGGGCGTCATCCAGGCGGTCGTGCTTGGCCATGGTGGCCAGCATGCCGCCGCCCAGCATATCCCAGGTGCCCCAGCTGGCGGCGCTGTCCAGACTGTCCAGCACGCCGCCCAGGGCCCGCTCCGCCTGCTCCCCGGCGGAAACGGCCTCAGCCACCTCACGCAGCTGGCTGCCCAGCTCGTCCAGCTGCTGGTCCAGCTCCGCCAGGCGGACGCCCGCTGCCCCGCCCAGTTCCTTGAGGATCCCCGCCTTCTCCTCCAGCAGGGCATCCCGCCGGGCCTGGTCCGCGTGCAGGGCGTCCCGCTCCCGCCGCAGGTCCGCCGCCCTGCGCTCCAGATCCTCCAGGTCCCGCCGGGCCTGGTCGTACTGAAACTTGGCGGCCAGGGCTTCCCGCTTTTCCCGTGACAGGCGCTCCTCCTTATCCCCGGCGAGCCGGAGGAGAAGGGCGCGCAGGCCCCCCTTTTCCAGCTGCTCCACGTCCCTTTGTTCCTCCCGGTAGATCCGGGCGGTTTCCTCCACCCGGCGCTGCCGTTCCGCGCGCTGCTCCTCCAGATCGGCCAGCTGGGCCTCCAGCCTGGCCCGGCGGGCCAGACCGTCGTTCAGCGCTTTCAGTTCCTCGTTGATCCGCTTCAGCCGCTCCTCCAACTGAGGCTCCCTCCTTCTCTGTGCCGGGTGCGCTTGCCTGCCCGGTCAGGATGGTTCTGACACTGCTGGACAATATTCTACCACAGGCGCGCGGCTTTGTCCACACGGTGGGCCCCAGCTGGGCGGCTCTTCACGGCGGTCCGGAACGCCGCCGGCAGCGCCCTGAGGGCTACTCCGCCGGACACTGGCGGCCGGTGTGGTCCGTGTAGTATTCGCCCTCCAGGAGGATCTCCGAGATGGGTACCACCGAGTACCCCTGGCCGATCATGTAGTCCAGGATGCCCGGCAGGGCCTCCGGCGTGTGGAGGGCGGCGTTGTGGAAGAGGACAATGGAGCCGGGCTGGATCCTGCTTGTGACCCGCTCCGTGATCTCCCCGGCGGAAATCTCCTTCCAATCCAGGCTGTCCACATCCCACTGGATGGGCTCCATGCCGATGGAGCGGATGGCGGCGATCACGTGGTCGTCGTACTCCCCGTAGGGGCAGCGGATCAGGGTGGGCCGCACGCCGGTGACGGCCTCGATCTTGTCGTTGCAGGCCTCCACATCCGCAATGATCTCCTCGGCGGAGAGACTGTTGTAGTGGGCGTGGGTGTCGGAGTGGTTCATTACCTCGTGGCCTGCGTCATGGAGGGCCTTCACGGACTCCGGGTACTTCTCCACCCAGTCCCCCACCACAAAGAAAGTGGCCTTCACATGATACTCCTCCAGGATGTCGATGAGCTCCTGGGTGTCCTCGTTCCCCCAGGCGGCGTCAAAGGAGATGGACACCACCTTCTGGTCCCGTTCCACGCAGTAGATCGGCAGCTGCCGGGTGCTGACAGAGGCGGTGACCGCGGCGGGCAGATTGACCACGGCGGTGATGGCAAAGACGGACAGGACTGCGGCCAGCGCAGCCAGGTATCGCTTTTTGATGAGGAAGATCTTCATGGCAAACCCCTCCATGTGGTTTTTTTCCAGTCTATGACAGGGGGATGGGGCGGTATGTCTGCCCGGACAGGCGGAGGGCTGTCCCTCCGCCGGAAAAAACCTCCGGGAGCACTGCTCCGGCAGAGGAGACGCGGGCGGGCGGACAAAAAACCGGGAGGCGGACGTTTTTTCATCCGCCTCCCGGCCAGTGTATGGAAGAACTCCCATCAGAAGGGAAAAACTGCACAAGACACCGATCGAATGCCCCGTGAGGCTTTGCTGGGCAAGGCGTAGGGCCTGCACAGCGGGGACTTTCCCGCTGCGGAGCAGTAGGAAAGGTACGGCATTTTTCAGGCTGCTTCCCTCAGTAGCTGCTGATATCCAGAGAGGCGTCGTCCTCCCCCTTCTCAATGGAGCGGATGGTGATATAGTACTCCAGCTCCGGCCCCACCTTCACCAGCACCCGGTCCCCCGCCTGGCGGCCCAGAACGGCCTTTCCCACCGGGGACTCCTTGCTGATGAGTCCCTTCAGGGCATCCTGCCGCAGGGTGGTCACCAGGCGGATGGTCTGCTCCCTCCCCAGCTTCTCATTATAGATGACGATGGTGTCAAAGAGCCCGGCCCTGTCCGCCTGGGACTGGGAAGAGATCACATGGGCGGTGCGGATCATGTTCTGCAGATAGCGGATCCGGCTCTCGTTGCGGTTCTTCTCCTGCTTCGCTACCTTGTACTCATAATTCTCGCTGAGATCCCCGAAGGCCCTGGCGGTCTGCACGTCCTCAATCAGCTTGGGGCGCAGCGTCCGGACCCGGTAGTCGATCTCCTCCTGCATCTTCTGAATGTCAACCTGTGTCAGTTCGTCGTGCATGGTGCCACCTCGCAGCAAAAATGGATTTCGAATCCTACTGTACCACGGCGGGCGGGAAAAAGCAACGGCCCGCCTGTCAGCAGACGGAAAAACGCCGGGGCGCGGAAGGGTTCCTCTCTTGACAATCCCTGGCAGGCCTCCTATAATTAGTGTTAGCTAACGCTAACAAAAGAGAGAATGAACAGCGGAACAGGCGGAGTGGGAGTGCGCGATGCTGGAAGAACTGCTGGCAGGACCGGCCCCGGAGCGGAAGACCGGGAAAAAAGAACATAAGCGGGAATCGGGCCCTGATTTTCCCGTATGGGAGCTGAACCTGGCGGAGGGGACGGAGGACGCCTGTCCTGCGGCGGATGAAGCCGGGTGCGCCCTTCTGGCCTGCTGCCGGGGAACCCTGGAGGTCCGGCTGGCAGGGGGGCAGGGCGGTGTGCTGCGGGAGGGGGAGATCCTCCTGCTGGGGCCCGGATGCAGAAACGGCGTGGTCGCGGCCCGCACGCCGGAGGGACGGGGCGTCTGGATCGCGTCGGACGGAGGGGAGCGGCAGCCTCCGCCGGACCGGCCGCAGACCGGGGCGGGTCTGCTGTTTCCGGACAGAGAGGAGATCCGGGCCCTCCTGGCGCCTTGGGGCGGCTGCGCGGTGGCCACCGGAGGCGCCTGGAGCGAGGCCATGATCACCGCCCTGGAGGGACTGTCTGGGGCGGACCGGGGGCGCTACGGCGTTTTGAAGGCCGGAGAGCTGCTGTATCTGCTCTGCCGGGGCTGCCTCCCCCTCCGGTCGGTGGGGGAGGAGGGCTACCTGGACCCCTACCAGGCGGCCCAGGTCCGCCGGGTCCACGACTACATGGTGGCCCACCTGGAGGAGCCGCTGACGATCTCCAGGCTGGCCGGAGCGTTCCACATTTCCGCCACCTCCCTGAAGGACGGCTTCCGCCGGCTGTACGGCCGGCCCATCCACAGCTACCTCCGGGAGCGGAGGCTGCTCCGGGCGGCGGAGCTGCTGACGGAAACCAGCCAGTCCATTGTGGAGATCTCCGTTTCCGTGGGCTACGGGAGCGTCAGCCAGTTCGGCGAGTCCTTCAAGCGCCGGTTCCATATGCCGCCCTCCCGCTTCCGGCGGGAGATGGGAAAGAAAAAAGTCTGAAACCGCTGGAATGCGTCTGAAAGAGAGGGCATCCGGCCGGGGAATGTGATATCTTTATGGTTCCAGCAAAGATGGTGATTGAGCGGGGAGGTGTTTCCTTGAAGCAGCATCGTTTTTGGGCCTGGGGCGCCGTGATCTGCATGGTCATGGTGATGCTCACCGGGTATAAGCGCAAGTAAGACAAGGAGGATCTACGAAATGTTTCACTATGGAAAGCTGGCGCTGTTTGTAGGCGGCGCCCTGTTCGGCTCCGCGGGGATCAAGCTCCTCAGCAGCAGCGACGCCAAGAAGGTCTATACCCATGCCACTGCCGCCGCGCTGCGGGTGAAGGACTCCGTGATGCAGACGGTGACCTGCGTGCAGGAGAACGCCGCGGACATCCTGGCCGCTGCCAAGGATATCAACGAGGCACGGGCCCAGCAGGAGACCGTGGAGGACAGCTCCGCCGGCCAGGCGGAGTGACGGCGCGGAAGCAGCGCACAGAGAGAGGGGCGCGGAAGGCGGCCCCTCTTTTTTGCTTGTGGAGGTCATTTATCAACCATGAGAGCAGTTGTTGTACATGAGAGCCGCGGCCGGCTGCGGCTGCGGCTGGACCAGAAGAGGATGACGCTGGAGCAGGCGGACCTGCTGGAGGCCTATCTCCAGGCCTGTCCGGAGGTCCGGCAGGCGGCGGTCCACGAGCGGACCTGCTGCGCCATTGTGCGGTACACGGGGGACCGGGAGGCCCTGCTGGAGGCGGTGGGCCGGTTCTCCTATGAGCGGGAGGACGTGCGGGCCCTGGCGCCCGCGCATAGCAGCCGGGCGCTGAACCGGCAGTACCAGGAGAAGCTGGTGGGGAAGGTGGCCTGGAAGGCGGCGTGCACCCTCTTCCTCCCCGCGCCCCTGCGGATCGCCCGGATCCTCTGGCACGCGGCGCCCTTTTTCCGGCGGGGACTGAGAGTGCTGTTCCGAGGCCGCGTGCGGGTGGAGCTGCTGGACGCCCTCTCCATCGGCATCTCCATGGCCCGGGGGGACTTCGGCACCGCCGGGTCCGTCATGTTCCTTCTGGAGCTGGGAGAGCTGCTGGAGGAGTGGACCCACAAGAAGTCGGTGGACGATTTGGCCAGGTGCATGTCCCTGAACGTGGACCGGGTCTGGCTGAAGACGGAGGACGGAGAGGTGCTGACGCCGCTGGGCCAGGTGCGGACCGGGGACCGGGTGGCGGTCCGGGTGGGGAATGTGATCCCTCTGGACGGGGTCCTGCTGGAGGGGGAGGTCATGGTCAACCAGGCCTCTCTCACCGGGGAATCGGTGCCGGTGCTCAAGCGGCCGGGGACGGCGGTCTACGCCGGGACGGTGGTGGAGGAGGGCGAGTGCGTCCTCCGGGTGACCCAGCAGTCCGGCCGGAGCCGTTATGACAAGATCGTGGCCATGATCGAGCAGTCCGAGCGGCTGAAGTCCGCGGCGGAGAGCCAGGCCGCCGGCCTGGCGGACCGGTTGGTGCCCTACACCCTGGCGGGCAGCGCCCTGAGCCTCCTGCTGACGAGGAATGTGACCCGGGCCCTGTCGGTGCTGATGGTGGACTTCTCCTGCGCGCTGAAGCTGGCCATGCCCCTGGCGGTGCTGTCCGCCATGCGGGAGGCGGGGGAGTTTCACGTGACGGTGAAGGGGGGCAGGTATCTGGAGGCGGCGGCCAAGGCGGACACCATCGTCTTCGACAAGACCGGCACCCTGACCAGGGCCTGCCCCACGGTGGCCTGTGTGATCCCCTTCGGCGGCCGGGAGGAGGCGGAGATGCTCCGGGTGGCCGCCTGTCTGGAGGAGCACTTCCCCCACTCCATGGCCAACGCCGTGGTTCGGGCCGCCCAGGAGCGGAACCTGGCCCACGAGGAGATGCACTCCCAGGTGGAGTACCTGGTGGCCCACGGCATCTCCAGCACGGTGAACGGGGAGAAGGTCATCATCGGCAGCGCCCACTTTGTGTTCGAGGACGAGAAGTGCGCCATCCCACAGGGAGAGGAGGAGCGCTTCCGCGCCCTGCCTGACCAGTACTCCCACCTATATCTGGCCATCGGCGGGGTGCTGGCGGCGGTGATCTGCATCTCCGACCCCCTGCGGCAGGAGGCAAGGCAGGTGATCGCCGCCCTGCGGCAGCTGGGGGTGAAGCGGGCTGTGATGCTCACCGGGGACAGCCGGCGCACCGCCGCCGCCATCGCCGGAGAGGTGGGCGTGGACCTCTACCAGGCGGAGGTGCTGCCGGAGGACAAGGCCCGCTTTGTGGAGCGGGAGCGGGCCGCCGGGCACACGGTGCTGATGGTGGGGGACGGGATCAACGACTCCCCGGCCCTCTCCGCCGCTGACGCCGGCGTCGCCATCAGCGACGGCGCGGCCATTGCCCGGGAAATCGCGGACATCACCATTGCGGCGGACAACCTGTGGGAGCTGGTGACCCTGCGGCGGATCGCTATGGGGCTCATGGACCGGATCCGCTCCAACTACCGCTTTGTCATCGGCTTCAACGGCGCCCTGATCGGCTTGGGGGTGTCCGGTGTGCTGGCGCCGGCTGCCTCCGCCATGCTCCACAACCTCTCCACTCTGGCCATCAGCCTGCGGAGCATGACGAACCTTCTCAAGGGACGGGAACGGCAGGACGGAGGAACCGCCGAGCCCCCAGCCCGCCGGCGGGCATGAAAAAGGGAGGGTCCTATCGAGCCGATAGGACCCTCCCTTCTTTCGCTATTTCCTGGAGGCCCGGTCCCGGGCAGCCACCTCCTGGATGGCCCGGAAGCTCTCCGCGCTGATTACGTGCTCCATCCGGCAGGCGTCCTCCGCCGCCACCGCCGGGTCCACGCCCAGCTCCACCAGCCAGCTGGAGAGAAAGGTGTGCCGCTCGTAGATGCGCTCGGCGATCTCCGCGCCCTTCTCGGTCAGGGAGATGTGTCCCGCGCTGTTCACCGTGATGTAGCCGTTTTCCCGAAGATTTTTCATGGCAATGCTGACGCTGGGCTTGGAAAACTCCAGCTCCGCGGCGATATCAATCGCCCGCGCGTAGCCGTTGCGCCGGTTGAGGATCAGAATGGTCTCCAGATAGTTCTCGGCGGACTCCTGTATTTTCAACAGTCAACGCTCCTTTCCAGGGGACGTTCCGGCGGCGGGGTCCGGACAGCAGCGCGCCCCGAGCGGGCGGCGGGCCGGGCCCACGGTACGGGCCGGAAGAACCAGTTGCTTTGCGGCTATTTTACCACATTGCCGCAAAAAATTGCAAGGGGATTCCGGAAGCGCGCGCCGCTCTGGCGCACCCCGCCTGAAAGGAGGGGCAATGTGGACAAAAGAAACCGGGAAAATTGTGGAGATTTACAAAAAATCCGGGAAATGCAAAAAAGGGCTGTTCCGGAGGGCCTGGTACCGTTTATGATAGAGGGCAGAAAAGAAGAAAAGGAGAGGATAGGATGAACGGAACGACTTTAATCCGAAACGCCCGGGCCATCGTCACCTGCGACGGGACAGACCGGGTATACTGGGGGGCGGATCTTCTGGTGCGGGGGCCGGAGATTGTCCAGATCGGCCCCAACCTGGCGGAGAGCCTGGAGGAGCCCTGCGGCCAGGTGATCGACGCGTCGGACTGCTTTGTCTACCCGGGGCTCATCAACACCCACCACCACTTTTTCCAGACCTTTGTCCGGAACCTGAAGACCATCGACTACCCCAACATGACGGTGCCGGAGTGGCTGGACAAGGCCTACCGGGTGTTCCAGGCGGTGGATGGCGACGTGATCTTCTACTCCTCCCTCACCGCCATGGCGGACCTTTTGAAGCACGGGTGCACCTGCGCCTTTGACCACCAGTACTGCTACACCAGCTTCACCGGCAAGACCCCGGTGGACCGGCAGATGGAGGCCGCCCGGATGCTGGGCATCCGCTACCACGCGGGCCGGGGCGTCAACACCCTGCCCCGGGAGAAGGGCAGCACCATGCCGGAGGGGATGGTGGAAACTACAGACGAGTACCTGGAGGACTGCGACCGGCTGATCCGGCTCTACCACGACCCGGAGCCCTTTGCCATGTCCCGGATCGTCATGGCCCCCTGCCAGCCCATGAACTGCTACCTGGAGACCTTCCGGGACACGGTGCAGTTTGCCCGGGAGCGGGGCGTCCGGATGCACACCCACCTGGGGGAGGGGGAGAACGAGATCATGGTGGAGCGCTGGGGCAAGCGGACCCTGGACTGGTGCGGCGACCTGGGCTTCATCGGGGAGGATGTGTGGTACGCCCATGGCTGGGAGCTGCTGCCGGAGGAGTACGCCGTGCTGGGCCGGACGGGTACCGGCGTGTCCCACTGTCCCGGGCCGGCCATCCTGGGTGGCTTCCCCATCCTGCCCATCCGGCAGATGGAGGAGGCGGGAGTCTGCGTGAGCCTGGGGTGCGACGGCTCCGCCACCAACGACAGCTCCAGCCTGCTGGACTCCATGCGCACCGCCTGGATGATGCAGGCCTGGCACAGCAAGGAGCGGGGCGGCTGCATCTCCCCCTATGAGATGCTGAAGATCGCCACCGTAAACGGCGCCAGGACCCTGGGCCGGCCGGACCTGGGCTCCCTGGAGCCGGGGAAGGGGGCGGACCTCTTCCTGGTGGACGCCGGCACGCTGGAGCTGACCGGCACCCTCCACGATCCCCGGAACCTGCTGGCCCGGGTGGGCGTGACGGGCCATGTGAAGCTGACCATGGTCAACGGCAGAGTGGTCTTTGCCGACGGCCATTTGACCGGCGTGGACGAGCGGAAGCTGGCCAGAGAGGGCGAGGCGGTCTGCACCAGGGTGCTGCGGGAGCCCTGTGAGGCCTTCCACCATCTGGACGCATAGGAACGGAATGGAACAAGGGAGGGGCTACTGATGAATTTCAGCAGCCCCTCTTTTTGCTTTGTTTTGAAACGACCTGGCGGGCACAGAGAGCGGAAAACAGCGAACCGGGGAAGTGAATCGCCGGATAGCGGGGGAATATCGCCAGCCGACCCCCATAATCTGTTTTGCTTTGAAACAAAGGATTTGCTGCATAGGGACAGAAAACTCCACGAAAAGGGGGAAAAACAGACAGTTGAACCGGGAGCCAGCCAAAAGATTTTGTGCATTCAAACGGAAATCGTTTTCTTTTTAACAATTCCCTTGCGGCTGGCGGAGGACTGCGTTACAATAATTTTGTGAGAAAAAAGGAGAAATCCTGACGAATTGGAGGTCGCTATGAGCAGATTGGAATTCTATTCCACCAGCGGCTCCCAGGCCGTGGTGGAATCTCTCTACCGGGACCTGGAACACCGCATCGTCGCCAGCCCGCCGGGGCTGTGTCCGGTGGATCTGGCCGCCGCGTTTTTGAAGATGTGCCACGCCCAGACCTGCGGCAAGTGCGTGCCCTGCCGGGTGGGCCTGCGGCAGCTGGAGCTGCTGATCGGCGACGTGCTGGAGGGGAGAGCTACCCTGGAAACCCTGGACTTTATCGAAACCACTGCACAGGTGATCTCCGACAGCGCCGACTGCGCCATCGGCTATGAGGCGGCCGACATGGTCCTCAAGGGGATCCGGGGCTTCCGGGACGACTATGAGTCCCACGTCAAGACCGGCCGGTGCCTGTGCAACCTGGACCAGCCGGTGCCCTGCGTGGCCCAGTGCCCCGCCGGGGTGGATATCCCCGGCTACATCGCCCTGGTGGGAGCCGGGCGGTACGCCGACGCGGTCCGCCTGATCCGGAAGGACAACCCCTTCCCCGGCGCCTGCGGCCTGGTGTGCGAGCACCCCTGCGAGTCCCGCTGCCGCCGGAACATGATCGAGGGCGCGGTGAATATCCGG